>NZ_JAUSWX010000001.1:2439314-2744228 GCF_030815405.1 Agromyces albus | reverse complement strand
CTGGGCGACCTGGCCGCTCATGATCATGCCCGTCTTCTTCATCTGCGGCGGCTTCGCGGCGATCACACAGTGGCGGCGGCTCCGCGGCCACGGCGAGACGGTCGCCCACTACGTGCGGCTTCGCGTCATCCGGCTCGCTCGTCCGGTGGTCTCCGTGGCCGCGGCGGTGGGCATCGTGCTCGCCCTGATGCTCGCGGCGGGGGCCGACGACGAGTTCGTGCGCACCTTCGCCGTGCGGCTCGCCGAGCCGTTGTGGTTCATCCCCGTCTATATCGCGTGCACCGCGCTCGTGCCCGTGATGTCGACGGTGCACCGGCATGCGCCGTGGGCCGGATACCTCGGTCTCGCGGGCGCTGTCGTCGTGGTCGACCTGCTCGTCCGCGCGACGGGCCTGCCGATCGGCCCGTTCAATTGGCTGTTCGTGTGGCTGTTCGCACAGCAGCTCGGCTTCGGCCTGCGCGACGGCTGGTTCGCCCGTCGCTCCCGGGCGACCCTCTGGGCCATGGCGGCCGGCAGTTATGGCGTGATCGTCGTGCTCGTGACGGTGTTCGGCTACTCCCACGACATGCTCGACAACCTCAACCCGCCGACGCTCTGCATCCTCGCGCTCGCGCTCGGCCAGGTCTCGCTGTTCGCGCTCGCGCAGCCTGCCATTCGCGGGGCGATGCAGCGCCGGGCACTGCTCGGCGGCGTGTACGTGTTCGGCGTGTACGGCATGGTGATCTACCTCTGGCACACGTTCGCCATGGCAGTCGTCGTCGGCGCGCAGGCGATCGTGGGTCTTCCGTTCCCGGCGGTGCTCTCGCCGGCGTGGTGGGCGACACGTCCCCTGTGGATCGCAGCCATCGCCATCGTCGTGGCCCTCTGCTGCCTCGTGGTGCCGAGGCTCGAGGCGCGCTGGCCAGACCCCGTGGAGCGCCGTACGCCGCTGGTCGCGGTCATCGCGTGGATGGTGATCGCGATCGCCGGCGTCGGCGTCATCCTCACGCAGGGGTATGTGCCGTGGCAGGTCGGCGTCGCCGGATGGGTGCTCGTCACGGGTGCCGTGATCGCGCTGACCATCGGGGGCCCGGGACCGCGCGCCGTGCCCGCTCCAGCGCCCGCGCAGACCCAGATGGCGCGCGACGGGAACCCCGACCCTAGGCTGGTGCAGTGAACGATCAATCGGATGTCGCGGGCAACGGCGACGCGGCGGCATCCGTCGTCCGACTTCGCATGGGCATCGCCTACGACGGCACCGACTTCAACGGCTGGAGCAGCCAGCCGGGGCTCCGCACGGTGCAGGGAGTGCTCGAGGCGGCGCTCGCGACGCTGTTCCGTCGCTCAGGCTTGGCACCGCGACTCACCGTCGCCGGCCGCACCGACGCCGGGGTGCATGCGCTCGGGCAGGTCGCGCACGTCGACGTGCCGCTCGAGGCGCTCGCCGCCGTGTCCCGCTCGAGGCACGGCCGCCCGGCTGAAGCGGCAAGCCCCGAGGCAGTGCTCGCCCGGCGCGTCAACGGAATCCTCGGCAGCGACGCCGATGTCGTCGTGACCGGCATCGATCGGGCGCCGAGCGGGTTCGACGCCCGGTTCTCGGCGGCATGGCGGAGGTACGAGTACCGCGTGGCCGACGCATCCGCTCGGCGCAACCCGCTCGACCGTCGTCGCACGCTCGTCATCCATCGTGCCCTCGACGAGTCCGCCATGAACGCCGCGGCCGACACGCTCGTCGGTCTCCACGATTTCGCGGCCTACTGCAAGCCGCGCGAGGGAGCCACGACGATCCGCACGCTGCAGTCCTACCGGTGGACGCGGCGTGATGATGACGGCGTGCTCGTGGCGACGCTGCAGGCCGACGCGTTCTGCCACTCGATGGTGCGGGCCGTCGTCGGTGCGATCGTCGCGGTGGGGGAGGGTCGGCTCGACGCCGGCGCGCCGGCCGAGATGCTGCATGCAGGGGAGCGAACGAGCGCCTTCACGGTGATGCCCGCCAAGGGGCTCGTGCTCACCGAGGTCGGATATCCCGACAACGACGAGCTCGAGGCGAGGGCGGCGCAGACGAGGGCGCGTCGCCGATTGCACGTGCAGCTCGACCTGCCCGACGCCGACGAGCTCGAATGATCCCGTGCGCGAGGTGCGAAGCGCCGCGATTGGACGCCCGTCGGTCTGTCGGCTAAGCTTGCACTTTGGTGTCGTCGACTGCGTCGGCATCCGAAGATGAGCCCTCCACCCGGGCGTTCGTCTCGCATCGCGAACGAACTCTCGAACGGAGTGGGATTCACGAACCCCTCACTCGATCAGAAAGCAGCACTTCCGTGACGCGCACCTTTACTCCCAAGTCGAACGACATCCAGCGCGACTGGGTCGTCATCGACGCAACCGACATCGTGCTCGGTCGCCTCGCGAGCCACGCGGCGACCCTGCTGCGTGGCAAGCACAAGGCGATCTTCGCGAACCACGTCGACACCGGCGACTTCGTGATCATCGTGAACGCCGACAAGGTGGCCCTCACCGGCCAGAAGCTCGAGCAGAAGAAGGCCTACCGTCACTCGGGCTACCCGGGTGGTCTCACGGCCGTCAGCTACGCCGAGCTCCTCGAGAAGAACCCCGTCCGCGCCGTCGAGAAGGCGATCCGCGGCATGCTCCCGAAGAACTCGCTCGGTCGCGCCCAGCTCAAGAAGCTGAAGGTGTACACCGGCCCGGAGCACCCGCACGCGGCCCAGCAGCCGAAGCCGTACACCCTCACCCAGGTCGCCCAGTAATTCCGGCGCACTCGACGTTCTCGAAATAAGGATTCACACCACCATGGCGAAGATCGCAGACCAGATCGAAGCGGCTCCCGAGAGCTACACCACCGAGAGCACCCCTGAGGCTGCTCCCAGCACCCCCCGTCGCGTGCTCAACGTCGGCGGCGCGGCTGTCGGCCGACGCAAGCAGGCCATCGCCCGCGTGCGGCTCGTTCCCGGCGCCGGGAGCATCACGGTCAACGGCCGTGAGTTCGCGGCCTACTTCCCGAACAAGCTGCACCAGCAGCTCATCACCGACCCTTTCACGGTGCTCGAGCTCACCGGCTCCTACGACGTGGTCGCGAAGATCACGGGCGGCGGCCCCTCGGGCCAGGCGGGCGCACTGCGTCTCGCGATCGCTCGTGCGCTGAACGAGATCGACCGGGAGAACAACCGCGCCAGCCTGAAGAAGGCCGGCTTCCTCACGCGCGACGCGCGCGTGATCGAGCGCAAGAAGGCCGGCCTCAAGAAGGCGCGCAAGGCTCCTCAGTTCTCGAAGCGCTGACGCGCTCGGGTTCGGTCCACTCGATGCCTCGGCTCTTCGGAACCGACGGGGTCCGGGGCCTGGCCAACCGTGAACTCACGGCTGACCTGGCCCTGGGCCTCGCCCAGGCGGCCGCCGCCGTCCTCACTCGCGGTCGCCATGCCGACGAGCTCCGCGCCGCGGGTCGACGTCCCGTCGCCGTGGTCGCGCGCGACCCCCGCGTCTCGGGTGAGTTCATCACCGCCGCCGTGTCGGCCGGCCTCGCGAGCTCGGGTGTCGACGTGCTCGACGCCGGCGTCATCCCCACGCCCGCGACGGCATACCTGATCGACAGCATCGGCGCCGACTTCGGCGTGATGATCTCGGCGTCGCACAACCCCGCGCCCGACAACGGCATCAAGTTCTTCTCGTACGGCGGCACGAAGCTCCCCGACGAGGTCGAGGACCGCATCGAGTCCTTCCTCGGGCGGCCGAAGCTCGCGCCCATCGGCGACGGAGTCGGCCGCATCCGCCGCTTCGCCGACGCCGAAGACCGGTACGTCGTGCACCTGCTCGGCACGTTGCCGCACCGGCTCGACGGCCTCCATGTCGTGCTCGATTGCGCGCATGGCGCTGCCGCCGGGGTTTCGCCCGAGACGTTCCGCGACGCCGGCGCCCGGGTCACCGTCATCGGCGCCGATCCCGATGGCATGAACATCAACGACGGAGTCGGTTCGACGCACCTCGGCCAGCTCCAGGCCGCCGTGGTCGAGCACGGCGCCGACCTCGGCATCGCCCACGACGGCGACGCCGACCGCTGCCTCGCGGTCGACGCGAACGGCGAGATCGTCGACGGCGACAAGATCATGGCGATCCTCGCGGTGTCGATGCACGAGCGCGGAAAGCTCACCGACGACACCCTCGTGGTCACTGTCATGTCGAACCTCGGCCTCCGGCGCGCGATGGCCGAACGGGGCATCCGGGTCGTCGAGACGAAGGTCGGCGACCGCTACGTGCTCGAGGCACTCGCTGCCGAGGGCCTCGCGCTCGGCGGTGAGCAGTCGGGCCACGTCATCATGACCGAGTACGCGACCACCGGCGACGGCGTGCTCACCGGACTCCACCTCGCTGCCGAGATGGCGCGCACCGGGAAGACCCTTGCCGAGCTCGCCTCCGTGATGACGGTGTACCCGCAGGTGCTCGTGAACGTGCGCGATGTCGACCACCACGCGCTCGGCGAAGATGCCGAGATCGCCGCGGCGGTCGCATCCGTCGAAGCCGAACTGGGCGACTCGGGTCGCGTGCTGCTTCGCCCGTCGGGCACCGAGCCGATGGTGCGGGTGATGGTCGAGGCCGCCGAGCAGGCGGTGGCCGAGCACCACGCCGCGGTCCTCGCCGACGTCGTGCGTGTGCGACTCGCGAACGGCAGCGCCGCCTGACCCGCGCCTAGAGCTTGCGCAGCAGCACGCTCGACACCGAGTGGTCGGGGCTCTTGCGGAGCACGAGCGTGGCTCGTGACCGGGTGGGGCGGATGTTCTGCAGCAGGTTCGGCTCGTTGATCGCATGCCAGATCTCGCGTGCGCGATTGCGCGCCTGTTCCTCGGTGAGGCTCGCGTAGCGATGGAAGTACGAGCGGGGGTTCGCGAACGCACCCCGCTGGAGCTTCAGGAACCGCTCCTCGTACCAGCAGGCGATGTCGCTCGTGCGCGCGTCGACGTAGATCGTGAAGTCGAAGAGGTCGCTCACGGCGAGGCGGTGACCGGGGCCCGGGGGCTGCAGCACGTTGAGTCCCTCGACGATGAGCACGTCGGGCCGGCGCACGGTGACCTGGGCGTCGGGAACGATGTCGTAGGCGAGGTGCGAGTAGAACGGCGCCTTCACCTCGGCGGCCCCGGCCTTCACCTCGCTCACGAAGCGCAAGAGGGCCCGCCGGTCGTAGGACTCGGGGAATCCCTTGCGGTCCATGAGGCCGCGCCGCTCGAGCTCGGCATTCGGGAACAGGAAGCCGTCGGTCGTGATGAGCTCCACCCGTGGCGTGTGCTCCCAGCGTGCGAGGAGCTCTCGCAGGAGCCTCGCGATCGTGGACTTGCCGACGGCGACCGAGCCGGCGACGCCGATCACGAACGGCGTCGACTCGAACCGCTCGCGAAGGAACTCGCTCGTGACCTTGTGCAGTGACTTCGTGCCGCCCACGTAGAGGTTCAGCAGTCGGCTGAGCGGGAGATAGACCTCGTTGACCTCGCGAAGGTCGAGCGGCTCGCCCAGGCCGCGGAGTTGCACGATCTCGGTCTCCCGGAGCGGCGCCGGCATCGATGGGGCGAGAGCGGCCCAATCGGCTCGGCCGAGTTCGATGAACGGTGAACTCTGGGGTGCCTGCGACGACGACATGTTCTGATCGGGCACCACGTCAGTCTAGTGTCGCGCTCTCGCCTGCGCGGCGGGCGCCCAGCTCGCCACGGATAGAATCGAGCGCATGTGTGGAATCGTTGGATATGTCGGTGAACGAAGCAGCATCGACGTCCTCATGGGAGGCCTCCGTCGCCTCGAGTACCGCGGCTACGACTCGGCAGGCGTGGCGATCGTCGACGACGACGGAACCATCGAGACCGCGAAGCGCGCCGGAAAGCTGAAGGTCCTCGCCGACGAGATCGAGGCGCACCCGCTGCACCGCGGCGGCACGGGCATCGGCCACACCCGCTGGGCGACGCACGGCGGCCCCACCGACGGCAACGCGCACCCGCACCTGGGTGACGAGGGCCGGCTCGCCCTCATCCACAACGGCATCATCGAGAACTTCGCCGAGCTGAAAGACGAACTGCTCGCCGAGGGCTACGAGTTCTCCAGTGAGACCGACACCGAGGTCGCCGCCGTGCTCCTCGGCCGCGAGTACCGCGCCAAGGGCGACCTGCGCGAGGCCTTCCGCACGACGGTCGCCCGCCTCGACGGCGCCTTCACACTCCTCGCCGTGCATCAGGATGCGCCCGGCCTCGTCGTGGGTGCGCGGTCGCAACTCGCCACTCGTCATCGGTCTCGGCGAGGGCGAGAACTTCCTGGGCTCGGATGTCGCGGCCTTCGTCGAGTACACGAAGCGCGCTGTGGCCATCGGTCAAGACCAGATCGTCGCGATCACGGCCGACGGCGTCGACGTGACCGACTTCGACGGCGAGCCCGTCGAGGTCGAGCCGTTCGACGTGGCATGGGACGCCTCCGCCGCCGAGAAGGGCGGCTGGTCGTCGTTCATGCGCAAGGAGGTGTCGGAGCAGCCCGAGGCCGTCGCCAACACGCTCCTCGGCCGCATCGTCGACGGTGCCGTCGTCATCCCCGAGCTCGAGGACTTCGGCGACGAGGAGCTCCGCGGCATCCGTCGCATCACCGTGATCGCGTGCGGCACCGCCGCCTACGCCGGCATGGTCGCGAAGTACGCGATCGAGCAGTGGGCCCGCGTGCCTGTCGAGGTGGAGCTCAGCCACGAGTTCCGCTACCGCGATCCGGTGCTCGACCCCGAGACCCTCGTGGTGTCGGTCAGCCAGTCGGGCGAGACCATGGACACGCTCATGGCAGTGAAGTACGCGCGCGAGCAGGGCGCTCGCACGATCTCGGTCTGCAACACGCAGGGGGCCACGATTCCGCGCGAGTCCGACGCCGTGGTCTACACGCACGCCGGCCCCGAGGTCGCCGTCGCCTCGACGAAGGCGTTCGTCGCGCAGATCGCCGCCCTCTACCTCTTCGGCCTGCACCTCGCCCGGGTGCGCGGCACGCTCTCGCCCGAGAAGCTCGCGGCCCAGCTCGCAGAGCTCCAGGCGGTGCCCGACAAGCTCCAGACCGTGCTCGCGCAGGGCGAGCGCGTCCGCGAACTCGCGCACTGGATGGCCGACACCCGCTCGGTGCTCTTCCTCGGCCGCCACGTCGGCTATCCGATCGCGCTCGAGGGCGCGCTCAAGCTCAAGGAGCTCGCGTACATCCACGCCGAGGGGTTCGCGGCCGGTGAGCTGAAGCACGGGCCGATCGCGCTCATCGAGCCGGGCCAGCCGGTCTTCGTCGTCGTGCCGAGCCCCCGCGGCTCTGCGGCGCTGCACCCGAAGGTGGTCTCGAACATCCAGGAGATCCGGGCTCGCGGCGCGCGCGTGATCGCGATCGCCGAGGCGGGGGATGCCGCGGTGCTGCCGTACGCCGACGAGGTGTTGCGCATTCCGCTCGCCGCCCCGCTCTTCGAGCCGCTCCTCGCGGTCGTGCCGTTGCAGCTCTTCGCGATGGAGCTGGCCCAGGCCAAGGGACTCGACGTCGACCAGCCCCGCAATCTCGCGAAGTCCGTGACGGTCGAGTAGCACGGCGACGAGGCCGGAGGCAATCGTGATCTCGGGAATCGGCATCGACGTGGTCGACATCGGGCGTTTCGAGCGCTCGCTGGCCCGTACTCCCGCCTTGCTCGAGCGTTTGTTCGCTGAGAGCGAACGCGGGCGCGCGCCACGGTCGCTCGCCGCGCGGTTCGCCGCGAAGGAAGCGCTCATCAAGGCCCTCGGCGGGCATGCGGTCATCCGCTGGCACGACATGCAGATCGTGCAAGACGACGAGGGCAATCCCGACTTCCTGCTCGCCGGTGCCCTCGCCGCGCACGTCGAGGCGCTCGGCATCGCGCGAGTCCACCTCTCGATGAGCCACGACGCGGGCATCGCGAGCGCCTTCGTCGTGCTCGAGGGGGCGGAGACCGTCGGCCCGCCCGCGGGTTCGAGTGCCGGCGATGAGTGAGACGCCCGGCGCGCGGCATCCCTTCCGGGAGGCCGTCGTCGACCTCGCCGCGATCAGGGCCAATGTCGCTGCATTGGCGGCGCAGGTCGCGCCCGCGCTCTCGATGGCGGTCGTCAAGGCCGACGCCTACGGCCACGGGGCCGTGCCGGTCGCCAGGGCGGCCCTCGAAGGCGGCGCAGACTGGCTCGGGGCATCCGACCTCGATGAGGCGATCGCCCTCCGCGACGCCGGCATCACGGCGCCGCTCCTCGCCTGGCTCCACGATCCCGGCGCCCGGTTCGCGCCCGCGATCGAGCGCGACGTCGACCTCGGCGTCTCGTCGCTTCATCAGCTGAACGAGATCGCGCAGGCCGCGGCATCCGTGGACCGCATCGCCGCGGTGCACCTGAAGATCGACACCGGGCTCAGCCGCAACGGCGTCGCCCCCGCCGACTGGGAGCGCGTCGTCCAGGCCGCAGCCGAACTCGTGCGCGACGGCCGGTTGCGCGTTCGCGGCGTGTTCAGCCACCTCGCGAACACTTCGCCCGCCGAGGATGCCGCGCAAGTCGCCGCCTTCGAGCGGGCGCTCGCCGCGGCATCCGCAGCGGGCCTCACGCCAGAGCTGCGTCACCTCGCATCGACCGCAGCGGCACTGCGCAGGCCCGAAGCCCGGTTCGACCTCGTGCGGCTCGGCATCGGCATCTACGGCGTGCCGCCGTTCGGAGACGGCACCACGGCCGCCGACCTCGGCCTCGTTCCCGCGATGACGCTGCGGGGCAGGGTCGCGGCCGTGCGGCGCGTCGACGCCGGCACCGGCGCCTCCTACGGCCATGCCTGGCGAGCCGAACGGCCTACGACGCTCGCGCTCGTACCGCTCGGCTACGCCGACGGAGTGCCGCGGCAGGCGTCGAACCGGGCGGAGGTGTGGCTCGCAGGCGCGCGCCGGCCCGTCGTCGGCCGCATCGCGATGGACCAGTTCCTCGTCGACGTGGGCGATGCGCCCGTCGTCGTCGGCGACGAGGTCGTGCTCTTCGGCGACCCGTCGTCGGGAGCGCCGTCGGCCGATGACTGGGCGGATGCCGCCGACACGATCGGCTACGAGATCGTCACCCGTATCGGCGTGCGGGTGCCGCGTCGTTACGTGGGCGACGGATGATGCGCATCGAGGTGCCGACGGCTGAAGACATGGAGGCGTTCGGCCGTGAGCTCGGCGGTGCGCTCCGCACCGGCGACCTCGTCGTGCTCAGCGGCCCGCTCGGGGCGGGCAAGACCACGCTCACGCGGGGCATCGGGGCAGGCCTCGGCGTGAGAGGGCCGGTGCAGAGTCCCACGTTCGTGCTCGCTCGAACACACCCAAGCCTCGTCGGCGGGCCGCCGCTCGTGCACGTCGACGCCTACCGGCTCGGCGGCGCTGCACTGCTCGACGACCTCGACCTCGACTTCGACCACGCGGTGGTCGTCGCCGAATGGGGGGCGGGGCTCCTCGACGACGTGAGCGAGTCATGGCTCGAGATCACGATCGATCGGCCGACCGGTGCGAGCGCGGCGATCGAGGTGGTCGACGATCTCGACGATGACGATCCGCTCGATGCCGACGAGCCGCGCACGATGACGGTGGCCGGCCACGGCCCCCGCTGGGCGGGCACCCCCTACGCCGACGGGCCGTAGGCTGGTTCCATGCTCCTCGCCATCGACACCTCGACGGGCACGAGCGTCGCCGTCGTCGACCGCGAGGGCGGCATCCTCGCCGAGGTCGGCACCGACGACTCCATGCGGCACGCCGAAGTCGTGGGCGGCTTCATCCGCGATGCGCTCGCCGTAGCGGGTGTGACGCCCGGTCGGCTCTCCGGGGTCGCCGCCGGTATGGGGCCCGGGCCGTTCACGGGGCTCCGCGTCGGCATCGCGGCCGCGCACGCCTTCGCGCTCGGCATCGGCAGGCCGTTCGTCCCGGTCGTCAGCCACGACGCCGTGGCGTGGTCGTGGTACCACGACGGCGGCATCGGCGGGCTGCAGGTCGTCACCGATGCACGACGCCGCGAGTTCGCCGTGAGCGAGTACCACGGGCTCGACGCCGACGACCTGCCCGTGCGGCTCACCGGGCCCGAGCTCGCTCCGCGCGACGAGGTGCCCGCCGCCCGCGGCATCCGCTTCGACGCCCACCTCGTGCCGGCGGGCGCCATCGGCATGCTCGCCGAGCTCGCCTTCGCCGCCGGGCGCCTGCCGCTCGCGGGCGATGCGCCGTTGTATCTCAGGGCCCCCGACGTCACGCCGTCCGCTCGAAAGCGGGTGCTGCGATGAGCGTGCTGATGCGCCGCGCGAAGGTCGAAGACCTCGACGCGATCATGCGCCTCGAGCGCGAGACCTTCGTCACCGATGCCTGGCCTGAAGACGCAATGCGACGAGAGCTCGAGAGCCCCCACGGCTACTACCTCGTCGCCGTCGACGATGCGGCGGCACCCGTTCCAGAGGCCGAAGAGGCCGAGGCGCCGGATGCCGCGGGAGCGGCCATCGATGGAGCCGGTGCTGCCGCATCACCGAAGCGTCCGCCCGTCGGCCTGCTCGGATACGCGGGACTGCTCGCCCCCGCCGGAAGCGGCCAGGGCGACATCCAGACCATCGCGGTGGCGCCGGCCGCGCGGGGCATGGGTCTCGGCCGCGGCCTCATGCACGCGCTCATCACCCAGGCCCGCCGCCGCCACGTCGCCGAACTGTTCCTCGAGGTGCGTGCCGACAACGCGATCGCGCGGGCGCTCTATGCCTCGCTCGGATTCCGCCAGATCGGCGTTCGGCGCGGGTACTACCAGCCCGACGGGGTCGACGCGATCACGATGCGACTCGAGGTGCCGGCCGCCGTGACGCGGCCCGCGGCATCCGGAGCCCACGCAGCGCTCGGAATGCAGCCGCGTCGCGCCGACGCAGGGGAGGCGCGATGAACCGCACCCGGCCCCTCGTGCTCGGCATCGAGACCTCGTGCGACGAGACGGGCGTGGGCATCGTGCGCGGCACGACCCTGCTCGCGAACATCATCGCGTCGTCGATGGAGGAGCACGCGCGCTACGGCGGCGTCGTGCCCGAGGTCGCCGCGCGGGCGCACCTCGAAGCGCTCGGGCCGGTGATCGGCACCGCGCTCGACGAGGCCGGTGTCGCGCTCGGCGAGATCGATGCGATCGCCGTCACCAACGGTCCGGGCCTCGCGGGCGCCCTCATGGTCGGCGTGGGAGCGGCGAAGGCCCTCGCCCTCTCGCTCGAGGTGCCGATCTACGCCGTGAACCACCTCGTCGGGCACGTCGGCGCCGACCTGCTCGACGACGAGGCGCCGCTCGAGACGCCCACCGTCGCGCTGCTCGTCTCGGGCGGGCACACCTCGTTGCTGCTCGTGCGCGACCTCGTCGCCGACGTCGAGCTGCTCGGCGAGACGATCGACGACGCCGCGGGGGAGGCGTTCGACAAGGTCGCGCGCGTGCTCGGCCTGCCGTATCCCGGAGGACCCGAGATCGACCGGGCCGCGATCGGCGGCGACCCGGCGGCGATCCGGTTCCCGCGCGGGCTCACGCACCCGAAAGATCTGGCTGCGCATCGCTACGACTTCAGCTTCTCGGGATTGAAGACCGCCGTCGCCCGCTGGGTCGAACAGCGTGAGGCGGCCGGCGAGCCCGTGCCGCTCGCCGACGTCGCCGCGAGCTTCCGCGAGGCCGTCGTCGACGTGCTCGTCGGCAAGGCCGTCGCCGCGTGCGCCGACCTCGGGGTGCCGAGGCTCCTGCTCGGCGGCGGCGTCGTCGCGAACGCCCGGCTCCGCGAGGTGGCCCAATCGCGAGCGGATGCCGCGGGCATCGCGCTGCGTGTGCCGCCGCTCTCCCTCTGCACCGACAACGGAGCCATGATCGCCGCGCTCGGCGCCCAGCTCGTGATGGCGGGCCACGCACCGTCCGAGCTCGGATTCGGCGCCGATTCGACGCTGCCCGTCACCGAAATCCAAGCCTGACCATGCCGAACGCGATCCTGTGAATCGTGCCATCGCCGCGATAGTGTGAACTCGAAGACGCCGGATGTCGCCAGTCGACGCCGCCGTCGCGCCCGCCGCAGACGGCGGCGCGCATGACCACAGCATGAGGGGGACCATCGTGACCGATCCGAACACTCCTGAGCCCGGAGCGCCCGTGCCGCCCGTGCCGCCGACGGGGCCCTCAGCACCCGGTTACAGCGCGCCGCCTGCCGGCCCTCCTGCCTACGGCCAGGCCGAGAGTGCCTACGGCCAGCCGGCGACCGGCAAGACCAACACGCTCGCGATCGTCTCCCTCGTGGCATCCCTCGTCGGTTTCGCGACGGGCATCGGATTCATCGCGGGCATCATCTGCGGACACATCTCACTCGGCCAGATCAAGAAGACCGGCGAACAGGGCCGCGGCCTCGCGCTCGCCGGCCTCATCATCGGCTACATCGGCATCGTGCTCTCGATCATCGTCGTCATCGTCGTGATCGCGGGGCTCGCCGCCCTCTACTCCACCGGTGTTGTCACGACGTACTGAGCGCGTGCCAGCAGAACACGACCACGAAGAAGGGCGAATGCCAATGAGTGATCCGAACAGACCCGACGACGTTCCCAAGGTGCCCAAGACACCCGAGGAGCCCGAAGTGGCGGCCGCGCCCGAGTCGCCGCTCTCGGCCGACGAGGCCGGCGCCACGGCCGAGCCGTTCGCCAGCGAGCCCGAGGTGCCGTCGGCTCCCGAGCCGCCCGCAGCGCCTGAGCCGCCCGCTCCTCCGGCTCCGCCGGAGCCGCCGAGCTACGGCTCGGCCACGCCGCCGCCGCCTCCGCCGCCCGCTGCCGGCTACGGGATGCCGTCCGACCAGCCGCCCGCCGCCCCCGCATACGGCGCACCGGCACAGCCCGGCTACGCGGCGCCCGCGTACGGCACGACGCCCAGCAAGCCGACGCCCGTGTTCAGCCTCATCTCGCTGATCGCCGGCATCATCGGCCTCGTGGGCTTCTTCGTGGTCTTCATCCCGTTCGTCGGTGGCATCATGCAACTGTTCATCCCTGCGGCTGCCGTGGTGCTCGGCTTCATCGGCAAGCGGAAGGAGCCGGCGGCCAAGGGCATGTGGCTCACCGGCATCATCCTCGGATTCGTCGGAATCGCCATCGGCCTGCTTTCACTGCTGCTGTGGGGCATCCTCGCCGCGACCGTAGGAACGATGGACTACACGTACTGATGAGGCACTCATGACCGAGCGTGAGGGGGTTTCGCCTGAGGGCGGGGCCCCCGATCGCTTCGAACCGGGAGATCCGCTCGCGCCGTACCAGCCGGCCGAGCCGACCTTCCGTGTCGACCCGACCGTGCGCGAGTTCGAGGTGCCCTTCGACACCGGGCAGTTGCAATCGCTCTCGACCGGCCAGCTCCTCATCGTGCACCGGCCCGGCGGCGACGTGGCCGATGCTGTCGAGGAGGCGACCCAGCGCAGGGTGTACAGCTGGATCGCGGCCGTCGTCGGCACGATGGGGGCCATCGCATCGCTGTTCGTCGGATGGATGCTGCCGCTGTCCATCGCCGCGATCATCTTCGGCGTGCTGGGCCTGCGCCGCGAGGAGAAGGGCCGCACGCTCGCGTTCGTCGGCATCGGCACGGGTCTCGCGGGCCTCGTGTTCTCAGCGGTGTGGATCGGCTACTACGCGATCGTGTTCGGCGCGCTGCCCGCCTGAGCCACCCACACCTGAGCCGACCGCGCGCGTCGCTCGAGCCGCTCGCGTCGCTAGAGTCGCTCGACGAGCAGCGCGACGTGCCGGCCGAGCTCCCGGGTGAGCACGATCGTCGCCGACTCGTCGCCGCGCAGCTTCAGCCGCGTGCGGAGCGCCGCCGGATCGACGTCGGTCCCGCGCTTCTTGATCTCGAGGGTGCCGACGCGGCGCGCCTGCAGGGCCTGGCGCAGCTGCCGCTCGTCGGCGGGAAGTCGCTCGAGCACCCGGAACCCTTGCGCGAAGGGCGACTCGAACGGTGTATCGGCCGTGAGGTAGGCGATGCCGGCGCTCGCCATCCATGCACCGTTCGCGCGCGCGAGGTCGCCGATCAGGCGCGCACGGATGACGGAGCCGTCGGGCTCGTAGAGGTAGTCGCCGATCGGGCCGGTCGGAGCATCCTCGCTGTCGGCCGCGGCCGTGAGCTCGTGGGCGGCGTCGCCGCGGATCACGAGCGCTGCGCGGCGGATGCCCGGGCGTGCCAGCTGGCCGAGCCAGACGCCGAGCTCCACGACGTCGCCGTCGAGCGAGACCCACTGCGCCTCGGATTCGGCGGGGATGACGTCGCGGTCGGTGCCCGGGCCGAGCTTGACTCCCACCGGCATCCGCTCGGCGAGGCCGAACGCGAAGTCGAGCGAGGGGGAGTAGTCGGCGGCATCCGAGATGCGCCTCGTGGTGCCTCCGGTCGTCGTGCGGCGTGCCGGGTCGAGCCAGGCGCCGCCGATGCCGCCGAGCGGCACGTCTTCGGCGCGTGCGTGCAGCACCTGGACCCGCGAGAACGGCGTGAGGTTGTACGCGGCGATCGCGGCGGTGACCTCGTCGGCTTCGGCGGCCGTCACCTCGAGATCGATCGCGGCCATCGCGAGCGCGTCGCCGCCGATGCCGCAGCCGAGGTCGGCCACGTGCGTGATGCCGGCTCGAGAGAAGCGGCCGGCATGCAGGGCGGCGACCCTGAGCCGCGTCGCCTGCTCGAGGCCCGCCTCGGTGAAGAGCATGCGCGAGGCGAACTCGCCGAACTTCGCACGGGCCTTCGCACGCAGCTTCGATTGGCTGAGCACGGTGGCCACGAGACCCGACGGATGCCCCTCGCGGCGCAGTCCCGCGACCGTCTTCACGATGTCGGCCTTCGAATCCCAGGCGGGCAGGCCGTCGAGGAGCCGGAGGCCCTCTGGAGAGAGCAGTTCGACGAGCTCGGCGCGATCCACCCGGCCACGCTAGCACCCACATCCGTGCGCTGGCACTCGCGTTGCATGAGTGCCAAATCCTGCCTAGACTCGTCTTAGCACTCTCGCTTTGAGGGTGCTAAACAGTCTTCGTCAAGAAAGAGGTCAAACGTGTCGGTTTCCATCAAGCCGCTCGAGGATCGCATCGTCATCAAGCAGGTCGACGCCGAGCAGACCACCGCGTCAGGTCTCGTCATCCCCGACACTGCCAAGGAGAAGCCCCAAGAGGGCGAGGTCGTGGCCGTGGGCCCCGGTCGCATCGATGACAACGGCAATCGCATCCCGCTCGACGTCGCAGTCGGCGACAAGGTGATCTACTCCAAGTACGGCGGCACCGAGGTCAAGTTCGGCGGCGACGACCTGCTCGTGCTCTCGGCCCGCGACGTGCTCGCGGTCGTGGTTCGCTAGTCGACACGATTCGTTCGAGGCCCGGATGCCCTGCGGCATCCGGGCCTCTTCGTATGCCCGGCGGCGGATGTCTGCGGTCAGGCGTAGTCTGAGCCGGTGTCAACCCGTTCCGATGTCTCGGCCGGGGCGAACCTCACGCCCGCATCAGGCGTGAGCCGCTCCGGACTCGTCTTCGCGATCAGCGCCTACAGTCTCTGGGGCTTCCTCCCCATCTACTTCATTGCGCTCGCGCCCACCGGGCCCTTCGAGGTCGTCGGATGGCGCGTGCTGCTCTCGCTGGTGTTCTGCGCCCTCGTCATCACGGTCACGCGCGCTTGGCGCCCGTTCGCGACCATCCTGCGCGACCGCCGCGCGGTGCTCACGATGGGCATCGCGGGCGTGCTCATCTTCGTCAACTGGCAGACCTACGTCTACGCCACCCTCACCGGGCAGGTCGTCGAGGCCGCGCTCGGCTACTTCATCAATCCCATCGTCACGGTCTTCCTCGGCGTGCTCGTCTTGCGCGAGCGCCTCAACGTGACGCAGTGGGTGGCCGTCGGCATCAGCATCGTCGCCGTCGTCGTGCTCGCCTTCGGCTACGGGCAGCTGCCGTGGATCGCCCTCGTGCTCGCGTTCTCATTCGGCTTCTACGGCCTCATCAAGAAGCGCGTCGGGCCCAAGGTCGACGCAGTCTCCGGGCTCACCCTCGAGACCGCCTGGCTCGCGCCGCTCGCCGTCGTGCAGCTCGTGTTCGTGTCGATGACCACCGGGCTCACGATCGGCACGGTGAGCGGCTGGCACACGACGCTGCTGCTGCTCGCCGGAGCCATCACGGCGGTGCCGCTGCTCCTGTTCGCGGCCGCGGCGCGCCGGCTGCCGCTCATCTACATGGGGTTCATCCAGTACTTCGCGCCGTTCATCCAGTTCATCGTCGGCGTCGCGGTGCTGCAAGAGCCGATGCCGCTCGAACGGTGGATCGGATTCGCCCTCGTGTGGGTCGCCCTCGCGGTGCTCACGTTCGACCTCGTGAGGGGCGTCCGTGCCTCGCGACGCGTTCCGACAGAGCTCATCTGAGGTCTGGATCAGGCCCTGATCCAGGCGCGAATGGGGCTCGAAGGGGTCCCCAGGCGAGCGGATGCCGCAACGCGCGTTCTGCGCGTCGAGGTCGCGCTGCACGCCGATTCTGTGCGCTTTCGGCGGGCAAGGTGTCGGCGAGATAACGATTCCTGCGGTGTTACACGGTTGTGACCGGCGCGACTTGTTTCCGCCATTGGGGCGCAATACTGTCAAACAACGGCGTCACCAGACGCTGCTTTGTGTACCAATCCTTCAGTCCCAAGGAGCAACATGAGCGTATTCGCGAAGGCCAAGGCCTCGCGCTCGGCTCGCGCAGCCTGGACGGGTCTCGCCATCGCTGGCGTCAGCACCCTCATCCTCTCTGCGTGCGCAACGGGTGGCACGCCGCCGGCCGAGACGGAAGAGCCGGCCGACGCCGGCGACGCCCTGCCCGTCGAGGCAGGCGAACGAGACCTCACCCTCAAGGTGGGCACGATCCTTCCGCAGAGTGGAACGCTCGCGTTCCTCGGCCCGCCCGAGGAGGCCGGTGTGGCGCTCGCCGCACAGGAGATCAACGAAGCCGACATGGGCCTCAACATCGAGGTCATCTACCGCGACTCCGGTGACACCACGACCGACATCGCCACCGTCTCCGTCACCGACCTGCTCTCGCAGGACGTCTCGGCGATCATCGGTGCCGCGTCGTCGGGTGTGTCGTTCACGGTCATCGACCAGATCACCGCGGCCGGTGTCGTGCACTTCTCGCCGGCGAACACGTCGCCCGACTTCACCGAGTACGAGGACAACGACCTGTACTTCCGTACTGCGCCGTCCGACCTCCTGCAGGGTGAGGTGCTCGGCAACCAGATCGCCGCAGACGGCGCTTCGACCCTCGGTCTCCTCGTCCTGAACGACCCGTACGGCACCGGCCTCGCAGAGGCCACCAAGGCGTCGTTCGAGGCGGCAGGCGGCGAAGTCGTTGCCGAGGAGCTCTTCAACACGGGTGACTCGAACTTCGACGCGCAGCTCTCGGCGATCAACGCCGCGAACCCCGACGCCGTGGCCGTCATCACCTTCGATGAGGCCAAGGTCGTCGTTCCGGCGCTCGTCGGCTCGGGCTACCCCGGCGACCAGCTCTACTTCGTCGACGGCAACCTGTCCAACTACAGCGCAGACTTCGCACCCGGCCTCATCACCGGCGCGAAGGGCACGCTGCCCGGTCCGGAGCTCGAAGACGACTTCCGTGAGCGGATCCTCGCCGTCGACCCCGACCTGGCGGACTTCAGCTACGGTCCCGAGTCGTACGACGCGACCGTGCTGATCGCCCTTGCGGCGTACGCGGCGAACAGCACCGAAGGTGTTGACATCGGCAAGTACCTGCGTCAGGTGTCGGGTGGCACCGGCGACGGTGAGAAGGTCACCGACCTCGGCGACGCCTTCACGGCGCTCTCCGAAGGCTCGCAGATCGACTGGGACGGCCCGTCCGGCCCGATCACGCTCGACGAGCACGGAGACCCCACCGAGGCGACCATCGGTATCTACGAGTACGGCGACGACAACACGTACTCGCGCATCCAGTAGTACGGTTCTCGCCTGGAAGGGCCTCGGCTTCGGCCGGGGCCCTTTCTCGTGCCCGCATGGGGCCTCGGCTTGGGCTGGGCCCTTTCTCGTGCCCGCGTCCGGCCCGTTGCGTGGGCACAGGCGCCCCGGGACCGACTCGCGGGCTCGGGGGAGCTCTCCGTGGCGTTCACGCCGTCGCGCCGCTGTCGCGGAAGTGGCAGGAACCGCACCTGTGCGGCGATTCGTGGTGCCTCCACCGGCGTGTCTGCCGACACTGCCTCATCCGCCGATGTGCGGGTGATGCGGAAAGGCATGAGGGCGGGTAAGCGGGGAGCGGGTGCTGGGGTCGGGCGAACGCAGAACGGGGGCGGATGCCGCAGCATCCGCCCCCGTTCGTACTGGTGGATCAGTCCTGGCCGAGCGTGCCCAGGTAGAGGCCGATCACCTTCGGGTCGTTCAACAGGTCGCGCCCCGTGCCGGTGTAGGCGTCGCGGCCCTGATCGAGCACGTAGCCGCGGTCGCAGATCTGCAGGCAGCGCCGCGCGTTCTGCTCGACCATGATGGTGGTCACGCCGGCGCGGTTGATCTCCTTCACACGAAGGAAGGCCTCGTCCTGGCGCACGGGGGAAAGCCCGGCAGAGGGCTCGTCGAGCAGCATCACGTGCGGTCCCATCATGAGCGCGCGCGACATCGCCACCATCTGACGTTCACCACCCGAGAGCGAGCCGGCGCGCTGGCCGAGCCGCTTGCCGAGCTCGGGGAAGATCGCGGTGACGTACTCGAGGCGCTCCTTGACGCCCTTCGGCTTCTGGAACATTCCCATCTCGAGGTTCTCCTGGATGGTGAGCGAGGGGAACACGTTGTTCGTCTGCGGCACGAACCCGACGCCCTTGGCGACGAGCTTGTTCGCCTTGAGGTTCGTGATCTCCTCGCCGTTCAGGCGGATCGCGCCGTCGCGCACCTTCACGAGGCCGAAGATGGCCTTCAGGAGCGTCGACTTGCCGGCGCCGTTCGGGCCGATGATGCCGATGAGCTCGCCCTTCCTCGCAATGAGGGAGCACGAGTTCAGGATGTTCACGCCGGGCAGGTAGCCCGCCGTGACATTCGTGGCTTCCACGACCGCCTCGGCGACGGGTTCGAGGACCGCAGCAGCGGTCGGTTCACTGTTCGTCATCGATGAGCTCCTTCAACACCTCGACGTGCTCGGTGTCCGTTGTGCCGATGTCGGCGTCGTGATGGGCGCCGAGGTAGGCGTCGATCACGGCGGGGTCCTGCATGACCAGATGGGGGTCGCCTTCGGCGACGATCTTGCCCTCGGCCATCACGATGACCCAGTCGGCGATGTGGCGCACCATGTGCATGTCGTGCTCGACGAACAGCACCGTCATGCCTTGGGACTTCAGGTCGAGCACGTGGTCGAGCAGCGACTGCGTGAGGGCCGGGTTGACACCTGCCATCGGCTCGTCGAGCATGACGAGCGTCGGGTCGCTCATGAGCGCCCTCGCCATCTCGAGGAGCTTGCGCTGCCCGCCCGACAGGCTGGCTGCGTAGTCGTCCTTCTTGGTGTCGAGCTTGAAGCGCGCGAGGATCTCGAGTGCCTTCGCCTCGATCTCGTCGTCTTGCTTGCGCCAGAGGAACGGCAGGAACGACCGGAAGAGGTTCTCGCCGATCTGGCCCTTCGCGCCGAGCTTCATGTTGTCGAGCACGGTGAGCAGGGCGAGCGACTTCGTCAGCTGGAAGGTGCGGATGAGGCCCATGCGAGCCACCCGGTAGGCCGGCACATGCGCGAGCGACCGACCGTCGAACTCCCACTTCCCGCTGTCGGGCTTGTCGAAGCCCGTGAGCAGGTTGAAGAGGGTCGTCTTGCCGGCGCCGTTCGGACCGATGAGTGCGGTGATCGCACCCCGGGGGACCTCGACATGGTCGACATCAACGGCGGTGAGACCGCCGAAGGTGCGCCTGACATCGTCGGCGATGAGGATCGGGTCGACCTTGCGGCAACCCGGTGCGGCTTCGCCGACATGGAGGCCGGTGGTCTTCACCGGCTTGGACGTGGGAGTGACGTTACTTGACAAAGGCCAGCTCCTTCTTGTTCCCGAAGATGCCCTGAGGCCTGAATATCACGATCAGCATGATCGCGATGCCGACGAGGATGAACCGGAGCTGGCCGGCCTGCACCTGCGACATGAATGGGAGCCAGCCGGCCTCGACCGCCCGGGCGACGAAGCCCGAGAAGAAGGAGAGCAGCACCCAGAAGATCACCGAGCCGATGACCGGCCCGAGGATCGTGGCGGCCCCGCCGAGGAGCAGGATCGCGTAGACGAAGAAGGTGAGCGACGTCTGGTAGTTCGCCGGCACCACCGACCGGGGCAGGATGAAGATCATGCCCCCGAGGGTGCCGTAGACGCCACCGAGGATGAGGCTCTGCATCTTGTACGAGTAGACGTTCTTGCCGAGTGCGCGCACGGCGTCTTCGTCTTCACGGATGCCCTTGATGACGCGGCCCCACGGGCTGCGCATGATGAGCCACGTGACGAGGGCCAGGAGCACCACGAGCGACCAGCCCACGATGCGGACCCACCAGTCGTACGCGTTGTACGTGAAGGGTCCGAAACCGTAGGTGCCCGAGGGGATCGGGTTGAGCTCGGCGAAGCCGCCCTTGTAGCCCTGCAGGCCGCTCGCCGAGCCGGTGATGTCGGCGAACGTGTTCGTCGTGAACGTGAGCCGCAGGATCTCTGCCGCCGCGATCGTGACGATCGCGAGGTAGTCGGCGCGGAGCCGCAGGGTCGGGATGCCGAGGATCAGGGCGAACACCACGGATGCCGCGATTCCGATGAGCACGGCGGCCCACACGGGGAATCCGAAGCTCAGGATGGAGATCGCGTACCCGTATGCTCCGAGGGCCATGAAGCCCGCCTGACCGAAGTTCAGGAGACCCGTGTAGCCGAAGTGGATCGCCAGGCCGAGGGCGGCCAAGGCGTATGCCGCGGTGGTGGGGCTGATGAGCTCCTGCGCCGCGTTGGAGAAGATCTGAATCCAGTCGATCATGGTCGGTCCTCCTTAGCCGATTCTCTCGCGGCGACCCAGGATGCCCTGCGGTCGGAACAGCAGCACGAGGATGAGCACGACGAGTGCGCCCACGTACTTCATGTCGGATGGCAGCCACAGCGTCGACATCTCGATGAAGAGCCCCACGATGATGGAGCCCACGAGTGCGCCGAACGCGGTGCCGAGCCCGCCGAGGGTGACGGCTGCGAAGATGAGCAGCAGGATCTGGAAGCCCATGTCCCAGCTGACGCCGGGTCGGAAGTACGCCCACAGGATGCCAGAGAGACCGGCGAGCGCGGCGCCCATCACCCAGACGATGCGGATGACGCGATCGACGTCGATGCCGCTCGCTGCGGCGAGGCTCGCATTGTCGGAGACCGCGCGCGTCGCCTTGCCGATGCGCGTACGCAGCAGGAAGTACGCGACGGCCGCGAGCACCACGATGCTCGTGATCATGCTCGCGAGGTCGACCCACGACATCGAGACGGGCCCGAGGTGGATGTCGGAGGCGAGAGTCGCTCCCGGAAGCTGCCGCGTCGATCCACCGTAGATGAACTGGTAGATGTAGCGGACCGCGAGCGAGAGGCCGATGCTGACGATCATGAGCTGGATGAGGCCCACTCCGCGCCTGCGGAGCGGTTTCCAGATCACGGCGTCGAGCGTCCATCCGAGCGCTGCGCTGAGGACGATCGCAATGATGATGGCGAGCCAGATCGGGAATGCGAGGTCGACCCCGAAGGTGAGCATCATGAGCGCCCCGAACGTGACCATCTCCGCGTGCGCGAAGTTCGACAGGCCCGTGGTGCCGAAGATCAGCGAGAGGCCGATCGCCGCGAGTGCGAGCAGAAGGCCGAAGTTCAGACCGTTGATGAACCGGATGAGCACTTGGGCGCCGAAGTCGGTCGTGGTGCGCTGGCCCTCGCCGAGGAAGAAGTTCACCGCCTTGAGCTTCGTGAGCCCGAACTCCGAGGTGATGGTGGCCTGGCCTTCTGCGACGACGACGCCCTCGGGAAGGGTGTCCTCGTCGAGCGTGAGCTCGTACTCGGCCTTCTCGGGCACGCCGATGCGCCACTTGCCCTCGGCATCGGTCTCTGTCTCGGCTTCGAAGCCGTCGTCGCCTTCGACCGTGATGCGAACGCCCTCGAGCGGTTCATCATCGAATGTCACGTTGCCCGTGAAGAAGTACTCGAACTCCTCGGCGCTGTCCTCCGTACTCACGGAATCCGCCATCGCAGGGGACGCTGCGATGCCGGACAGAGTGAGTGCGGACAACAGGATTCCGAGGAGGACGAACCACCTTCGGGGCGACCGTTTGGCGACTGTTTGCGTGGGTTCCACTGCACCTCCAAGGGTGCCCGGGGGCTTATGGCCGCCCGGGTCCGGTCTTTCCTATCGACATCGTCGTCGACAGTACGTGCCGATTATGTCCCAAGTGTTTCATGCGCGGTCCACAATGGCCCTCGATTGTTATCCGGGGAATGCCCTCTATGCAAACTCGCTTAACATTGAGTGATCGCACGATTCACTTTCGCGCGGCCACTGGGGCATCACAGATTGAAGGGAAGACATGGATCAGGCAGATCCGTTCGGATTCACGGGACTCACGTACGACGACGTCCTGCTGCTGCCAGGTCACACCGATGTGATCCCGAGCGAAGCCGACACGGCCTCGCGTCTCACCCGGCGCATCACCGTCGCGACGCCGCTCCTGTCGGCCGCGATGGACACCGTCACCGAGTCGCGCATGGCGATCGCCATGGCCCGACAGGGCGGTATCGGCATCCTGCACCGCAACCTCTCGATCGAGGAGCAGGCAGAGATGGTCGACCGCGTGAAGCGCAGCGAGTCG
The DNA here is from genome assembly GCF_030815405.1 of Agromyces albus. Lineage (NCBI taxonomy): Bacteria > Bacillati > Actinomycetota > Actinomycetes > Micrococcales > Microbacteriaceae > Agromyces > Agromyces albus. Next base: position 2,721,421 of record NZ_JAUSWX010000001.1, on the reverse strand, counting down.
GGCATGGTCTCCAATCCGGTGACGACGACGCCCGACGCATCCGTCGCCGAGGTCGACGAGTTGTGTGCCACGTTCCGCGTCAGCGGCCTGCCGGTCATCGACGCCGACGGCATCCTCGTCGGCATCATCACGAACCGCGACATGCGGTTCGTCTCCGATTTCGAGAAGTCGTCGACGAAGGTCGCCGACGTCATGACGAAGATGCCGCTCATCACGGGCCGCGTCGGCATGGACCCCGACGAGGCGATCGCGATCTTCGCGCAGCACAAGGTCGAGAAGCTGCCGCTCGTCGACGACGAGGGCCGGCTCACGGGCCTCATCACGGTCAAGGACTTCGACAAGTCGGAGCAGTACCCCAACGCGACGAAAGACGCCGAGGGTCGCTTGCGGGTCGGTGCCGCGATGGGCTTCTTCGGTGACGCATGGGAGCGCGCAGAGGCGCTCCGCGACGCGGGCGTCGACGTGCTCGTCGTCGACACGGCCAACGGCGAGAGCGCCGGCGTCCTCGCCATCATCCGGCGGATCAAGGCCGACGCGACGTTCGCCCACATCGACGTGATCGGCGGCAACGTCGCCACTCGTGAGGGCGCCCAGGCGCTCGTCGACGCGGGTGCCGACGCCGTGAAGGTCGGCGTCGGTCCCGGCTCGATCTGCACGACGCGTGTCGTCGCCGGTGTCGGCGTGCCCCAGGTCACGGCCGTCTACGAGGCGTCGAAGGCGACGAGGCCCGCAGGGGTCCCGCTCATCGCCGACGGCGGGCTGCAGTACTCGGGCGACATCGCGAAGGCGCTCGTCGCCGGAGCCGACACGGTCATGCTCGGCTCGCTCCTCGCGGGCACCGCCGAGAGCCCGGGCGAGCTCGTCTTCCAGAACGGCAAGCAGTTCAAGACCTACCGCGGCATGGGCTCGCTCGGCGCGTTGCAGACCCGCGGCAAGAAGACCTCGTACTCGAAAGACCGCTACTTCCAGTCGGATGTCCCGAGCGACGACAAGCTCATCCCCGAGGGCATCGAGGGCCAGGTGCCCTACCGCGGCCCGGTGTCGGCCGTCGCCTACCAGCTCGTCGGCGGGCTCCGACAGTCGATGTTCTACGTGGGCGCCCGCACCATCGATGAGCTGAAGGCCAAGGGCAAGTTCGTGCGGATCACGCCGGCCGGTCTCAAGGAGTCGCACCCGCACGACGTGCAGATCGTGGTGGAGGCGCCGAACTACACCAGGTGAGCCTCCGCCAGCCGCGTGATCGCCTCGTCGAGCACCTCGGGCGTGCAGGCGAAGTTCAGCCGCGCATGCCCACGCCCCACGGTGGCACCGAACGTCGGACCGTTGGCGAGCGCGACCTTCGCGTGCTCGAGGGCGTAGGCCGCCGGGTCGTCGCCCCAGCCGAGCACTGAGAGGTCGAGCCAGGCGAGGTACGTGGCGTCGGGCATCCGGTAGCGCACCCCGGGAAGCTCGTCGGCGAGGAGATCGGCGAGCAGCCGCCGATTGTCGTCGAGGCTCGCGAGCACGCCGTCGAGCCACGGCCCGCCCGCCCGGAACGCCGCGACCGAGGCGATCGCGCCGAACTGCCCCATGCGCCATTCGACTTCGTAGGGCAGGGCGGCACGGACGCGGTCGCCGCGATCGCTCGCGGTGACGACGAGCGCGGACTTCAGCCCGGCGATGTTGAACGACTTGCTGGCCGACGTGATCGCGATGCCGTGCTCGCGCGCGGCATCCGAGACCGTGAGGAACGGCGTGTAGGGCGTCGCGGGCTGCGCGAGCGGCCCGTGCACCTCGTCGGCGACGATCGTGACGTCGTGGCGCGCGGCGATCTCGGCGAGCGCCGCGAGCGTCGCGGCATCCGGGACCATGCCGATCGGATTGTGCGGGTTGCAGAGCACCATCGCCCGGGCGCCCGCCTCGAACGCCGCCTCGATGCCCTCGAGGTCGAGGGCCCAGCCCTGGTCGATGCCCCCGAGCATCGGCACTTCGACGATCCGGGCCGAGCTCTCGGTCACGAGGTCGAAGAACGGCGGGTAGATGGGCGGCGTGATGACGACGCCGTCTCCGGGCTTCGTGACCCGGCGCAGCACCTCGACGATGCCCATGCTCACGTCGGCGGTGCACGTGACGCGGGCCGGGTCGACGTCCCAGCCGAGGCGCGTCGCGGCGAAGCCCTGGAACGCCTCGGCGACGGTGCGGCTGCCCTGGTTGTACCCCGTGTCCGAGCGTCGCACCGCGTCGATGAGCGCCGCCGCGATGGGCTCGGCGAGCGGGTAGTCCATCTCGGCGACGGGCAGCGGCAGCACGTCGGCGGGGTAGCTGCGCCACTTCGCGCTCGTGCGGTTGCGGAGGGCGTCGAGCGGTTCTGCGGCGATGCGTTGCATGCCTCCAGCTTGCCGCAGATCGGATCGAGTGGCACGGGAACTCGCGGTGCGTGTAGTCTGGTCGGCTGCCCGGGGGCGGCGCGGCGCGGCCGCCGACCGATCGGACACTCGCATGGGCTTCATCGACGTCAACGGCGTCTGGTTCTCGCTACCCGACGGCAGGCCGTTGCTCGCCGACCTCGCATTCCGGGTGACGGATGCCGCGACGACGGCGCTCATCGGCGCGAACGGCGCGGGCAAGTCGACCCTGCTGCGCATCATCCGCGGCGACGTCCGCCCCGACGAGGGCAGCGTGCAGGTCGACGGCGGACTCGGCGTGATGGACCAGTTCGTGGGCACGGGCCGAACCGTCGACGGGGCCGCCGAGACGGTCGCGGGGCTGCTCGTGTCGGTCGCGCCGGCCCGCATCAGGGCCGCGGCGATCGAGCTCGAGGCATCCGAGGACGCCCTCATCGAACGCGACGACACGGCGGCGCAGATGCGCTACGCGACGGCGCTCGCCGAGTACGCCGAGGCCGGCGGCTACGAGCAGGAGGTCGTGTGGGACCACTGCACGAGCGCGGCGCTCGGCATTCCCTTCGAACGCGCCAAGTGGCGCGAGCTCGCCACGCTCTCGGGCGGCGAGCAGAAGCGGCTCGCGCTCGAGGCGCTCTTCCGCGGGCCCGAGCAGGTGCTGCTCCTCGACGAGCCCGACAACTCCCTCGACGTGCCCGGCAAGCGCTGGCTCGAGGCGCAGTTGCGGTCGACGCCGAAGACGGTGCTGCTCGTCTCGCACGACCGTGAGCTGCTCGCGCGCGCCGCCGACCGCATCGTGACGCTCGAGCTCGGTGCCGCCGGCAACACCGCGTGGGTGCACGGCGGCAGCTTCGAGGGATACCACCGCGCGCGCGACGAGCGCTTCGAGCGGCTCGACGAGTTGCGGCGGCGCTGGGATGAACAGCACGCCGCACTGCGAACGCTCGTCGCGACCCTCAAGGTGAAGGCCACCTGCAACGACGGCATGGCGTCGCGCTACCAGGCCGCCGTCACGCGGTTGCGGAAGTTCGAGGAGGCCGGGCCGCCCGAGGAGCGCCCGCCGTCGCAGAACGTGGCGATGCGGCTGCGCGGGGAGCGCACCGGCAAGCGCTCGGTGGTGTGCGAGCGCCTCGAGCTCACGGGCCTCATGAAGCCGTTCGACCTCGAGGTCTGGTACGGCGACCGGGTCGCGGTGCTCGGATCGAACGGCTCGGGCAAGTCGCATTTCCTCCGGTTGCTCGCCGGCGGCGGCACCGAGCCCGATCGCACGCTCGGGCACGTCACGACGGTCGGGGAGAAGCTCGCCCGGATTCCCCACACCGGGCGCGCGGTGCTCGGTGCGAGAGTCGTGCCGGGGTGGTTCGCGCAGAACCACGAGCACCCCGAGTTCCGCGGGCGCACCCTGCTCGAACTCCTGCATCGCGGCGACGCCAACCGCGACGGCATGGCGCGCGAGGCGGCGAGTTCGGCCCTCGATCGGTATGGGCTCGCGGCATCCGCGCAGCAGACCTTCGACTCGCTCTCGGGCGGTCAGCAGGCGCGCCTGCAGATCCTGCTGCTCGAGCTGTCGGGGGCGACGCTGCTGCTGCTCGACGAGCCCACCGACAACCTCGACCTTGTCTCGGCCGAGGCGCTCGAGAACGCGCTCTCGCGATTCGACGGCACCGTGCTCGCCGTGACGCACGACCGCTGGTTCACGCGCAGCTTCGACCGGTTCGTGGTGTTCGGCGCGGACGGCGAGGTCGTCGAGTCGGATGCCCCGGTGTGGAACGAGGGGCGCGTGGCGAGAGCTCGCTGACGCGCCTCCTCAACCAGCCGGCCCGCGGACGTTCGGTAGGGTTGACTCGTGACCCAGGAGATCGAGATCGGCCGCTCGAAGCGGGGCCGTCGTGTCTATGCCTTCGACGACATCGCGATCGTTCCGAGCCGCCGCACGCGCGACCCCGAAGACGTCTCGACGACGTGGTCGATCGACGCCTACCAGTTCGACATCCCGTTCCTCGCGGCCCCGATGGATTCCGTCGTCTCGCCTCGCACGGCGATCATGATGGGTCAGCTCGGCGGGCTCGGCGTGCTCGACCTCGAAGGCCTGTGGACCCGGTACGACGACGCCGAGTCGGTGCTCGCCGAGATTCGCGGGCTGTCCGCCGAGAAGGCGACCACGCGCATGCAGGAGCTCTACTCCGCGCCCATCAGGCCCGAGCTCGTCACCGAGCGCCTCGCCGAGATCCGCGCGGCCGGCGTCACCGTCGCGGGCGCGCTCTCGCCGCAGCGCACGCAGGAGCTGTACGAGACCGTCGTCGCCGCAGGGGTCGACCTCTTCGTGATCCGAGGCACCACGGTCTCGGCCGAGCACGTCTCGAGGAACCAGGAGCCGCTGAACCTCAAGAAGTTCATCTACGAGCTCGACGTGCCCGTCATCGTCGGCGGCGCGGGCACGTACACGGCCGCGCTGCACCTCATGCGCACGGGCGCAGCGGGCGTGCTCGTCGGCTTCGGCGGGGGAGCGGCGTCCACGACGCGGGCGACGCTCGGCATCCACGCGCCGATGGCCACGGCGGTGGCGGATGTCGCCGGCGCGCGCCGCGACTACCTCGACGAGTCGGGCGGGCGCTACGTGCACGTCATCGCCGACGGCGGCGTGGGCAAGTCGGGCGACATCGTGAAGGCGATCGCGTGCGGCGCCGACGCCGTCATGCTCGGTGCAGCACTCGCTCGGGCGACGGATGCCCCGGGCGCCGGCTTCCACTGGGGCGCAGAGGCGCACCACGCGAAGCTGCCCCGCGGCCAGCGGGTCAAGGTCGGCCAGGTCGCCCCGCTCGAGGAGATCCTCTACGGCCCAGCGCCGGCCGCCGATGGCACGGCCAACCTCATCGGGGCGCTCAAGCGCTCGATGGCCACCACGGGGTATTCCGACCTCAAGGAGTTCCAGCGCGTCGAGGTCATCGTCGCGCCGTACAGCTCCGCCTGAACGCGCGCGCTGCATGGCGCAGGGCCGACCCCTCGGGTAGCGTGGAACGCGAGCGCGCGGCCGTGCAGGCGCCCGGCCGTGAGGATGGGGAACGACGATGGCGAGACTCAATACGGTGACGCGTTCGACGAAGCTCGGACCAGAGGAACGAGAAGCGGCGATCGCTCGCCTGAAGGAGAAAGAGCTCGACATCCTCGTCGTCGGAGGCGGCATCGTCGGCACCGGCAGCGCGCTCGACGCCGTGACGCGTGGTCTCAGCGTCGGCCTGCTCGAGGCTCGTGACTGGGCGTCGGGCACCTCGAGTCGTTCGTCGAAGCTCGTGCACGGCGGCATCCGGTATCTCGAACAGCTCGACTTCCGGCTCGTACGCGAGGCGCTCATCGAGCGGGGTCTCCTGCTGCAGCGCATCGCGCCGCACCTCGTGAAGCCCGTGCGATTCCTCTACCCGTTGAAGACGCGGTTCATCGAACGCTTCTACGTCGGCGCCGGCATGCTGCTCTACGACCTCTTCAGCTACACGGGCGGTCGCCCGCCCGGCGTGCCGCACCACCGCCACCTCTCGAAGCGCCAGGTGATGAAGGCGATTCCCTCGCTCGCGCCGAACGCGCTCATCGGGGGCATCACCTACTACGACGGGCAGGTCGACGACGCCCGGTATGTCGCCTCCCTGGCCCGCACCGCGTCGTTCTACGGCGCGCACGTCGCGAGCCGCGTGAAGGTCGAGGGCTTCATCAAGGTCGGCGAGCGGGTCGTGGGCGTGAAGGCGCACGACCTGCAGACCGACGAGCGCTTCGAGGTGCGCGCCAAGCAGGTCGTGAACGCCACCGGAGTGTGGACGGATGACACGCAGCGCATGGTCGGCGAACGCGGCACGTTCCACGTGCGAGCCTCGAAGGGCATCCACCTCGTCGTGCCCCGCGACCGCTTCCAGTCGACGATGGGCCTCCTGCTCCGCACCGAGAAGAGCGTGCTCTTCGTCATCCCGTGGGGTCGCCACTGGCTCATCGGCACGACCGACACCGAGTGGAACCTCGACAAGGCGCACCCTGCCGCGACGGCGGCCGACATCGACTACCTGCTCGAGCACGTGAACGCCGTGCTCGGCGTCCCGCTCACGCGCGAAGACGTCGAGGGCGTGTACGCGGGGCTCCGGCCGCTCCTCGCGGGCGAGAGCGAGCAGACCTCCAAGCTCTCGCGCGAACACGTCGTGGCGCACACGGTGCCGGGTCTCGTCGTCGTCGCCGGCGGCAAGTGGACCACCTACCGGGTGATGGCCAAAGACGCGATCGACGCGGCCGCCGACGCCCTCGACGGCAAGGTTCCCGCGTCCACCACCCAAGACATCCCGCTGCTCGGCGCCGAGGGCTACCAGGCAGCCTGGAACAAGCGCGGCAAGATCGCCCGCGCCTTCGGCGTCCACAAGGTGCGCATCGAGCACCTGCTCAATCGCTACGGCACGATGACCGACGAACTGCTCGACATCATCAGGTCGGATGCCTCGCTCGGCGAGCCGCTGCCGGGTGCCGACGACTACCTCGAGGCCGAGGTCGTCTACGCGGCCTCGCACGAGGGAGCGCTGCACCTCGACGACGTGCTCGCGCGCCGCACCCGCATCTCGATCGAGGCGTGGGACCGCGGGGTCTCCGCGGCGCCGGTCGCGGCGAGGCTCATGGCCGGGGTGCTCGGCTGGGATGCCGCGCGAGAGGCGCTCGAGGTCGAGCGCTACCTCGAGCGGGTGGCCGCCGAGCGTGCGTCGCAGCTGCAGCCCGACGACGAGTCAGCCGACCGCGTGCGGCTGGAGGCTCCCGACATCGTGAAGGTGGACTGAAACGCGCGGATAGACTTGGGGCGACGCACTCGAGACCAAGGAGTCCGCGCCATGGTCGATGTCCGCCGGGTCACCCTCCCCGGGGTGGGGGTATTGCACTCCTTCACGAATGCCGACGGCGTCGAACTCGCCGTCGTCGCACACCGCACGGGCTCGAGCGATCTCGTCACGAGGCCGGCCGGTGACGACGACGACACGGCCGCGTCGACGATCCGGCTGCGTGAAGACGAAGCGCACACCCTCGCCGAGCTGCTCGGCGGCACGCGCATCGTCGAGTCGATCACCGAGCTCGACGAACTGCCGGGCGTGCCGATCGACTGGGTGAGCGTCGACGCCGACGACGCGATCGCCGGGCGCGCGCTCGGCGAGGTGCCCGTGGCCTCCGGCGTCGCCATCGTCGCGGTCGTCCGCGACGATCACGCCCACCCGTCACCCGCCGCCGATTTCGTCGTGCAGGCGGGCGACACCATCGTCGCGGTCGGCCCGCACGAGGGCATCGCCACGGTGTTCCGCGCGGTGCAGCAGGGCGTGGGCCTTGCCGGGAGGCACGGCGCCTGATGCTGCGGATGATGGTGCGCCCCAAGTGGGTGCTCGCGCTCCTGCTCGCCCTCGGCGTCGCCGCCGGCTTCGCGCTGCTCGGCCAATGGCAGCTCCAACGCGCCGTCGAGTCATCCGTCGTCGTCGAGCGGCCGACCGAGGAGGTCCGCCCGTTCGCCGGCGTGGCCGAGCCCGACGTGCCGACGAAGCAGGCGGCGACGGCGCAGATGGTCGAGGTCACGGGCGTCGTCGTGCCCGGAGACACGGTCATCGTCGAGGGCCGGCTCAACGACGGTGTCGCCGGCTTCTGGCCGGTGGCACACCTCGAGGTGACGGATGGCGCAGCCGGAGGTCTCCCCGTGGCGCTCGGCTGGGCCGCCGACGAGGCGACCGCTCGGGCCGCCGCCGAGCGGTTCGAAGCCGCGGCCGGCGCGGAGGTCACCATCACCGGCCGGTTCCTGCCGAGCGAGGCGCCCGTCGTTCCCCCCGAAGACGGCGATCCCTTCGCGATGACGACCGTCGCGGTCGCCCAACTCGTGAACATCTGGGCCGACTACGACGACCGGCCCGTGTACTTCGGCTACGTCACGGCGGCCGAGCCCGTCGCGGGGCTCGAGGCGATCGTCTCGCCGCCGCCCGAGCTGGCCGTGGAGTTCAACTGGCTGAACATCTTCTACGCCGTCGAGTGGGTGGTGTTCGCCGGGTTCGCGGTCTTCCTCTGGTACCGCCTGGTGCGCGATGCCGTCGAGCGGGAACGCGACGAGGCCGACGAGGCCGACGAGACGCCCGGTCGTGCGTCGGAGGAAGCCGGCACGCCGGCCCGCTGACCGGGTTTCCGCTCGCGGCGAACTCGGGGTGCGCATCGCCTCGCGAGGGTCATGATTCCCTTGTGACCATCGAAGATCCGCTCGACGCCTATTCGGCCGTCGTCACTGCGGTTGCAAGCTCGGTGCTGCCGAGCGTCGCGAGCCTCGCGGTCCGCACTGCTCGTGGCGAAGGCGCCGGGAGCGCGAGCGTCATCAGTGCCGACGGCGTCCTGCTCACGAGCGCACATGTCGTGATGGGGGCGAGATCGGCAGAGGCGACGTTCGGCGACGGCACGTCCGTCACGGTCGACGTCGTCGGCCGCGACGTGCTCTCCGACCTCGCGGTGCTGCGCGCTCGTGGACCGGTGCCCCCGCCCCTCACGCTCGGCGACGCGGCCGGGCTCCGCGTCGGCCAGCTCGTGGTCGCCGTGGGCAACCCGCTCGGCCTCGCCGGCAGTGTGACGGCCGGCATCGTCTCGAACCTCGGGCGATCGCTGCCCACGGCATCGGGCCGGGTGATCGACGAGGTGATCCAGACGGATGCCGCGCTGAATCCCGGGAACTCGGGCGGCGCGCTCGCCGACGGCAAGGGTCGCATGGTCGGCGTGAACACCGCGGTCGCCGGCATCGGCCTCGGCCTCGCCGTGCCGATCAACCTCGCCACGCGCGGCATCATCGAGACGCTCGTGCGCACCGGACGCGTGCGACGGGCCTGGCTCGGCATCGTGGGGATGCAGGTGCAGCTCGAACCGTCGCTCGCGGCCCGCATCGGCTCGCCGACGGGCCTGCAGGTCGCGGGTGTGGCCACCGACAGCCCGGCGGAGCTCGCCGGGGTGCATCGCGGCGACATCGTCGTCTCGCTCGACGGTCAGGAGATCGTGACCTCGACGTCGATCCAGAAGCTCATGGTCGAGGACGCGATCGACCGGCAGGTCGAGATGACGCTCTGGCGTAACGGAGCGCTCGTGGACGTGTTCGTCGTTCCCCGCGAGCTCGTCGACGCGCCGCGATAGGCGGCGCTCCTCAGGGCGGATACATACAGTGTGTATGCATTCTCACTGACGTACAGTGTGTATGTCAATCGCAGCCGGCGGGGCAGCGCGGCTGCCTGGTTGCACCGCCGCCGAGGATCGGAGAGGGATGCCCACGAAGGCCGAGCAGCGCGAGCGGACTCGCGTCGCGATTCTCGAGATCGCCGCGCGCCGATTCGCCGAGCACGGCTACGCCGGGGTGGCCCTCGAAGACGTCGTCGCCGAGGCCGGCCTCACCCGCGGTGCGCTCTACCACCACTTCGGCAGCAAGTCCGGCCTGTTCCGTGCCGTCGTCGAGCACGCGCAGCGCGAGGTCGCGCACGCGGTGGAGGTCGCGGCATCCGGAGTCGAAGCTCCGCTCGAGTCGTTCCTCGCCGGCTGCCGCGCGTTCCTCGACGCGAGCCTCGCCCCCGAGGTTCGGCGGATCCTGCTCGTCGACGGCCCCGCTGTGCTCGGCTGGGACGACTGGCGCGAGGGCGACCTCGACACAAGCGTGCGCCTGCTCGACGAGGGCGTCGCCGAGCTCGCGGAGGCCGGCGTGATCGGCGGGGAGCGCCTCGGCACCGTCACCACGATGATCTCGGGCGCGCTCAACGAGGTGGCGATCGCGAACGCCACGGCCGCGGATGCCGCCGGCGAGATCGATGCCGCGATCGACACCCTCGCCCGCTTGCTCTCGGGTCTTTCTCCGAAACGCGCACCGTAGACTGGTCGCATGCCCCTCGAGCCGAAACTCGCCGATCTGCCGCGCATCCGCGGGGCGCTCCGCTTCTACCAGGTCGCCTCGATCATCACGGGTGTACTGCTCCTCGCGCTGTGCGCCGAGATGATCATGAAGTACGCATTCGGCCTCGAGCTCGAGCTCGGCGGCGAGCGGGGCTTCCTCGCGTTCGTGCCGGGCGACACGGTCACGGCGGTCAACCTCTCGACCGGCATCCTCATCGTGCACGGCTGGTTCTACGTCGTGTACCTCTTCAGCGACTTCCGGCTCTGGAGCCTCATGCGCTGGCCGTTCACGCGATTCATCGTCATCGCCCTCGGCGGCGTCATCCCCTTCCTCTCGTTCTTCCTCGAGGTGCGCAACGGCCGCGAGGTGCGCGAATACCTCGATCGCCGCGAGCACGAGAGCGCGCAGCCCACATCCGACAGCACCGCCGACACCGTGGAGGCCCAGCAGTGACCGAGCAGACCGAGCAGACCGTGCAGTCGACTGAACAGCGCCCGGTGCTCGTCGTCGACTTCGGCGCGCAGTACGCGCAGCTCATCGCGCGGCGCGTGCGCGAGGCATCCGTCTACTCCGAGATCGTGCCGCACACGATCACCGCCGAAGAGGTCGCCGCGAAGAACCCCGTCGGCATCGTGCTCTCGGGCGGGCCGTCGTCGGTGTACGAAGAGGGTGCGCCCGCGCTCGACGAGGGCATCCTGAAGCTCGGGGTGCCGACGCTCGGCATCTGCTACGGCTTCCAGGTGATGGCCCAGCAGCTGGGCGGCGAGGTCGCCCACACCGGGCATCGCGAGTACGGCTCCACCGCCCTCACGGCGCGCACCGACGACGGCAACGCGCTGCTCGACGGCCAGCCCCAGGCGCAGACGGTCTGGATGAGCCACGGCGACTCGGTCGCGGTCGCTCCCGAGGGCTTCGAGGTGCTCGCCTCGACCGCCACGACGCCGGTCGCCGCGTTCGCGAACGACGCGAAGGGCTTCTACGGCGTGCAGTGGCACCCCGAGGTGAAGCACTCCGAGTTCGGCCAGCGCGTCATCGAGAACTTCCTGCACCGCGCGGCGGGCATCCCCGCCGACTGGAACTCGGGCAACGTCATCGCCGAGCAGGTCGCGCGCATCCGCGAGCAGGTCGGCTCGGCGCGCGTCATCGCGGGGCTCTCGGGCGGCGTCGACTCCGCTGTCGCCGCGGCGATCGTGCACGAGGCCGTCGGCGACCAGCTCGTGTGCGTCTTCGTCGACCACGGACTGCTGCGCAAAGACGAGCGACGCCAGGTCGAGGAGGACTACGTCGCCGCCACCGGCATCCGGCTCGTCACGATCGACGCCGTCGACACCTTCCTCGATGCGCTCGCCAGCGTGAGCGACCCCGAAGAGAAGCGCAAGATCATCGGGCGCGAGTTCATCCGCGCGTTCGAGCGGGCCGAGCGCGACCTCGTCGCCGAGGCCGCCGCCGACGGCGAGCCGATCCGGTTCCTCGTCCAGGGCACGCTGTATCCCGACGTCGTCGAATCGGGCGGCGGCACGGGCACGGCGAACATCAAGAGCCACCACAACGTCGGCGGCCTCCCAGAAGACCTGCAGTTCGAGCTCGTCGAGCCGCTGCGCACCCTCTTCAAAGACGAGGTGCGGGCGATCGGACGCGAGCTCGGCCTGCCCGAGGCGATCGTGGGTCGCCAGCCGTTTCCGGGGCCAGGCCTCGGGATCCGCATCGTTGGCGAGGTCACCGCTGATCGTCTCGAGATCCTGCGTGACGCCGACGCGATCGCCCGCCAGGAGCTGACTGCCGCCGGCCTCGACCAGGAGATCTGGCAGTGCCCCGTCGTGCTGCTCGCCGACGTGCGCTCGGTGGGCGTGCAGGGCGACGGCCGCACCTACGGGCACCCGATCGTGCTGCGGCCCGTCTCCTCCGAAGACGCGATGACCGCCGACTGGACTCGGTTGCCCTACGACGTGCTCGCGAAGATCTCGAACCGCATCACGAACGAGGTGCGCGAGGTCAACCGGGTCGTGCTCGACGTCACGTCGAAGCCGCCGGGCACCATCGAGTGGGAGTAGCGTCGGGGTGTACCCCGAAACACGAAAGGCCGCCCGAGGGCGGCCTTTCGACGTTGGAGCGAGTTGCGCGAGTGGTCAGTCGCTGGACTGCATGATCGCGAGCATCCGGAGGATCTCGAGGTACAGCCAGATGACCGTGACCATGATGCCGAAGACTCCGGTCCACTCGTACTTGCGCGGGGCGCGGTTGCGCACGCCCTGCTGGATGAAGTCGAAGTCGAGCACGAGCGAGTACGCGGCCATGATCACGACGAAGACGCCGAGGATCACGCCGAGCGGGATGCCCATGATCGGCACCGAACGCAGGCCGAACGGGTCGTCGGTGGCGCCGAAGACCATGAGCCCGAAGTTCACGAGCGAGAACACCGCGTAGCCGATCATCGCGACGAGGAAGATCTTCGTCGCCTTCTTCGAGGCGCGGATCTTGCCCGAGGCGAAGAGCGCGAGCGTCACGCCCACGACGACGAGCGTCGCGATGACGGCCTGCGAGACGATGCCGCCGCCGAAGGCCAGCTCGTACCAGGCCGAGATGCCGCCGACGAAGACGCCCTGCACGCCGGAGTAGGCGAGGATGAGGCCCGGCGACGGCTCCTTCTTGAAGATGTTGACGAGCGCGAGCACGAACCCGACGAGGCCGGCGCCGATCCACAGGAACGGCAGCGACTCAGCGGTCAGCCAGCCGAGCGCTGCACCCACGATGAGCAGGCCGAAGCTCGCGGCGGACTTCTGGAGCGTCGTCTCGATCGTCATGACATCGCGGTCGGGCAGCGTCGCGGGCTGGTTGTACATCTCCTGCAGCTGCTGTGCGGACACGTCTTGCGCGGCGGCGACGGCTCCCTGCGAAGAGAAGGCGGAATTCCGCTTGAAGGCGGGATTGTCGAGAGCCATGGTGTTCCTCTGCTTTCGGCTGGCGTCGGTGCGGGGGACGGGTGGCCGGATGCGGCATCCGTGCCGACATCCAACTTACCCGAGATACCAGTGACAACGCCCTGAGTTTCCGGCGGATTCCCGCGGATGCCGCGACCGCGTGGCTACGCTGGGGCACATGTTGCTCGACCGCTCGGAACGGCCCCTTGTGATCGGGCACCGCGGCGGCCCCGGGCTACCGGCCCGAGCACACCAGGTCGGCGTACGAGCTCGCGTTCGCGCTCGGCGCCGACGCCGTCGAACCCGACATCGTCGCGACGCGCGACGGCGTGCTCGTGCTGCGGCACGAGAACGAGATCTCGGGCACGACGGATGTCGCGAAGCGTCCCGAGTTCGCCGCGAAGCGCACGACTCGCGAGGTCGACGGCAAGCCCCTCACCGGCTGGTTCACCGAGGACTTCACGTGGGCAGAGCTGTCGACCCTGCGGGCGCGCGAGAGGCTGGGCGCGGTACGCCAATCGAGTTCGAGCTTCAACGGCCGCTACCCGATCATCCGGTTACGGGACCTGTTCGCACTCATCGACACCGCGGCCGACGAGCAGCGCCGACTCATCCGCATGGTCGCGGAGTTCAAGCACGCGAGCCACTTCGACGCGCTCGGCCTGCCGCTCGACGAGCTGTTCGCGGCCGAGCTCGAGGCGGCCGGCTGGGGTCGCGGCGACGAGCGGCTCATCATGGAGTCGTTCGAGTCCGGGCTGCTCGACCGGCTCGGCGCTCGCGGCATCCGTGGTTCCCGGATCTTCCTCATCGAGGTGACCGGCTCGCCCTACGATCTCGTGCTCGCCGAGGGAACCCGGGCGGCCCGCTATGACGAATTCGTCACCGAGGCGGGGTTGCTGGCGCTCGCCGACCGGGTCGACGGCGTGAGCGTCGACAAGGCGCGCCTGATCGGCGCACCGAAGGCTGCGGCTCGCGCGGGGCCAGGCTCAGGGGCTGCGTCGACCGCGGCGACGGATCCCACGGGCGCCCCCGTCGATCGCCGTGCAGCGCACTCGGCGCTCGTCGGCCCGGAGCTCGTCGATGCGGCGCACTCCGCGGGCCTCGAGATCTTCACGTGGACGCTCCGGCCCGAGAACCGCTTCCTCTCCAAGGGGTTCCGACGCGGCACAGCGCGCGCGGCCTACGGCGACTGGCTCGGCGAGTTCACCCTCATCGTCGGCACGGGCGTCGACGGCATCTTCGTCGACCATCCCGATCTCGGCGTCGAGGCGCGTGACTGGTGGTCACGCGGTGAGGACCGCTCGCTGAGCCTTACTTGAGTGTCGATGTGCCGAAGATGACGTAGCCGTTCCAGCCGCTGCCGACGGTCTTGGTCGGGCCCCACGTGCCGCCCGTCTTGATCGGGTAGTAGCGCAGCTCTCCGCCGGTCGACCGGGCGACGAGTCCGAGGGAGGAGTCGCCGGCGAAGCCCGTGGTGGGGGCGATGGCGGTCATCGCGTTCCATCCGGTGCCGACGACGGCTCTGGGTTCGGAGATGAACCCGCCGCTGCCGTTGGATCGGTAGAGGCGGAGCGCGCCGTCACTCGTGCGGGCGAGGATGTCCTGCTTGCCGTCGCGGTCGAAGTCGACCTGGGTGATGCCGAGCCCCGACCAACCGCTGCCGATGGCGGTGGCGGTCGTGAGGGCGCCTCCGGTGGTGTTGGGGTAGTAGTAGAGGCCGCCGGTGCTGCTCTTGGCCACGATGCCCGGACGGCTGTCGCTGTTCTTCCATGCGCCGACGGTGATCGACCAGCTCTCCCAGCCGGTGCCGATGGTGGTCGGTGCGCCGAGTCCGCCATCGGCCAGTCCTGGATGGAGAGTGAGGCGCCCGTCGGCCCATTGGGCGACGACGTCCTGCACGCCGTCGATGTTCCAGTCGATGACGAACGCGGACAGGAGCCCCGACCAGCCCGCTCCGATCTGCACGCCGCCCTCGACGCCGCCGGTTCCGGTGGCCTGGTATCGCCACAGTCGGCTCTGGGCGTCGACGGCAATCACGTCGGCGGCGGCGAGCTTCACGGTGGGCAGGTCGTTGTGCAGCGGTGCGCCGGCGATCAGGCGGTCGTTCCAGCCCGTGCCGATCGTCGTCGGCGAGCCGAGGGCTCCGGCCCCGACGGGGTAGTAGCTCAGGTCACCGGTCGCGGTGGTCCGCGCGGCGATTCCCGAGCTCGTAGCCCCGTCGAACCCGAACAGGGTGCTGACGCTGTTCATGGTGTTCCACCCGGTCGCGACGACCGTCCTGGCCTCGTCCATGAAACCGCCGACGCCGTTGGAGCGGTAGAGGCGCACGCTCCCGTCCTTTGACCGGGCGAGCAGGTCTTGGTGGCCGTCACCGTCGAAGTCCATCTGGGTCAGCGAGAGGCCAGCCCAGCCGCTGCCGATCGCCGTCGCGGACGTCAGCGCGCCTCCGGTGGTGTTGGGGTAGTGGGAGAGCTCACCGGTGCTGCTCCTGGCGACGATGCCGGGGTAACGGTCGCCGACCTTCCACGGGCCGATCGTGATCGACCAGCTCTGCCATCCCGAGCCGATCTGCACGGGCGCGGTGAATCCCCCGTCGAATTCGCCCCGATACAGGGTCAGTCGTCCGTCGCTCCACTGTGCCACGACATCCTGAAGGCCGTCGTTGTTCCAGTCGACGTTGTAGATCGCCTTGGCGCTGCCCCATCCCGGCCCGATCGCGACCGCTGCGCCGAGCTCGCCGGAACCCGTGGCCGGATACACCGACAAGACACCGGTGGCAGTGTCGACCGCGACGACATCGGCCTCGGAGCCGATCGTGGGCGTCGGCACGACATCCGTGCCGATCACGGCGTCGACGTCGGGGATGGTTTCATGATCGACGATGACCAGTTCCCGGGCGCTCGCCAGGTCCTGCACGTTGTCGTAGTACTCCACGACTCCGCCGCGCTCATTGAACTGGACCTTGTAGGTGCCGGGATGCAGGCCGCGGAAGGAGTACTCCCCGTCGGCATCGGTGCGGCCGGCGTAGGGAACGACGATCTCCCACGTGCCATCGTTCAGCATCCACAGGACCGCGTTCGCCGCCCACTCTTCGACCGGGCCATCCGGTCGCGAGATGCGGCCACTGATCGTGCCGCCCAGTGCAAGGGTGGCGTCGATTCCGGCCCGGGTCTCACCCGCGGCGAGCACGATCTCGTCGGCGCTCGCGCGGTCGGGTTTGTCTTCCCAGAACTCGGGCAGGTACTGCGGCAGCAGTTCCCGAACCTGGTTGAATCCGACGACATAGGTGCCGGCGGGCACCTTGATGCTGTAGTCGCCATTCTGATCGATCCTGCCTGAATAGCTCTGCTGCTCATCTCTCGACGCGGTGACGCTCCCGCCCTGCGCCGCCGTGATGCCACCGTCGGCCGTCTCGGCCTTCACGTTCCCCGCGATGACGGCGGTGCGCTCGAGTACACAGTCAACAGTGACGGTCTCTCCGGCGACCACGGTCACCTGGCGCCCGCCCACGTCGGGCATGTAGTCATCTGAGCTGGGCCGAGCGGCGACATGGTAGGTCCTCACCGGCACGTCCTCGAGGACGAAGGTGCCGTTGACGTCGGTGGTCGCCGTCGCTTCCACCTCGATCCATGCCTCGGCGACGTAGTAGTAGAGCTCGACCTCGACGTCGGCGATGCCGGCCCCGGCGGTGTCGGTCCCCGTCACGGTGCCGCTGACGGTGCCTGTCGCTTCTTCCGCCGATGCCGGCGACGCGGCCGCGAGCGACCCGAAGCAGAGTGCCGCGATCGCCGCAACGGCGACGAGAATGCGCGACCGTGTGCGTCCCGAAGACCTGTCCATACTGTGTTCCCCCAAGGCTGATGGTCGCCGCGCGCCCAGCCCCCCGACTGGGGATCGCGACCGTGATAGTGACTCTATGCGTTCGGCGCTGTCGAGGCGAGGAACGCGCTTCCCGCGACCGGCGGCGGGGAGATCATCCGATTCCCGTGGTCGAATCCGGTGTCGGATGCCGCGCCTAGACTTGACGGTGACATGACGCTGATCCTCGACCCCGACGAACCGGCCGGCTGGCGCGAGGCGCCGCCCGCGCACGGCGTGACCACGGGCGGTTCTCGCCTCACCGACGGGCTCAATCCCGAGCAACGCGAAGCCGTGGAGTACCGCGGTCCGGCGCTGCTCATCGTCGCGGGCGCCGGCTCCGGCAAGACCCGCGTGCTCACGCACCGCATCGCGAGCCTCATCGAGAGCCGCGAGGCGTGGCCGAGCCAGATCCTCGCGATCACCTTCACGAACAAGGCCGCCGCCGAGATGCGCGAGCGCGTCGAGGCGCTGCTCGGCGAGGGCGCGAGCGGCATGTGGATCTCCACGTTCCACTCGGCGTGCGTGCGCATCCTGCGCCGCGAAGCCGAGTCGATCGGCCTCTCGGGCACGTTCACGATCTACGACTCGGCCGACCAGCGCACCATCCTGAAGCGCATCATCAAAGAGCTCGACGCCGACACCCTCGGGTTCACCCCTGCGAGCGCGCAAGCGAAGATCTCGAAGCTCAAGAACGAGCTCGCCGACGTCGAGTCATACGCGCGCAATGCGAACACGAACGACCCGCAAGAGGTCATGTTCCTCGAGATCTTCCGCCAGTACACGCGTCGCCTCCGCGATGCCAGCGCGCTCGACTTCGACGACCTCATCGCCGAGACGGTCTACCTCTTCCGTGCCTTCCCGAAGGTCGCCGCGCTCTACCAGCGGCGCTTCCGGCACATCCTCGTCGACGAGTACCAAGACACGAATCACGCGCAGTACTCGCTCATCCGCGAGCTCACGCGGCCGGTGCCGGCCGAGCGGGTGCGCGAGATGGAGTCGCACGGCATCAACGTGCGGGCGCTGACGGATGTCGCTGGCGGCATACCCGGCGCGAGCCTCACCGTCGTGGGCGACTCCGATCAGTCGATCTACGCGTTCCGCGGCGCCGACATCCGCAATATCTCGGAATTCGAGCGCGACTTCCCCGGCGCCCGCGTCGTATTGCTCGAGCAGAACTACCGGTCGACGCAGAACATCCTCTCGGCCGCCAATGCCGTCATCGCGAACAACTTCGACCGCAAAGAGAAGAAGCTCTGGACCGCCGACGGCGACGGCGACAAGATCACCGGCTACACGGGGTACACGGCGCACGACGAGGCGCAGTTCGTCGCCGACGAGATCGAGTCGCTGCACCGGTCGGGCGTCGCCTACCGCGACATCGCCGTGTTCTACCGCACGAACGCGCAGACGCGAGCGCTCGAAGAGATCTTCGTGCGCTCGGCGCTGCCCTATCGCGTCGTCGGCGGCACGAAGTTCTACGAGCGCGCCGAGATCAAAGACGCGATGGCCTACCTCATCGCCGTGGCGAACCCGCTCGACGAGCTCGCGCTGCGGCGCATCCTGAACACGCCGAAACGCGGCATCGGGCCCGCCACCGAGACCGCGCTCGCGAGCTTCGCCGAGCAGAACGACCTGTCGTTCCGGCAGGCGATGCGCGCGGTATCCGGCCTCGGTCTCGGTCCCAAGGTGACGGGGGCGATCTCTGGCCTCGCCACGACGCTCGACGAGGCGGCGGCGATGCTCGTGCCCTCAGCCGAGGGGCTCGCCGCGGGCACCAACGCCGGCGCCGCGAAGGTCTCCGACGTGCTCGTGTTCCTGATGGAGCGATCGGGCCTGCTCGACACGCTCCGCAACAGTCGCGACCCGCAAGACGAGACCCGAGCCGAGAACGTCGAGGAGCTCGTCGCACAGACGCGCGACTTCGACCGGGAGAACCCCGATGCCACGCTCGTCGACTTCCTCACGCAGGTCTCGCTCGTGGCGGCGGCCGACGAGCTCGACGACGCCTCGGGCACCGTCTCGCTCATGACGCTGCACACCGCGAAGGGCCTCGAATACCACGCCGTGTTCCTCACCGGCATCGAGGAGGGTCTGCTGCCGCACCAGATGTCGGCATCCGAGCCCGGCGGCCCCGCCGAGGAGCGGCGGCTCTTCTACGTGGGCATCACACGGGCGCGCAAACGCCTCTACCTCTCGCTCGCGATGAGCCGTGCGCAGTTCGGCGAAGTGGCGGTCGCGATGCCGAGCCGCTACCTGCAGGAGATCCCCGAGGGGCTCATCGACTGGCGACAGTCTCCCGGCATGGCGACGTCGCGCGGCGGCACCCAGCCGCGAGCGCTGAACGCACGTCGCGAGGGCGGCGCGTGGGGCACGCGTGACCGCGACCTCGAACGCTTCAGCGTCACGAAATCAGCGAAGCCGAAGACCGAATGGGCCAACCGCGTCACCGGCACGGTGCGCGACAATGGCGACCTCACCCTCGCGGCGGGCGACCGCATCCGGCACACCGACTTCGGCGAGGGCAAGGTCACGCAGGTCACGGGCGAAGGCTCGAAGAAGGTCGCGCACGTGAGCTTCGACACGGCCGGGCAGAAGAAGCTCCTGATCAAGATCGCGCCGATCGAGAAACTCTGACCGCCGCCCTCGAGCCTCCTACGCGGCTCGGGCCAGGGCGAGGCGGGTCGTTCCCCTGGCTGCTTCGGTAATGGCCGTTGAGATCGATGGAGCGTCGGTCGACGAGGCCCAGCGAGCGACCGGTCGGCCGTCGGGCCGCACGAGGAGCAGGCCGTCGACACCGAGCTGCAAGACGTCGGCGGTCGCCGGGTCGACGACGTGGACGGCGACCGTGATGTCGTGCGTCTGGGTCTGCGGCACGTGCGCCCGCGGGCCCGCGAACATGGTCAGCCCCTCTCCGAGCAGGTCGAGGGTGGAGGTGCGCCCATCGGGCAGCCACGTGTGGGGGATGCGGTCGGCGATGTCGTCGAGGTAGTCCAGCGAGACGTCGCGTCGCTCCGACTCGTTCGCCGATCGCTCCATGTTCCGCAGGCCCACAGGCCGGCGCTCGGCCTCGAACGAGTCGAGCAGCGACTCGTTGGCCCAGCCGCGCAGGACCCAGCCGAGCTTCCAGCCGAGGTCGTACCCGTCGTGGATCGCGGTGTTCATCCCGGCGGCACCGCGCGGGGTCATCCGGTGCGCGGCGTCGCCGATGAGGAACACGCGTCGCTCACGATAGCGCTCTGCGATCTGGGCGGTGAAGGTGAAGTCACCGGTCCAGGCGATCTCGGCCTCGAGGTCGGGCACCCCGACGCCTGCGCGGATGAGTTCCACGAGACGCTCCGGAGGGTAGTCGGCCCGTGACTCGCGCGTGGGATCCCAGGTCATGGAGAAGACCCAGCGGTCGCGCTGGTCGGTGGGGAGGACCACCCACGGCGGCCCTTGGCGCATGAGCATGTAGAGCGCGTGGCGACGGTCGCCCAAGAGGTCGGCGATCGGCGCCCGGAAGAGCACGGCGAGATAGGCGCCCAGATCGCCGGGCCCCTGCATCGCGATCCCGGCGTGGCGACGAACCGCACTGTGGGCGCCGTCGGCGCCGATCACGTATTCGGTGCGCAGGGTCGACGTCTCATCGCCGTCGCGAAGCGTCACGGTGACGCCGTGGTCATCCTGGTCGATCGCGACCAGCTCGGTACCGAGCCGGACCGACGTGCCCGGCAGTGAGAGCAGGTGCTCCATGAGCACGGGTTCGAGGTGGTCCTGCGGGGCGATGACGCCGGTCGTCGGGCTGAGCGAGGCCGCGACCGCGGCTGACGGAAATCCCATCGAGATCTCAGTGCCCTCCACCGACGTGAGGGTGCGACCGACCCAACCGGTCGGGCTGCCATCGATCGCGCCGGCGCGGACGGCGGCCTCCAGACCCCAAGCGCGGATCAGCTCCATCGTGCGCAGGTTGACGCCGGTCGCGCGTGGGAAGGCGGAGAGGGCGGCGCGGCGCTCGACCACGAGCGTGCGGACGCCGAGGCGTGCGAGGGCGATCGCGGCCGTGAGCCCGGCGGGGCCGGCTCCGACGACGACCACGGTGGGCGTTGCGGTGGTGTGCATGACGCGGATCCTTCGGGAGTTTTTCATCGGACAGGGTGTCTTTCAATAGACAGTGTGTCTTTTGTCGGACGTGGTGTCAAGTGAAACTAGGATGTTCCTCGTGACGAAGCGGAAGTACACCCAGCAGGCACGCGCCATGGCGGCCGACGAGACGCGACGCCGGATTCTCGATGCGATGCGTGACCGGCTGCGCGCGGCTCCCAGCGAGGCGTTGAGCGTGGAGCGCGTAGCGCAGGAGGCCGGCGTCGCCCGCTCGACCGTGTACCTCGTGTTCGGCACGAGGGCGGGGCTCTTCGAGGCGCTCGGCCAGGACCTGCTCGAGCGGGGCGGCTTCCAGCGGATCATCGATGCCGTCGCGCTGCCCGACCCACGCGACGCGATGCGCGAGTCCCTACGGGCGGCGGCAAGCGTGTACGCAGCCGAGCGCGACGTCAGCCGAACGATCTACTCGATGTGGTCCCTCGAGCCCGAGGCCGTGCGCCGCGCCTTCGAAGTGGTCGAGCGTGGCCGGGCCGAGGGGCAGCAGTGGATGGCACGGCGGCTCGGCGAGCAGGGGTACCTGCATCCGGATGTCACGGTCGCGGAGGCGACCGACATCCTCTGGGTCATCACGAGCTTCGAGACATTCGACCAGCTGTACACGGGGCGAGGTCTGAGTGCGGAGGACACCGCAGCGCGCCTCGTCACGATGGCCGAGCGTGCACTGCTGGCGCAGGGTTGAGGCGCGTCGCCGCTCAGTGCAACAGCCGGCGCCAATCGCGGGGCACGCGTCCGTCGGGGCCGGGCGACGCCTGCTCCTCGGGACGCGACATGGGTGGTGAGAGCGGAACGGGCTGGGCCGGCGCGTCGGCGGCGTAGTTCCAGAACCAGTCCTCGCCCGGCTCGAACGAGGTGGCGACCGGGTGGCCTGCGTCCCGCGCGTGCGCCGAGGCGTGCTGGGCGGGGGAGGAGTCGCAGCACCGGATCTCGCCACACGTGATGCAGCGCCGCAGGTGCAACCACCAGCCTCCGCCAGCGAGGCACTCGATGCATCCGGTTCCCGACGGCGGCGGCGCGAGCACGCTCATTCCGACACCTCGGCGAGGGCGCGGTGCACCGATGCGACCGCACTCGAGCCTTCACCGACGGCCGCCGCGACCCGCTTCATCGACCCGCGCCGAACGTCGCCGGCCGCGAACACGCGGGGAAGGCTCGTCTCGAACGGCAGCGGCGAGCGGTGCAGCCCCTCCCACATCGGACCGAGCAGCTGAATGTCGGTTCCGGTGCGCACGAATCCGTGTTCATCGCGGTCGAGCTGGGTGATCCAGTCGGTCGCCGGCTGGGCACCGATGAAGCAGAAGAGGCCTCGGCAGTCGACCGTGGCGTTCGTGCCGCCCGCGAGCGTGACCTGCTCGAGCGCAGCGTCGCCGTGCAGCTCGGTGACGCTGGTGCGCGTGTGCACCTCGATTCGCGGGTCCTCGCTGAGCCGCTCGATGAGGTAGCTCGACATCTGCGTCGACAGGTTCTCGGAACGCACGACGAGTCGCACGGGGCATCCGTTCGCCGCGAGGTAGAGCGCCGCCTGCCCGGCCGAGTTCGCGCCGCCGACGACCACGACCGGCGCACCGGTCACCTGGCGCAGCTCGAGCGCCGTCGCCGCGTGGAAGATTCCCGCTCCCTCGAACTGCGCCCAGCGATCGAGCTCGAGTGTGCGGTACTGCGCGCCGGTCGTGACGATGACCGCCCTCGCGCGAACGAGCGTGCCGTCGGACAGTGACAGCGTGAGCGGATCAGGCGACCACTCGAGCCCGGCCGCCTCGCACGGCGCGAACACGCGCACGCCGAACTTGAGCGCCTGCAGCGACGCCTGACCGGTGAGCGCATCGCCGCTCACGCCGAAGGGGAAGCCGAGGTAGTTCTCGATGCGCGACGTGGCGGCGGACTGCCCGCCCGGCGCGATCGAGTCGAGCAGCACCGTGCGCAGGCCCTCCGATGCCCCGTAGATCGCCGCGGCCAGACCCGCCGGACCGCCGCCGACGACCGCGAGGTCGGCCGCCCGCTCGTCGTCGTTCACGTAGGCCAGGCCGAGCATCTCGGCGACCTGCCCGGGAGTCGCCCCGAGCACGTTCTCGCCCTGCACGATGGCGACCGGCAGGTCGTCAGCAGTGAAGCCGTGGCCGGTGAGCGACGCCGACGTGGCCGGGTCGTCGGCATCGACCCAGGTGTAGGCGAGCTCGAGTCGCTCGGCATATCGGCGCAGCGCATGGGAGCCCGCCGAACGGGACGTGCCGATGATCTTGAGCGTCAGCGCCGCCGGACCCTTTCGCAGGGCTTCGCGCCGAGCCCACATGGTGCGCAGCAGGATGTCGCAGAGCTCGTCGTCTTCGGCCATGAGCCGCTGCAGCGCCGCATGGTCGACGCGGAGCATTCGGCCGGGCTTGGAGGCGCGCGCCGTCAGGAAGGCGCGCTGTCCGTTGAGCAGGCCGAGCTCGCCGAAGAAGGTTCGCTCTCCGATCGCCGCGATGACCGTTTCGCCGACCCACGGCAGGGCGTCGCGGACGACCTCGACCTCACCGCTTTCGATGAGGATGAGGTCGTACCAGCGGTCGCCCGACCGGACGAGGATCTCCCCGGCGGCCACGTCGGCGGGCACGCCGTACCGCACGAGGCGATCCCACTGCGCGTCCGTGAGTTCGGGTACGACACGATCCGAGTCCATGCCCATCTCCCTATCGTGCACCATCGATCGAATGAGATGGAGGGTGTCCGGGGTGCCCGTCGCGGGCCTGCGTCACGCCGACAGCCGCTCGATGAGTGCGATCGCGTCGAACGGCGCCCGCACCTTCACGTCGTTGTCGAAGTACACGAACGTGTCGCGGCCGGCCTCGAGGTGCGACCGCACCCAGGCCTCCCACCGTTCGAGCGACTCCTCGTCGTAGCCCGAGGTGTACAGCTCCTTCTCGCCGTGCAGGCGGGCGTAGGCGAAGTCGGCGGTCACCCAGTCGAGGCGCGGGAACTTGCCGGCGGTGTCGGCGACGACGGATGCCACGCGGTGACGCGCGAGCAGCGACCGCCAGGCATCCGTCTCGAAGCTCGGATGCCGCACCTCGAAGGCGTGCCGAAGGATGCGGTCGGCCGGCGCGTTGAGGGCGAAGGCGCTGCGTCCCGTCATCCGCCGGTCGCGGTGGCGCGCGAGTGCCGCGGCGTCGCCGTGCGTTCGCGGCAGCTTGGCGAGGAACGCGTCGAGGAGCCCCTCGTCGAACGCGAGGTTCGGCGGCAGCTGCCAGAGCACCGGTCCGAGCTTCGGGCCGAGGGCGAGCACGCCCGAGGCGAAGAAGTTCGCGAGCGGCGCGTCGACGTCGCGGAGCCGCTTGAGGTGGGTGATGAACCGCGGTCCCTTCACGGCGAAGACGAAGTCGGCCGGCACGGCGTCGCGCCACCTGACCCAGTTCGCCGGCCTCTGCAGCGAGTAGAACGAGCCGTTGACCTCGATCGACGTGACGTGTCGCGACGCGTACTCGAGCTCGTCGGCCTGACGCACGCCCTTCGGGTAGAACTTCCCGCGCCACGGCGGGTACAGCCAGCCGGAGATCCCGATCCGCACCTCGGCCTGGTCGGACATCGCTACACGGCCACGCCGAGCAGGGCGCCGATCGTCCAGGTCACCGCGAGCGCGAGCCCGCCGCCGACGGTCACGCGCAGGATGGCGCGGAGCCTCGGGCTGCCACCGATCCACGCGCTCAGCCAGCCGGTGATGGCGAGGGCGACGAGCACCGCGATGAACGTCGTCGCGATCCGCCACTCGGGCGGCGGCAGCAGGATCGCGAGCATCGGCAGCACCGCACCGACGAGGAATGAGAGAGCGGATGCCCCGGCGGCGTGCCACGGGTTCACGACCTCGTCTTGGGCGATGTGCAGTTCCACCTCGAGGTGCGCGGCGAGCGCGTCGTGCTCCGTGAGCTCCTGCGCGACGGTCTCGGCGGTGCCGGCGGAGAGTCCCTTGCCACGGTAGAGCGCGGCAAGCTCGGCGAGCTCCTGTTGCGGCATGGTCTCGAGCTCCCAGCGCTCCTTCGCGATGAGCGTGCGCTCGGTGTCGCGCGCGCTCGAGACCGACACGTATTCGCCGAGTCCCATGGAGATCGCACCGGCCACCACGGCTGCCACGCCCGCCACCAGGATGGCCCCGACCTCCGTCGTCGCAGCGGCGACGCCGACGACGAGCGCCGCGACGGAGACGATGCCGTCGTTCGCGCCGAGCACCCCGGCGCGCAGCCAGTTGAGCTTCACGTGCACTGCGGCCTCGTGCGGGTCGGTGCGGTGGATCGGTTCCCGCGGGTGCGTCATGCGGCCAGTCTCGCACCGGGCTCGCGGCGTCGCCAGCAGCCTGGCGGCTGTGCATTCCGGTTCGGACCCCTCGTTGAGGGGGAGTACCATGGTCGTCGGCCCGCGTATCTTGACGTCGAGATGAATCGGCACGGCCCGGGCCACCACCACCCAACAGCCCCTGTGCGCGACCGCGCGTGCGGATCGATTGGAAGTAGAGAGCGTGGATCTTTACGAGTATCAGGCCAGAGACCTGTTCGAGCACTACGGGGTTCCGGTGCTTCCGGGCATCGTGGCCGACACCCCCGATGAGGTGCGAGCGGCGGCCGAGAAGCTCGGCGGCGTCGTCGTCGTGAAGGCGCAGGTCAAGACCGGTGGCCGCGGCAAGGCGGGCGGCGTCAAGGTCGCGAAGAACCCCGACGAGGCGTACGAGGCGGCCAAGGCCATCCTCGGCCTCGACATCAAGGGACACGTGGTCAAGCGGGTCATGGTCGCCGGCGGAGCGCGCATCGCGCAGGAGTTCTACTTCTCGGTGCTGCTCGATCGGGCCAACCGCTCGTACCTCTCGCTCACGAGCGTCGAGGGCGGCGTCGAGATCGAGGTGCTCGCGGTCGAGCGGCCCGAGGCGCTCGCTCGCATCGAGGTCGACCCTGTTGCGGGCATCACGCTCGAGAAGGCCCGCGAGATCGCCGTGGCCGCGAACTTCCCGGCCGACCTCGTCGACAAGGTCGCCGACGTGTTCGTGAAGCTCTACGAGGTGTACGACAAAGAAGACGCCACCCTCGTCGAGGTGAACCCGCTCATCCTCTCCGAAGACGGCGAGGTCATCGCACTCGACGGCAAGGTCACGCTCGACGAGAACGCCGAGTTCCGCCACGCCGGTCACGCCCTGCTCGAAGACAAGGCCGCGGCCGACCCGCTCGAGGCGAAGGCGAAGGCCGCCGACCTCAACTACGTGAAGCTCGACGGCGAGGTCGGCATCATCGGCAATGGCGCGGGCCTCGTCATGTCCACGCTCGACGTGGTCGCCTACGCCGGCGAGAACCACGGCGGCGTGAAGCCCGCCAACTTCCTCGACATCGGCGGCGGAGCCTCGGCCGAGGTCATGGCCGCCGGCCTCGACGTCATCCTCGGCGACCCGCAGGTGAAGAGCGTGTTCGTCAACGTCTTCGGCGGCATCACCGCGTGCGACCAGGTCGCGAAGGGCATCGTCGGCGCGCTCGCCGAGCTCGGGCACGCCGCGAACAAGCCGCTCGTCGTGCGACTCGACGGCAACAACGTCGAAGAGGGTCGCCGCATCCTCGCCGAGGCGAACCACCCGCTGGTGACGCTCGCCGAGAACATGGACCAGGGCGCCGACAAGGCCGCCGAGCTGGCGAACGCCGCGTAGTAAGGGATTCGAAGACATGACGATCTTTCTGAACAAGGACTCCAAGGTCATCGTCCAGGGCATCACCGGCGGCGAGGCCTCGAAGCACACGGCACGCATGCTCGCCGCGGGCACCCAGGTAGTGGGCGGCGTGAACGCCCGCAAAGCCGGCACCACCGTGCTGCACACCGACAACGACGGCAACCCCGTCGAGCTGCCGGTCTTCGGCACGGTCGCCGAGGCGATCGCGCAGACCGGGGCGGATGTCTCCATCGCCTTCGTTCCGCCGGCGTACACGAAAGACGCCGTCGTCGAGGCCATCGACGCCGAGATCCCCCTCCTCGTCATCATCACCGAGGGCGTGCCCGTGCAGGACTCTGCCGAGTTCTGGGCCTACGCCAAGGAGAAGAGCGGCACGACCCGCATCATCGGGCCGAACTGCCCCGGCATCATCAGCCCCGGTGAGTCGCTCGTCGGCATCACCCCGGCGAACATCACCGGCAAGGGCCCCATCGGCCTCGTCTCGAAGTCGGGCACCCTCACGTACCAGATGATGTACGAGCTGCGCGACCTCGGCTTCTCGACGGCCATCGGCATCGGCGGCGACCCCATCATCGGCACGACGCACATCGACGCGCTCGCCGCGTTCGAGGCCGACCCCGAGACGAAGGCGATCGTCATGATCGGCGAGATCGGCGGCGACGCCGAGGAGCGCGCGGCCGACTTCATCAAGGCCAACGTCACGAAGCCCGTCGTCGGCTACGTCGCGGGCTTCACCGCCCCCGAGGGCAAGACCATGGGCCACGCGGGCGCCATCGTCTCCGGCTCGGCGGGCACCGCCCAGGCGAAGAAGGAGGCCCTCGAGGCCGCCGGCGTGAAGGTCGGCAAGACGCCCTCCGAGACGGCGACGCTGCTCCGCGAGGTCTACGCCGCGCTCTGAGGTACGTCCCGTCCGGTGGTTGAGTAGGACCGAAGGACCGTATCGAAACCACCTTGCCCTGGCGGGTGGTTTCGATACGCGTCGGGCTGCGCCCGGCGCTCCTCAACCACCGGAGTGCCGGTTGCCGCACGTCGTGCCCACTGAGCGGCGTCAGCCGGGCTAAGCTCCCGGAGGAATGAGACGCACGACGATCGCCCTGCTGGCCGCACTCGAGGCATCCGTCGCGGCCCTCATCGGCTTGGGCATCGTGCTCGTGCCCCTCATGTTGCTCTGGGCGGTGCACTTCGGGCTCTCGGTCGATGTGACGGTGTTCCTCCGAACCGCGGCCGACGTGTGGCTGCTCGGCCACGGGGTCGACCTCGAATTGCAGCTCGACGCGGTGACCGCGGCGCGCACCGGACTGCCGGCAGCGGGCGATCCCTTCACGATCACGATCGCGCTCCTCGGCTTCGCGCTCCTCTCCGTCGTCTTCGGCCTGCGGATCGGCCGGCGAGCGGCCGCCGGCGGGCACTCGGTCACCGGCGGGCTGTCGGCGACGCTCGTCTACGCGGTCGTCGGCGCCGGGCTCGCCCTCGCGGCCGGAATCGACGGTGCTCGGCCCTCGCTGTGGCAGGGTGCGCTCCTCCCGGCCTTCGCGATGGCACTCGGCGGCGTCATCGGCGCCGCTGCCGAGTCGCATCGAGCCGGCATGGTGACGGATGCCGCGGGCGTCGTCGTGCGCGGCCGTCTCGCCGCGTTCCCGCCGGCCCTCGTCGCGGGTGCGCGTGTGGCGGTGCGCATCGGAGCCGGAGCGGCGTTCGGCGTGCTCGCGCTCGGCGCCGTGCTCGTGGCCGTGCTCGTCGCCCTCGACTACGCGACGATCGCCGGGCTGTACCAGGCGCTCGGTGCGGGCATCGACGGTGGCATCGCCCTCACGGTCGGCGAGCTCGCGTTCGTGCCCAACCTCGTCGTCTGGGCGACCGCGTGGCTGCTCGGCCCGGGATTCGCGATCGGCGCCGGCACGGCCGTGTCACCGGGCGGCACCCTGCTCGGGCCCGTGCCCGGCATCCCGCTCCTCGGGGCGCTGCCGACCGATGTGGTGGCCCTCGGTGGCCTCTGGCTCATCGCGCCGGTGCTGCTCGGCTTCGTCGGGGCGTGGCTCGCCTTCCCAGACGCTGCCTTGCGTCACGAGGTTCACGGGCCGCGAGCGGCGCACGGCGCCGGCGTCTCGTGGTGGCATCCGCTCGCCGTGGGCGCCGGTGCGGGCGGAGTCGCTGCGCTCGTGCTCGGGATGCTCGCGTGGTGGTCGGGCGGTGCCGCCGGACCCGGTCGCCTCGCCGAGGTCGGCCCCAACGCGTGGGCGGTCGCGGGGGTCGCCGCCGTGACGGTCGGCGTCGGGGCGATCGTCGGAAGCTACGCGGCCAGGGCGCGCGGAATCGCCCCCGGCGACGAACCCGGTCCGCGCGATCGGGCAGGCCGGCCCGGCGACCCCGAGGAGCCGGCTCCGCAGCGTGAGTTCATCTGGGGTGCCGAGCGCTGAGCGGCCTCCGGCCAGCCGGTAGGCTCTGAGGGTGCAGAAGCTCGTCGTGCTGATCTCGGGCGGAGGGTCGAACCTCCGTTCCCTGCTCGAAGCCTCTGAAGACGCGGAGTTCCCCGCTCGCGTCGTGGCGGTCGGCGCCGACCGCCAAGCCGACGGCCTCGCCCTCGGCGAGGAGTTCGGCATCCCCACGTTCACGGTGCCGTTCACCGCGTATCCCGATCGCGACGCGTGGGGCGCGGCGCTGATCGAGCAGGTGCGCCAGTGGGAGCCCGATCTCCTGGTGCTCTCGGGCCTCATGCGGCTCGTGCCGCCCGCGGTCGTCGACGCGTTCGCGCCATACCTCATCAACACGCACCCGGCCTACCTGCCCGAGTTCCCGGGCGCGCACGCCGTGCGCGACGCGCTCGCCGCAGGCGTCACCGAGACCGGCGCGAGCCTCATCGTCGTCGACAACTCCGTCGACGGCGGCCCGATCATCGCGCAGGAGCGCATCCCGGTGCTCCCGGGCGACACGGAGTCGAGTCTCCACGACCGCATCAAGCCCGTCGAGCGGCGCCTGCTCATCCAGGCCGTGCTCGACATCGCCAACTCGCACCTCGACCTGAAGGAAATCGCACGATCATGAGCGGTCCCAGCCACGACCCGAGCCTCTATCGCGATCGCGACCCCGTGCCCGTGCGGCGGGCGCTCGTCGCCGTGAGCGACAAGAGCGGACTCGTCGAGCTCGCCACCGCGCTCGTGCGCGCCGGCGTCGAGATCGTCTCGACGGGCGGCACCGGCAAGGCCATCGCCGACGCCGGACTCCCGGTCACCCAGGTGTCCGAGGTCACGGGCTATCCAGAGCACCTCGATGGGCGAGTTCGCACGCTGCACCCGGCCGTGCACTCCGGCCTGCTCGCCGACCTGCGACTCGATCACCACGAGACGCAGCTCGCCGAACTCGGCATCAAGCCCTACGAGCTCGTCGTCGTCAACCTGTACCCCTTCGCCGAGACCGTGGCCGCAGGTGCGGAACCCGACGCTGTCATCGAGCAGATCGACATCGGCGGGCCTGCGATGGTGCGGGCGTCGGCGAAGAACCACGCGAACGTGGCCGTCGTGGTCTCACCCGGCCGTTACGACGAGATCATCGCGGCGGTCGCCGCCGGCGGCACGACGCTCGCGCAGCGCAAAGACCTCGCGCGCGAGGCGTTCCGGCACACCGCCTCGTACGACGTCGCGGTCGCCTCGTACATCGGCAGTGTCGTCGCACCCGACCAGCCCGCTGAGGAGTCGCCCTTCCCCGCGTGGGTCGGCGGCACGTGGACGAAAGACGCCGACCTGCGCTACGGCGAGAACTCGCACCAGCGCGCGGCGCTCTACGCCTCGCAGGGAGGCCGGCCGGGCATCGCCCAGGCGACGCAACTGCACGGCAAAGAGATGTCGTACAACAACTTCGTCGATGCGGATGCCGCGGTGCGCAGCGCCTTCGACTTCGACGAGCCGGCCGTGGCGATCATCAAGCACGCGAACCCGTGCGGCATCGCGGTCGCGTCGCCCGGGGCATCCGACCCGATCGGTT
This sequence comes from Agromyces albus, assembly GCF_030815405.1. Taxonomy (NCBI): domain Bacteria; kingdom Bacillati; phylum Actinomycetota; class Actinomycetes; order Micrococcales; family Microbacteriaceae; genus Agromyces; species Agromyces albus. The sequence goes on along the minus strand of NZ_JAUSWX010000001.1, from coordinate 2,690,572 downwards.
CAGCGCACCAGCGTGCCCATGAGTGCGACCCCGTGTCGGCCTACGGCGGCGTGATCGCCGCGAACCGCGTCGTCACGCGGGCGATGGCCGAGACGGTCGCCGGCATCTTCACCGAGGTGCTCGTGGCTCCCGGCTTCGAGCCCGAGGCACTCGAGGTGCTCACGAAGAAGAAGAACCTGCGCTTGCTGACCCTTCCCGAGGGCTTCGTCCCGACCGCGATCGAATTGCGGCAGGTCTCGGGCGGGATGCTCCTGCAGCAGGCAGATCGGCACTTCGCGCCTGCCGCAGACTGGACCCTCGCCGCGGGGGAGCCCGCCGACGAGGCGACGCTCGCCGACCTCGAGTTCGCATGGCGCGCCTGCCGCGCGGTGAAGTCGAACGCCATCCTGCTCGCCTCGAACGGTGCCTCGGTGGGCGTCGGCATGGGACAGGTGAACCGAGTCGACTCGTGCAAGCTCGCGGTGGAGCGCGCGGGGGAGCGGGCCGCGGGGTCGGTCGCGGCATCCGACGCCTTCTTCCCGTTCGCCGACGGCCTGCAGATCCTGATCGACGGCGGCGTGCGCGCGGTCGTGCAGCCGGGCGGTTCGGTGCGCGACGAGGAGGTCGTCGACGCGGCGCGTGCGGCGGGGGTCACCATGTACTTCACGGGCGAGCGGCACTTCTTCCACTGATCACCGCGGGCTCGCGCTCATGCTCGTGGACGCATTCGCGCGGCGGTACCCTTAAGTGAACCCGCGCTCACGAGGCGCGGGCACCGGTTCCGCTCACGAGGCGGTTGAACAAGGAGAACGATCGATGACGATCACCCATGCCCCGGCCCCTGCGCCCGAGGTCAGCGCAGAACTGCCGACGGAAGCCCCCGAGCACGAACGGGTGCTCATCACCCACGGTCCGCGCTCCGGTCTCACCATCATCGTCGCCGTGCACTCGACGCGGCTCGGCCAGGCTCTCGGCGGCGCCCGGCTCTGGCGTTATGGGCACTGGACCGACGCCCTCGCCGACGCCCTCCGCCTCTCGCAGGCGATGACGCTGAAGAACGCCGCAGCCGGTCTCGCGCGCGGCGGCGGCAAGGCCGTGATCGCGATTCCCGCGGGGGTCACCCTCGACGAGGCGCGCACACGCGACGCCATGCTCGATCTCGGCGACGCGGTCGAGTCGCTCGGCGGCGCCTACATGACCGCCGAAGACGTCGGCACGAGCGCCGAGCTCATGTCGGTCGTGCACGAGCGCACCGAGTTCGTCTGCGGGCTCCCGCCCGAGCAGGGCGGCGTCGGCGAGCCGGCGGATGCCACTGCGGCCGGCGTGTACGCATCGATCCTCGCGACCCTCGACCACGTCTTCGGATCGCCCGAGGTCGCCGGCCGGCACTTCGTTGTAGCGGGACTCGGCCAGGTCGGCGGACGCCTCGCTCGCAGCCTCGCCGCCGCGGGAGCCCGGCTCACGGTCACCGACGTCGCTCAGGGCAAGCGGGCGCTCGCCGACGAACTCGGCGCCGAATGGGTCGAACCGGGCGATGCACACCTCGTCGAGGCCGACGTGTTCGTGCCGTGCGGACTCGGCGGCGTACTCACGCCCGACGTCGCTCGCGACCTTCGCGTGAGTGCCGTCGTCGGAGCGGCGAACAACCAGCTCGCCGCTCGCGACGTCGCGACGATGTTGCAGCGCCGTGGCATCGTCTGGGCACCCGACTTCGTCGTGAACGCCGGCGGCGTGATATACCTCGACATGGCCGGTGTGCCGGGCGTCGACCAGGCACGCCTCGACGCGCGCATCGAGGGCATCGGCGACACCGTCGCCGCGGTGCTCCGCGGCGCCGGTGCGAACGGCTCGACCCCCCTCGAGGCGGCTGAACGACTCGCCCGCGATCGCCTCGACGCCGCGCGCTGACGGGTCGGCACCGGCCGATAGGCTCGTGCCATGACGTCCCCCGCCTCGCCGCCTCTGTCCGCCACGGCCCGGTACACGCCGGCTATCACACCGTGGCGGCAGACGGTGGCGGTGCTCATCTCGGCGGGGGTCGTCGCGATCACGGCGATGGCCGTGGCGGTGCTCGCCTTCTTCATCGGCAACGGCCAGTCGCCCGAGATCGTCCCGCAGCTGTTCGGCCACTTCGGGCTCGCGGCGCTCGTGGTGTGGGTGCTGCTCTCGGTGGCGAACGGAATCGGCGCGACCCGCTCGTGGTTCCTCGCCGCGATCGCCGGCCTCGTCTCCGCGTGCCTCGCCGCCCTGTTCGCCACGACGGCCACCGTGAGCGCGGGCGGCAATCCGTTCACCCCGCGCATCTTCGAAGCCGTGCTCGCCTCGCTCGTGAGCTTCAACCTCATCTTCATCCTCGCGGCGATCGCCGCCGAGGTCTTCCTCGCTCCGCGGGTGCTGCATGGAATCCTGGCGTTCGCGCCGGCTCGACCGCCGCGGCAGATCGCGCTCGTGCGCATCCCCGCCTCGAACCTCGACGAGGGCGAGCTCACGCATCTCGAGCGGCAGCCGGTCGACAAGGCGCGTGCCGACGAGCAATGGGACAACTACTGCGCGGCGCTCGTCGCCGAGGGCTGGGAGACCATCGAGGTCGACGCCGCACCCGAGCTCGCCGACTCGGTCTTCGTCGAAGACGCCGTCGTCATGTTCGGCGACCTCGCCGTGATCGCGAACCCGGGCGCGGTGTCGCGGCGCCCTGAGGTCGAGGCGGTCGAGCGCGCGGTGCGGGCGATCCCCGGCGTCACGGTGGAGCGGATCGAGCTGCCCGGCACGCTCGACGGCGGCGACGTGCTGAAGGTCGAATCCACGGTCTACGTGGGGGCATCGTCGCGCACGAACGCCGAGGGCATTCGCCAGTTGCGGTGGCTCCTCAACCCCCACGGCTACACCGTGGTCGCGGTGCCCATCACGAAGGCGCTGCACCTGAAGAGCGCAGCGACGGCGCTGCCCGACGGCACGATCATCGGCGACCCCGCGCTCCTCGAGGTCGAGAGCCTCTTTCCGCGGTTCATCGCCGTTCCCGAGCCCGAGGGCGTCGCGGTCGTCGAGCTCTCCCGAGAGTCCCTGCTCATGTCGGCGGCGGCGCCGCAGACGGCGGCGATGCTCTCGAGCCTCGGTTACCGCGTGGTCACCGTCGACATCAGTGAGTTCGAGAAGCTCGAGGGCTGCGTCACGTGCCTGTCGGTGCGGGTGCGCTGAGCGAGTCTCGCTCGCTCGCAGACTGATTCGGAACAGTCTCGCCAAGACTCTTGCACGCGACGAAGCTGTACCCATAGGCTGTAGGGCTGGCTGCCGTGAGAAATCCGGTCGCCTTGGGGATGATCAGTCAACGACGCAGGAGGACACCATGCAGACAGACACCAACGCCCGCACGATCGCGGTCGACGGCGCTGCCAGCCCGGCGCTCCTCTCCGATCGGATCGCCGGGTAGCACCAGGCCCGTCCGCCGGCTCAGCCGGCCCGTCTCGCGGTAGCCCCGCATCCGACGCGACTTCACGCGTCCACTCGTTCTGATCTCGTCCGATCGACGCTTCTTGCGTGTGCTCGGCGCACTTCCGGAAGGAAACGGCTTTGTCAGCCACCCCTCACAACAAGGATCAACCCGCCGAGCGCACGAGCGCCGTGCGGGCGCTGTTCCGGCTCCGCGAGTACGCGCGGCCGGCGCTCCCCGCGATCGCCGCCGGCATGGGCGCCTCGCTCGCCTCGCAGCTCATCGCGCTCTCGATTCCGCAAGTGCTGCAGGCCGTCGTCGACGGCCCGCTCTCCGACGGCGACGCGAGCGCGATCTGGCCGCTCGCCGGGCTCGTCTTCGGACTCGGCGTGCTCGAGGCCGTGATGATCGCCCTGCGCCGCTGGTTCGTGCTCACACCGGGCACCAAGGTCGAGGCGAGCATGCGCAACGCGCTCTATGCGAAGCTGCAGGACCTGCCGGTGAGCTTCCACGACCGTTGGCCGAGCGGGCAGCTGCTCTCGAGAGCCATGAGCGACCTCGGCCTCATCCGCCGGTGGCTGTCGTTCGGGCTCGTGCTGCTCGTCGTGAACCTCATCGTGATCGTCGTGGGTCTCGGCATCCTCATCTCCATGAACTGGATGCTGGGCGTCGTGTTCCTCGTGTGCTCGATCCCGCTCTGGATCATCGGCTTCCGGTTCGAGGGCCGCTACTCGGAGGTCTCCCGGCGCAGCCAGGACCAGGCGGGCGACCTCGCGACCGCCGTCGAGGAGTCGGTGCACGGCATCCGCGTGCTGAAGGCCTTCGGCCGCGGCAAGCACGCACTGTCGAGCTTCCGCGTCCGAGCCGAGTCGCTGCGCAGCACTGAGATGGAGAAGGCGCGGCTCGAGGCGAGCATCTGGGCATGGATCATCCTGGTCCCGGCCGTCGCGCTCGCCGGATGCCTCGTGCTCGGCGTGTGGCTCGCGTCGCAAGGCGTGCTCACCGTCGGCGAGCTCGTCGCGTTCTTCGCGACGGCCACCGTGCTCGCCTGGCCGATCGAGTCGATCGGGTTCCTGCTCGCGTTCTCGCTCGACGCACGCACGGCGACCGATCGCTTCTTCGACATCCTCGACAGCGAGAACGCGATCACCGACCCCGAGCGCCCCGTCTCGGTCGAGCAGCCGCTCGGCGAGCTCGCGTTCTCAGGCGTGCGCTTCCGCTACCAGGACTCGCCCGAGCGGTTCGGCGACCTCCTCGACGGGATCGACCTCGTCGTCGAGCCCGGCGAGACGATGGCCCTCGTCGGCCTCACCGGGAGCGGCAAGACGACGCTGACCGCGCTCACCACCCGGCTCTACGACGTCACGGGGGGCTCGATCACCCTCGACGGCGTCGACATCCGGGCGCTCACCCGCGAGGAGCTCCGCACGCACATCGCCATGGCGTTCGAGGATGCCACGCTGTTCAGCGCCTCGGTGCGCGAGAACGTGCTGCTCGGCCGTCCCGAATTCGGCGAAGACGACCCGGCGCTCGCCGCCGAGGCCGAGCGCGTGCTCGACGAGGCACTGAGCATCGCGCAGGCTTCGTTCGTCTACGACCTGCCCGACGGCGTCGACACGAAGGTCGGCGAAGAGGGCATGAGCCTCTCGGGCGGGCAGCGTCAGCGGCTCGCGCTCGCTCGCGCGGTCGCGGCATCGCCGGCAGTGCTCGTGCTCGACGACCCGCTCTCGGCGCTCGACGTCGCGACCGAGGCGCGCGTCGAGGCCGAGCTGCGCCGAGTGCTCGCCTCGACGACCGCCCTCATCGTCGCGCACCGCCCCTCGACCGTCATGCTCGCCGATCGCGTCGCGCTCCTCGAGGAGGGCCGCATCACCGCGGTCGGCACCCACTCCGAGCTGCTGCGAGAGAACGAGCACTACGCCTTCGTCATCTCGAGCCTCGAAGACGAAGTGCGGCGCGAGGCTGCCGAGGCATCCGATCTCCTCGTGACGGATGCCGCTGAGGCATCCGATCCCATCGAATCCGATGCCGCCGAATACACATCGACCGAGACCGGACCCATCGAACGAGAGGAGGCGAACCGATGAGCGTCATCGGCGTCGAAGGTGAGGAGCGCAACGACTTCACCAAAGCCGAGTCGAAGCAGGTGCGTGCACGATCGCTGCGCCTGCTCGGCTCCCTGTTGCGGCCGCTGCGATTGCGACTGTGGCTCACGATGATCGTCGTGTTCGTCTCGACGGCCGCGCAGGTCGCCGGGCCTGCGCTCATCGGATTCGGCATCGACCGCGGCCTGCCGGCCCTGCTCGACGGCGACTGGCTGCCGGTGGGCTTCGCCGGGGTCGCCTACCTGCTCACGGCCGCCTCGGGAGCGCTGCTCATCGCGTGGTACATCCGGCTCTCGACTCGAATCAGCCAAGCGGTGCTCCTCGACCTGCGCACGCGGGTGTTCCTGCACACGCAGAAGCTCTCGCTCGAGTTCCACGAGTCGTACACCTCGGGGCGCATCATCTCGCGACAGACGAGCGACCTCGATGCGATCCGCGAGCTGCTCGACGAGGGCATCAACCAGCTCGTGCGCGGCGTCCTCTACATGTCGTTCACGGCGATCGCCCTCGTGCTGCTCGACTGGACGTCGGCGCTCGTGCTGCTCGGCGCGCTCATCCCGCTCACGGTGCTCACGCGCTGGTTCCAGGTGCGCTCGCAGAAGCTGTTCCGCCAGTCCCGGGTCGCCTCGGCGAAGCTCATCGTGCACTTCGTGGAGTCGATGACGGGCATCCGGGCGGTGCAGGCGTTCCGCAAGGAGCGGCGCAACGAGAAGGCGTACGGCGAGCTCGTAGAGGACTATCGCGACGTCAATGCCCGCGTGATCCAGCTCTTCGGCATCTACGACCCGGGCCTGCTGCTCATCGGCAACGCATGCGTCGCGGCGGTGCTCGTCGTCGGCGGATTCCGCGTGGTCGAGGGTGAGCTCGCGATCGGCCTGCTCCTCTCAGCGCTCCTCTACACGAAGCGGTTCTTCGACCCGATCGAGGACATGGCGATGTTCTACAACGGGTACCAGTCGGCCGCCTCGGCGCTCGAGAAGATCTCGGGCGTGCTGGAAGAGGAGCCGAGCGTGCCCGAGCCGCGGCATCCGGTCGACCTGTGGAACGCCGACGGGCACGTGCGCTTCGAGGCCGTCGAGTTCGCGTACACGAAGGATCGCGTCATCCTGCCGCGCTTCGATCTCGACGTGCCGGCCGGGCAGACGATCGCGCTCGTCGGGTCGACCGGCGCGGGCAAGTCGACGCTCGCGAAGCTCCTCGCGCGGTTCTACGACCCGAGCGACGGGGTCGTCGAGCTCGACGGCATCGACCTGAGGTCGCTGCATCCGAAGGACCTGCGGCGCGCGATCGTGATGGTCACGCAGGAGGCCTACCTGTTCTCGGGGTCGGTGGCCGACAACATCGCGCTCGGCAAGCCCGATGCCACGTCCGACGAGATCGTGCGCGCCGCGAAGGCCGTCGGAGCGCACGAGTTCATCGAGAGCCTGCCGAACGGCTACGACACCGACGTGAACAAGCGCGGCGGGCGCGTGAGCGCGGGTCAGCGCCAGCTCATCTCGTTCGCGCGCGCGTTCCTCGCGAACCCCGCGGTGCTCATCCTCGACGAGGCGACGTCGTCGCTCGACATCCCGAGTGAACGGCTCGTGCAGGAGGGGCTCACGACACTCCTCGCCGACCGCACGGCGGTGATCATCGCGCACCGCCTCTCGACGGTCGCGATCGCCGACCGGGTGCTCGTCATGGAGCACGGCCGCATCGTCGAAGACGGCACTCCCTCCGACCTCATCGGGGGATCGGGCCGCTTCGCCGCGCTGCACGCGGCCTGGCGCGACTCGCTCGTGTGAGGTGAAGTGAGGTGAGGTGAGGTGAGGTGAGGTGTGGTGCGCGTGTCTGCTCAGTCGAGCGGCGCGCGCACCACGCGATCGCGTTCGTCGATCTCCGCCTCGGCGGCGCGGGCCTCGGGCAGCCACCAGACGATGTTCGCCCAGGCGACGACGAACGCGGCCGCCTCCAGCGTGTGCTGGAGCAACGGCTCGAGCCGCGCGTCGAGCTCGTTGACGAGGAACGATGCCGCCCAGCCGCCGAGGGCCGAGGCGATCGTGATCGTGAGCCAGTTGACGCCGCGCGAGACCGAGAGGCGGGTGCCGGTGATCGGCAGCCAGTCGTACGTGAGCACGATCGCGACGGCGCTGCCGCTCGCGACGAGGATCGGCAGGAACCACTCTGGCCCTGGGTCGAGCAGCCCTGAGGTCTGCCCGATGAGGAACTGCGTGAGCGGCAGGAGACCGCCGAGCACGGCGAACGTGCCCAGCATCAGCCAGACCCGCAGCCGTCGGCCCGGCACATCGGTGCGCCGCACCGACGTCGCGGCGCGGCTCGTCGTGGCGACGAGCGCGCCGCTCACGCCGAGGCAGAGGACGGTCATGAGCGTGTTCGACTGGTAGATCGAGAACGCGAGCGGGAACAGGCTCAGGATCGCGACGACGCCGTAGAGCAGGGTCGGCCGCCACGCCCGCAGCGCGGCATGCCCGACGAGATCGGCGAGCTCGCCGTCGCTCGCGCGCCTGACGGCGCTCCACCGGAGCCTCGCTTGCACGACGCCGGCCACGAGCAGGGCGAGCAGCACGCCGCAGATCGCCATCGCGATGCCGAAGGGCACCCACGCGATCTCCTGCGGAACGGCCTTCCAGCTCGTGAGCCACGCGGCCGCGGCCACGAAGCCCGCGATGAGCGCGAGCCGCGGCGGGTCGATGAGGGTCGGCAGCGCGACGAGGATGGGGCGCAGCGCGGCGAGCACGGCACCCGCACCGATGGCGATCACGCGACTCACGGGGGAGACGGCCACGCGGTCGATGAGACGCACGGCGCGTGAGGCGATCGCGAATCGGTAGCCGGGGTCGAGGTTCCAGACGGTGTCGGTGCCCGCGCGCAGGCGCACCCTACGGCGGGCACGAGCGGCTTCGACGGCGGCGCGATGATCGGCGACGGCGGCGGGTGTGGCCCAGCGGCCGGCCGCCGGGTGCGCCGACGGGGCCGACGGGGGCGACGAGGAGGACGTGTCGGGCTTGGTCGCCTCCGCCTCGAGCGCAGACACGTGCGCCTCGACGTGGCGTGGGTCATCGGACTCCTCGAGCACCGCATCCTGCACGACGCGCACGTCACGTGCCGGATCGGGCGCTCCCGTCACCGTCGCGGTGAGGAAGCGCACGATGCCCGCCGACGCGTCGAGCCGCCCCCACCACCAGTCGTTCACTCGCCACTCTCGGGCGAGGAAGCCGAGGAAGTTCCCGAAGCCGTAGCCGGCGAGCTTCGCCTGGCGGTCGAGCACCACGTGGTCGGCCGCCTCGTTCAGTCGCTCGGCGACGTCGTCGGGTTTGAGCGTCGAGGCGCGCATCAGCTTCTGCAGCACGGCGTACTTCCGGTCGGCGACGAGGGTCGCGAAGCTCGCCGGTCGGTCGGGCTCCTCGTCGACCCCGATGCTCCAGTACCGGATGCTCGAGAGCGCGGCGGGGATGCCGCCCGCGTTCATGACGGGGGGCAGGTCGACGGCGTAGAGGGTGGGCACGCGACCGAGGGCGCTCCACGGGGACTCCGTCCACGTGCGGCGAGTGGCGTGGTCGTAGTAGCGGATGGTGCGGTCGAGCTTCTTCGTCGCGCTCGCGAGCCGTGAGATCGCGGCATCGAGCGCTCGCCAGTGCGCATCCGTGTCGATCGCATCGGATGCCGCGAACCACGCGTCGAGCCAGTCGTCGAAGTCCTCGCCCCGCGGAACGGCCCGGCGCTCGGCGAGCGATTGCGTGCGATCCAGCACGAGCGCGGTGAGGGCGTCGCGGGAACGGGTGGCGTCGGCGAGTGCCGCGTAGGCGGGCTCGCGCACCTCGGTGAGGGCGATGTGCCGCCGGGAGTCTGGCGACTCGGGCACCGCCTCGAGCGCTCGCGCCCACGAGAGCACGCAGTTCGCGGCATCCGCGAGCGCCAGCACGGATCGCGAGGCGGCCTGCGAATTCTCTGCCGACGCGCGTTCGAACCGGGCGACCGCGTGCGCGGGCAGCCCCGCGAGCGAGACCCGGTCGATCGGCAGGTAGCGCCGGCGCTCGGAGAGCGACGATTGGAGCTGCCAGGCGGAGGGCAGTGAGACGGCCTCGGCGAGATGATCGGCGAGCGTCGTGCCGAGGGAGCGGAGGTAGGCCCGCCTGCGGGCGACGCGGGCCTCGGCGTCCCATGGCGCCGTCGCGATGAGGGAGGCGGCGCTCTCGCGCCGGCCCGACTCGATGAGTCGTGCGGCGTTGAATCGCTGCAGCTCGGCCGCTTCGCGTGCGACGGACTCGCGCCGGAACTGCCGCGAGAGCATCGCGCCGATGGCCCGGAAGAACCGGTTCGCGTTCGGGTCCCACGGCGCCGTGCCGCCGAGCGGCGCATCGGGCTCGGGGTCGAGGAAGATCATCGCGCGATCGGCGAGGCGATCGGATCGGCGGAGCTTCGCCGCACGCAGCGCGCGCTCGATCGGCACATTGTCGAAGACCGCTCCGTCGACGATGCGATACGGGGTGAGCGGTGCGGTGCGGTGCACGCCGAACGCGAAGCGCATGTCACGGGGCTCGACGCCCGCGCGTCCGACGGTCGAGTCGATCTCGGCCGGCTCGAATCCGCCGGGCAGCGACGACGTCGAGCGGGCGGCGAGGGCGAGATGGCCGAGGTGGACGTCGTCGTCGTGCGCCTTGCCGGGGTAGTCGAAGCTGTGCCGGCGAGGGATGAGGTTGTCGAGTGCGTGATCGTCGGAGCCGACGAAGCGGAAGTGGCCGCGACCCTCGTTCACGTCCTCCTCGAACTCGTCGCTCGCGTCGATGAGGGTGGCCGACAGGTCGACGCTCGTGTACTCGGAGACGAGGTCGGGATGGCGGTCGGTGGTCTCGTACAGGGTGCTCAGCTTCTCGTGCGTGCGTGCACGGAAATAGGCCTCGCCCTGCATGAGCGCACGGATGCCCCGGGAGCCGGGCGGGTGCAGCAGGCCCCAGAAGCCGCCGACCTCGCTCCAGGTGTCGAGGAGCGAGTCGAGCCCGGTGCCGGCTCGCTGGGCGACTGAATAGACGACGGCGTTCAGGCCACCGGCGCTCGCGCCTGCGAGGAGGTCGAACTCGACCCGGTCGTAGCGCGCCGCGTCCATGAGGCGCGCGTAGACCTTGATGCGTTCGAGCACCGGCGGCGTGAGGGGCGACTTCGCCGTCATGAGCACGAACGCGAGCGTCTCGTCGCCGTGATCGTAGAGGCGGATGCGGCGCAGCAGGTCGAGTTCGGCGACGGCACCGCCGATCCAGACGGCAAGGCTCACGCCGCCGCGCATCGCGAGGGCCACGCGGAGCGTACGGCCCGAAGCCGGGGTCGCGTCGTGGGCGCGTACGACGTCGTCGAGCCGCTGGTCGGCGGAGACGGTGATGAGGCGGATCGGCCGCGGCGGAGCGGGCGTCGCCCGTACGTCGTCGGCCGGCACTGACCCGGCGGTATCGGTTCGCGGCATCGGGACTCCTCGGTCGGGCATGCGCGTCGTGCTCGGCCATTGGGGGCCTTCGCGGACGAGCGGCGGGGGCGGCTGCGGGTGCGCTCGGCTGGGCGCGCACGTGGCGTGTCCAGCGTGGCATGAACACCGCTGCCGACGCATCAGGGTACCCCCAGAACTGGGCGGACGCGCCTCCCTCCGAAAGCGGTAGAGTCGCGACAAGCGGGCCTGACCCGACAGGATCCCGCACGCCCTGAACGGAGAATGCGATGGAAGGGGCCCCGAAACCACTGCGCGTGGCGATCGCCGACGACGCCCTGCTTCTTCGAGAGGGCATCGCGAAGGTGCTCGCCGACGGCGGCATCGAGGTCGTGGCGTCCGTCAGCACGGGTGCCGAGCTGCTCGAGGTCGCGAATCGCGGCGGACTCGATGCCGCGGTGCTCGACATCAGGATGCCGCCGAGCTACCGCGACGAGGGCATCGTCGCGCTCGAGCAGATGCGAGCCGGCGGTTCCAAGATCGGCGTGCTCCTGCTCTCGATGTACGCCACTCCCGAGTACGCCCTGCGGGTGATGGGAGCCGGCAGCGGCACCGGATACCTCCTGAAGGAACGGGTCTCGGAGCCGCAGACCCTCGTGCGCGCCGTCGAGACCGTCGCGTCGGGCGGATCGGTCGTCGATCCCGAGGTCGTCGAGCAGCTCGTGAAGCGCACGCGCGCCGACGATCCGCTCTCCCGGCTCACCGAGCGTGAGCGCTCCGTGCTCGAACTCATGGCCCAGGGCTACTCGAACGGCGGCATCGCCCAGAGCCTGTTCCTCGGCCTGAAGACGGTGGAGACGCACGTGCGCAGCATCCTCCAGAAGCTCGACCTCGAGGAGTCGCCCGAGCACCACCGCCGCGTGCTCGCTGTGCTCACGCTCCTCGGCGCGAGGTGATGGCTCCCGGCCGCAAGGGCCGGATCGTCAAGCGTTCGGCGGTCATCGTCGCGGTCGTCGCGGTGAGCCTCGCGATGGAGATCTCGGGATTCCTCGCGACGCCCGACGGCGAGCGCCCCGAGGCGTCGTGGACGACGCTGCACGCGATGGTGCCGCTCGTGTTCGCGGCATCCGCGGGTGTGGCCTGGGGCATCGGCTCGGCACTCGTGCCGGCGCGCCTCATGGTGATCTTTCCCCTCCTGTGGATTCCGCAGACCTTCTACCGGGTCATCGAGGAGCTCGGATGGCTCTGGCCGGTCGTGCGGGGCGTCGACCTCGCTTGGGCGGTGCTCACTGGCATCCTCGTGCTCCTCTATCCGAGAGGGTGGCTGATGGGCCGCGTCGACCGGTGGATCGCCGGCATCGCGCTCGCCGCCTCGATCGTGAACCTCCTCGCCGTGCTGCTGCTCGCCGGCCCCGACCCCGCCGTGTGCGAGTGTGCGCCGAATCCCTATCGCATCGCCGAGCTTCCGGCCGTATTCGGGTTCATCGACATCGGCTACCGCATCGTCGGCGTCACCCTCGCCCTCGTGATCGCGGCCAGGCTGCTCGTGAGCTGGATGCGCGGCAGCGTGCCGGCACGCACCGTGGCCTTCCTCATGCCGCTCGCACTGCTCGCGTGGGTCATCACGCTCGCGGCCCAGGCGGTCAGTTACGCCGCCGCGGCGACGGCCGACGAGGTGCTCTCGACCGTCTCACTTATCGCGATCGCGTCGATTCCGGTGAGCTTCGTCGCGGGAATCGCGCATGCGCGCAACATGCGGGCGCGCGTCGCCGACCTCATGCGCATCACAAGGGAGGGCGCCGACCGCGGCCTCTGGGCGGAATCGCTCGCCCGCACCCTGCGGGACGCGTCGGTGCGCGTGTACTGGTGGGACGAGGAGCGCGGCAGGTACGCGGATGCCGCGGGGGAGCCGATCGACCATGACCCGGCCGACCGGCGTGGCGACCACAGCCTGCTCCCGGTCGCTTCGCCGACGGGGATGCCGATCGCCCTCATCCGCCACGACCGCGTGCTCACCGACAACATGCGCCTGCTCGACGGTGTCTCGAGCGCGCTCCGGCTCTCGGTCGACAACGGCCGCCTCCGGTCGGAGATCGAACGCACCCTCGAGCATGTGCGCCAGTCGCGCAGCCGCATCGTCGAGGCGGGCGTCGAGGCCCGTCGCCGCATCGAGCGCGACCTGCATGACGGCGCGCAGCAGCAGCTCGTCTCACTCGGCATGCGGTTGCGGCTCGCCGCGAACGATGCGCGGAGCGCAGGCGACGACGGGTTCGCGGCAGACCTCGAGGACACGATCGCGATGCTCAACCTGGCGCTCAAGGAGCTTCGCGAGCTTGCGCACGGCATCCATCCGAGCCTGCTCAGCTCGGGCGGGCTCGCGCTCGCCGTCCCCGAGCTCGCGGGTCGCTGCCCCGTTCCGGTGGAGATCGACGTGCAGGCCGAGGGGCGGTTGCCCGAGGTGATCGAGTCGACCGCGTACTTCGTGGTGGCCGAGTCGCTTGCGAACGTCGCGAAGCACTCGCGTGCGACGCGGGGATGGGTGCGCGCGCAGGTGCGCGACGGCGAGCTCGAGCTCGTCGTGCGCGACAACGGGGTCGGCGGGGCCTCGCCCGATGGCAGCGGCATGGTGGGCATCGCCGACCGGGTCGACGCGGTGGGCGGCAGGATCGAGATCGAGAGCCCACCGGGGGCGGGCACGACCATCACGGTGCGGATGCCCCTCGGCACCGCGCTCGTCGACGCGTAACACCGGGGAAACGAGCGCGCCGTAGTGTCCCGAGGTATGACCACGTGGCCCACCGCCGAACTCCACATCCACATGGAGGGCACCATCGAGGCGGGGCTTCTCGTCGAGCTCGCCCGTCGCAACGATGTACGGCTTCCGAGCTACGACCCCGACGTGCTGACGGCGAGGTACGACTTCGCCGACCTGCAGTCGTTCCTCGACGTGCACTACTCGAACCTCGCAGTCCTGCGAACGGAGCAGGACTTCCACGACCTCGCGAGCGCCTATTTGCGACGCGCCGCGAACGCCGGGGTGCGTCGAGCTGAGATCTTCTTCGACCCGCAGACGCACCTCGGCAACGGCGTGCCGATCGAGGCGGTCATCGGCGGATTCGACGCGGCCATCGCCGAGGCGACGGGCAGCACTGGGATCTCCGCCGATCTCATTCTGTGCTTCCTGCGCGACCTCGGCGCGGATGCGGCGATGGAGACGCTCGAGACGGCCCTGCCCTTCCGGGATTCCTTCATCGGCGTCGGACTCGACTCCACCGAGGTCGGTTACCCGCCGTCGTTGTTCACCGAGGTGTATGCACGGGCCGCCGCCGAGGGTCTGCATCGCGTCGCGCACGCGGGGGAGGAGGGCGGACCCGAGTATGTGCGGGAGGCGCTCGACCTGCTGAAGGTCGAGCGCATCGACCACGGCAATCGTGCGCTCGAAGATCCCGAGCTCGTTCGCCGGCTGCGCGACGAGCGCGTTCCGCTCACGGTCTGCCCACTGTCGAACGTCGCGCTGCGAACCGCGCCGAGCGATCTCGCGCAGCATCCGCTCCGGGCGATGATGGACGCGGGGCTGCTCGTCTCGATCAACAGCGACGACCCGGCCTACTTCGGCGGGGATGTCGCCGAGAACTACCGCGCGATCGAGTCGGCGCTCTCGCTCGATGCCGCCCAGCTCGCGACGCTCGCGCGGAACTCCTTCGAGTCGGCATTCGCGACCGAGCACGAGAAGGCCAGGTGGATCGCCGAGGTCGACGCGGAACTCTCGAGGGCGACCGGCTGAGCGCCTGGCCGGAGCCGGGGCTGTGATCCGGTGTCTCTCGCGAGGTAGTCGGGCGCAACCCCGTGAGAATCCTCATCCCGGATGGTCGGCGCGGGTGGTGTGTGGGTCGGCGGGCCGTTCCGGCTACGGGCGCTGCGAGGCTCGCGACTTGTCCTCCACAGCTCTACCGTGTGGGAAGTTATTCACGGGCTGACCAGCCATTTCTGACTGCTTCGAATGTCGGTGGGTGCTGTGAGAATGGATTCATGACCAGCCCCCGCGACGCGTTCGAGCAGCTCCGCTCGGCGCTGGCCGGGGTGCCCGGGTCCGAGGCGGCCCTGTTGACTGACGATGAGCTGCTCGCGGCGATGGGCGCGCTGGAGGCGCTCGGACGGGTGGTCGACGCGCGTCGGGTGGCGTTCGCGGGTGAGGTCGCCGAGCGATCGCGTGTTGAGCTCGGTGACCAGCGGCTGTCGACGCGGCGCGGATGCCGCTCCGCGGCGGAGCTCGTCGAGCGCGTGACGGCGGTGTCGGGCGCCGAGGCGCGCCGCCGCATCGGGCTGGGCGGCGCGACGCGGGCGCGCACCGGGTTCACGGGCGAGCCGATCGAGGCCGTGTTCCCGCTCGTCGCTGCCGCGCTTTTCGGGGGCGAGTTGGGCACGGATGCGGCGAGTACGATCATCCGCGAACTGGGCGGCGCCCGGCTGGTCGCCGACCCCGCGGCGTTCGCCGCGGCGGAGGAGGCGCTCGTCGCCGAGGCCACCGGGCACGGTGACGGCGCGCCGCTGCGCTGCACGGCTGACGAGTTGCGGGTGCAGGCGCAGGCGTGGTCGGTGTTCCTCGACCAAGACGGCCCCGAGCCCGATGACGAGCGGGCGATGCGACGCCGTGGGTTCCGGCTCGGCCGGGCACGCGACGGGCTGATCCCGGTCACCGGCGAGCTCATGCCCGAGGTCGCGGCGAAGCTCACGCGGCTCTTCGACGCGCACTTGTCGCCGCGCTGCGGCTCAGGGGCTGGGTTCCAGACCGACGAGGAGCGGGCGGCAGCTGCCGAGTCGGGCGAGACTCGCAGCACCGATCAGCAACGCCACGACGTGCTCGCAGCCGTGATCGATACTGCGGCGCGTTCCGGTGAGCATCCGATGATCGGCGGCGCCGCGCCGACGGTGCTCGTGAGCGTCCGGGCTTCTGACGTCGAGTCCGGGCGTGGAGTCGCGCACGCCGACGGCGTTGAGGTTCCGATTTCGCTCCGCGAGGTCCGGCACATGATGTGCACGGGTGGCACTCAGAAGGTGGTCTTCGACGACGACGGCCGCATCATCACCCTCGGCTCGCCCGAGCGATGCTTCACCCCGCATCAGCGTCGCGCGATCACCCTCCGCGACGGGGGATGCCTCATCCCCGGATGTTCCGTGCCGGCCGCGTGGTGCGAGATCCACCACGTCATCCCCGACGTCGATGGCGGGCCGACTCATCCCGACAACGGCGTGCTCCTGTGCTGGTTCCATCACCGCACCATCGACACGTCGGGTTGGGGCATTCGGATGCACCGCGGCGTGCCGCAGATCCGGCCACCGGCGTGGCTCGACCCCGGCGGCCGGTGGCGCACCGTCACGAAATCCCCGACCCGGCTCGCCGACCAGCGCGACCGAAAACCCGAGGCGCCCGCGGCGTGATCCCGCCGAGCTTCGAGGTCCCCTTCGGCCGCAACGCCGCTCGGCGGTCGCGGCCCGACGATCCTCCTAGGGTGCGGTACGACCGGCAAGCAGTCATCTTCCGCGGCGCCATCGCCCTCGCGGCCATCATCATCTGGCTGGGATGGTCGCCCGAAGGGCATCAGACAAGCCGACCCGCGATGTGATCGGATGCCAGAACGGCGTCACAGTCCTCGAATAGGAAGCCTGCTGTTGGTATGGGCGCGGGTGGCGGGAACAACCGGTAACCGCCACCCGATCGCCCCTCTTTGAAGCGCCGGTCTCGCAGCCGTCCCGATGATATCGGGCGACCCGGTCAATTACCCCGTCTCGGGTCGACTGAGGAGACGCACCCTAGGGCCGCCAGCGGCAGGACGCGAGGTCGATGCGGTACCCGTCGTCGTCGGAGCTCGGTCGCAGCGGCATGCCCTCGGCCTCGTAGTACTCGCGGGCGCGTTCCGCGTAGCCGGGCGGCGGGCGGCCTCCTGCCCGGACGACGCGCCACCAGGCGACATCCGACCCGTACCGTGCCATCACCTGGCCCACGGCGCGTGCAGCGCGCGAGCCGAGGAGTGCTGCGACGTCGCCATAGGTCATCACGCAACCGGAGGGGATGTCGGCGACGACGGCGAGCACCGCGTCGACGAAGCCCATCGGGGCCGGCGTCGTCGCATTCGTCGGCGGCTGCCGTCGCCGCGGGAGATCGTGGCCCTCGGGCGCCGGCGTCATGGTCAGAGCTCGAGCGCGCCGATCACGTCGCCGTACGCCGTCTCACCGACGTCTTTGAAGCCGATGCGGTGGAAGAACGCCTCAGGGCCCTCTGCGCCCGGCTCCCACAGCACGGTGATGCGGTCGAAGCCACGGCGCTTGGCCTCGCCCGCGAGCGCCTCGGCGGCGAAGCGGCCGACGCCCTTGCCCTGCACCTCGGCGTCGACGTTGATGCGCCAGATGCACGCGCGGAACTCCTCGTGGGAGTTCTCGGGATCGAAGTTGCCGTGGATGAATCCGACCACTTTGTCGTCGAGCAGCACGACTCGCTGCCACGCGGTGTTGGGGTTCACGACGGATGCCTCCGCCGAGTACGTGACGGGGGCGATGAACTGTTCCTGGCCGGGCTTCAGCGACAGGTTGTTCGCGGCGACGATGTTCGATGCCGACAGTTCTTCGAGTCTCAGCTCAGCCATGCAGCCAAGGCTAACCGGTGGACGGCCGCCGCTGGTAGCCGAGTCCTGATGCGCGTGCGCGTTTGTCTCGATGTCGAGATATTCCGCCGACGCGCTAAGCTGGCAGACGGCGTCCGCCCGCCCCGCAGGCTTCCCGTTTCCCCCAGTAGATCCAAGGAGACCGTCTTGTCCAAGATCAAGGTTGAAGGCACCGTCGTCGAGCTCGACGGCGACGAGATGACGCGCATCATCTGGCAGGCCATCAAGGACCAGCTCATCCACCCGTACCTCGACGTGAACCTCGAGTACTACGACCTCTCGATCCAGAAGCGCGACGAGACCGACGACCAGATCACCGTCGACGCGGCGCACGCCATCCAGAAGCACGGCGTCGGCGTCAAGTGCGCCACGATCACCCCCGACGAGGCCCGCGTCGAGGAGTTCGGCCTGAAGAAGATGTGGCGCTCGCCGAACGGCACGATCCGCAACATCCTCGGCGGCGTGATCTTCCGCGAGCCGATCATCATCTCGAACATCCCGCGCCTCGTGCCCGGATGGAACAAGCCGATCATCGTCGGCCGCCACGCGTTCGGCGACCAGTACCGCGCCACCGACTTCCGCTTCGAGGGCGAAGGCACCCTCACGATGACCTTCACCCCGAAAGACGGCTCGGAGCCGCAGCAGTTCGAGGTCTTCCAGTCGCCGGGCTCGGGCGTCGCCATGGGCATGTACAACCTCGACGCGTCGATCAGGGACTTCGCCCGCGCCTCGCTGAACTACGGCCTCGCGCGCAACTACCCGGTGTACCTCTCGACGAAGAACACGATCCTGAAGGCCTACGACGGCCGCTTCAAAGACCTGTTCCAGGAGGTCTTCGACGCCGAGTTCAGGCAGGCGTTCGAGACCGCGGGCCTCACCTACGAGCACCGCCTCATCGACGACATGGTCGCGGCATCCCTCAAGTGGGAGGGCGGCTACGTCTGGGCGTGCAAGAACTACGACGGCGACGTGCAGTCCGACACCGTCGCACAGGGCTTCGGTTCGCTCGGCCTCATGACGAGCGTGCTCGCCACGCCCGACGGCAAGGTCGTCGAGGCCGAGGCGGCCCACGGCACCGTCACGCGCCACTACCGCCAGCACCAGCAGGGCAAGCCCACCTCGACGAACCCGATTGCGTCGATCTACGCGTGGACGCGCGGCCTCGCGCACCGCGGCAAGCTCGACGGCAACCAGGAGCTCATCGACTTCGCGACGACGCTCGAAGACGTCGTCATCACGACGGTCGAGTCGGGCGCAATGACGAAAGACCTCGCGGCGCTCGTCGGCCCCGAGCAGGCGTACCAGACGACCGAGGAGTTCCTCTCGACCCTCGCCGCCAACCTCAAGGCACGACTGGCGTAGTCGACGCCACCTCGAGAACGGGGGTCGGATGCCGCGGCATCCGGCCCCGTTCCGTTCGGTTGGCCCTTCCGCTCGCACGTTGCACGGGACACACTGGAGGTGATGCCTCCTGCGTCCGTGCTCCGCCGTCGACGGCGCCTGACCTCGGTTGTCGGCGCCGCGCTCGTCGTGCTCGTCGGCGGCGGATTGTCGATCGCCGCCGTCACGATGACCGCGGAGGCGAGCTCGCAGCTCGACGCGATGCTCCCGAACGCGACCGACGCCTTGGGAGATGCGCTCGGCTCGTTCGACGAGTTGCGCGTCGCCCATGAGGCGGCGCAGGTCGCGCTCGACGACAGCGCGGGCACGGTGCCCGACGAGTCGGCACGCGACGCGCTCGCTGCGGCGCTCGACGAGACGAGCCTGCGTGAAGCCGACGCTCGGGCGGAGCTCGCCGACGCCGCCGAGCTGCTCGATCGGGTTCGCGCCGCGGACCGCTCCGTCATGGCACTGGGCGAGCCGCTGCGAGAGGCCGCCACCGAGCTCGGCACGCAGGAGTTCAACGACGTCGAGCGGTTCTCCGAGAGCGTCGTCGCCCTCGCCGACCCGCTCGAAGCGCTCGCCGCGGCGGTCGACACCTGGAACGAAGCGCAGAAGGCGGAGCAGGAGCGGATCCTCCGCGAGCGCTACACCAACCACGTCTGGACCTCGGGGTGGATCCCCGAGCTCGATGCCTGCCGCGGGTCGGTCGACCTGAGCGCCCAGTACGGCATCGCCGCCATCGCCGAGCACTGGTCGTGCGGTGGCAAGAACTTCCCCGATGACCCAGGCACGATCATCACGCTCACGGGCGTGCATGCCGGCACGTACCGCGTCGAGGGCATCGTGAAGATGCTCAACCAGAGCACCGCGAGCGTCGCCGATCTTCCTCGCGGGTACGACCTCGTGTACCAGACGTGCCAGAACGGCCAGTCGTCGACAATGTCGTACACCGCGCTCACGCGGCTCGACTGAGACCGGCTCGATCGGCTCGAACGCCACCTGTACGTCGGGGCGCCGACGCGCGCCGCACAGTCGCGGCGCATGCTGGGCGGAGGCATCCGCTCGACCGGTCACAACTCGGTAACGTCAAGAAGAAGTGTCCGAGAACTCTTGCGTCAGGTTTGTTCGTAAGCTTTACTAACAAACATGACAGAGCAGGATGCGCAGCAAGGCCTGGACTCCACAGAGCCAGCGCCGGCCCCCTACGGTGCGGCCATCGACCTGCTCACCGTGCCCTTCGCGGGCGCTCCGATCTTCACTCGGGCCCGCGCCCTCCGCCCCACCGGCAAAGTGCTTCCCGAGCACGCGCGCAGCCACAACC
Source organism: Agromyces albus (assembly GCF_030815405.1). Taxonomy (NCBI): domain Bacteria; kingdom Bacillati; phylum Actinomycetota; class Actinomycetes; order Micrococcales; family Microbacteriaceae; genus Agromyces; species Agromyces albus. Next base: position 2,670,285 of record NZ_JAUSWX010000001.1, on the reverse strand, counting down.
GCGCGCTTGTGCTGCAGACCCTCTACTCGGCCGGTGCGCAGAGCCGAGCGGATGTCGCGCGCGAGACCGGCCTCACGAGGGTCACCATCTCCGACCTCGTCGCCGACCTCATCGCCGAGGGGCTCGTCATCGAGCTCGGCCAGCGTGAGGACGCGCGCCCCGGCAAACCCGCCATCCTCATCGACGTCGACCGTGGCGCCTTCCAGATCATCGGCGTCGACCTCTCCGAGCACCAGCGATTCCTCGGCGCGGTCATCGACCTCGACGGCGGCATCGTGTCGCGCGCAGAGGTCGACCGAGCCGGCGCCACGGGCGAACGAGCAGTGGACCTCGTGATCGAGCTCGTACGCGGGATGCTCGCGAGCACGACGACTCCCGTGCTGGGCATCGGCGTCGGCTCGCCCGGTGTCGTCGACCCGCTCGGGGTCGTGCGCTCGGCGCCGAACCTCGGGTGGACCGACGTCGCGCTCCAGGCGCGCCTCGCCAACGAGTTCTCCCTGCCCGTGCACGTCGCGAACGACGCCAACGTCGCCGTGCTCGCCGAGCACGGAGCCTCGCAACTCGACGACCTGCTGCTCGTGAAGATCGGGCACGGTGTCGGCGCCGGGCTCATCATCGGCGGCCGTCCGGTCATCGGTGGCGGCTTCGCGGCCGGCGAGATCGGCCATGTCGTCGTCGGCACCGACGGCGGTCCGCGCTGTGCGTGCGGCAAGCACGGATGCCTCGAGGTGTGGCTCGCCGTGCCGCGACTCACCGCCCGACTCGACGCGATCGACCCCGAGTCGCCCCGACGCGGCATCCGCTCGCGACGAGATCCTGCACGAGGCCGGCCGGCGGCTCGGCATCGTGCTCGCCCCCGTGGTCGGTGCGCTCAATCTCGCCGAGGTCGTGCTCAGCGGCCCGGCCGAACTGCTTGACGGCGCCTTGCACGAGGCGACCGTCGAAACGCTCCGGAATCGGACGATGGCGGAACACAACCGCGATCTGAGGCTCCGGATGACCGCGCAGGCGCAGGACATCGTCTTGCGCGGGGCGGCCGTCATGGTCCTGTCCGGACAACTCGGAGTCGCGTGACGGACTCCACCGCACCAAGGGTGACAGCGACCCCGCTGTTCCCCGCACCCGATGAAAGGAAACGACAATGAGGAAACTCGGCATTGTGGCGCTCGGCGCCGCCGCTGCCCTGACCCTTGCCGGTTGTGGCACAGGTGGTGGAGGCGAATCCGCCGACGGCGGACAGATCACCGTCTGGGTCGTCGGCACAGACACCCCCGATGACGCCCGCACGTACCTCAAGGACACGTTCGAAGCGGAGAACGAGGGGTGGACGCTCACCGTCGAGGAGAAGACCTGGGCCGACGTCAGCGACACGTATGCTGCGGCGCTCCAGTCGAACGACTCGCCCGACGTCGTCGAGGTCGGGAACACCCAGACCGCGAGCTTCGCGGATCAGGGCCTGTTCCTGCCCATCACCGACCTTCGCGACGACCTCGGCGGCGACGACTTCCTCCCGGGTCTCGAGGAGTCGGCGACCTACGACGGCGAACTGTACGCCGTGCCGTACTACGCCGGCGGCCGCATCGTGTTCTACAGCCAGCAGGTCCTCGGCGACACGCCCCTTCCCACGACGCTCGACGAGTACGTCGCGGCAGGCACGGCACTGAAGACCGACACCCGCTCGGGAATCTGGGCGCCGGGTCGCGACTGGTACAACGCCCTTCCCTACGTCTGGGCGCACGGCGGCTTCATCGCCGAGCAGGACGGCGACGAGTGGACGGCCGGATTCTCCAGCGACGGCGGCATCAAGGGCCTGACTCAGCTGCAGGAGGTCTACCTCAACGCGTCGATCGCAGCGAAGGACGGCGACGAGACCGACCCGCAGGTCCCGTTCTGCGCCGGTGAGACCGCATTCCTCTCGGCGCCCGCATGGGTGCAGTGGAGCATCACGGCTCCGGCCGACGCGGAGGCGCCGGGTTGCCCCGACACCTTCGGCTCCGATCTCGGTGCGTTCCCGCTGCCCGGTCTCGAGGCGGGCGAGACCGCTCCGATCTTCGCCGGCGGCTCGAACATGGCCGTCGCCACGAAGAGTGCCAACCCCGAGCAGGCGAAGGCCGCCCTGGCCATCATCACCTCGTCGGAGTACCAGGAGATCATGGCGGAGAACGGCCTGACCCCGGGCATCATCTCCGCTGCCGCTGCGCTGCCCGACACCGAGATCGCGAAGGCCCAGGCCACCGCACTCGAGAACTCGAAGGTCACCCCGACGACGCCCAAGTGGGCCGAGGTCGAGGCCGCGCAGATCATCCAGGAGGCGCTCGTGAAGATCGCCCAGGGTGGCGACGTCGCGACCATCGCCACCGAGCTCGATGCGCAGATCGAGGAGATCCTCAACGGCTGATCCGTTGAGCCAGGCGAGGGGCGGAAGGCCCACGGGTCCCCGCCCCTCGTCCATCCCGGCGGCACCGCGTCCGCACGCACGACGTACCATCATTCCCACCGCGACCCCCGCGGTGCCCATCCAGGGAGCAGCCGATGAGCGCAACCCTCACCGAGCCTGACGCAGCGCCGCGCACGCCCAGCGCACGACCGCCCGGCATCCCCGGCACCACCTCGGCCGGTCGCCGCAGGAAGCGCCAGCCGATCACCCCGTGGCTCCTGCTGGCACCGAGCATCGTGCTGCTCGGCGTCATGGTGGTCTACCCCTCGGTCGTCATGGTGATCAATTCGTTCACCAACCTCGAGATCAAGAACAAGATGCTCGGCACCCCGGCCGACTTCGTGGGCTTCGACAACTACATCGAGGTCTTCACGAAGTCGGACTTCCCGGCCGTGCTCGCCCGGAGCCTCGGCCTCATGGTCGTGCTGACCGCGCTGATCATCGTCGGCGGCATGCTCATCGCGCTGCTGATGACGAAGCTCGCCAAGGGATGGCGCCTGCTCGTCTCGATCGGCCTCCTCCTCGCGTGGGCGATGCCGCCGCTGTCGGCGACGGTCGTCTGGGGCTGGATCTTCGACACCCAGTACGGGCTCGTGAACTGGTTCCTGAACACCCTCACGGGCACGAACGACTTCAACAGTCACTCGTGGCTCATCGATCCGTGGTCGTTCATGCTGGTGCTCACGATCATCATCGTCTGGCAGGGCATCCCGTTCGCGGCCTTCACGTTCTACGCGGGCCTCGGCCAGGTGCCCGACGAGGTGCTCGAGGCCTCGCAGCTCGACGGCGCGAACGCGAGGCAGCGATTTCGGCTCATCGTCATGCCGTACCTGCGGAACGTGGTCACCGCGGTGCTCGTGCTCGAGACGATCTGGAACCTGCGGATCTTCACGCAGGTCTACGCACTGCAGCAGCAGGGCGGAATCGCCTCGGAGACGAACGTGCTCGGCACCTACCTGTTCCGCCAGGGGCTCGGCGAGTTCGGCGTCACCGCCGCGATCGGCGTGTTCATGGTGATCCTGCTCATGGGGATCTCGTACTTCAACGTCCGCAACACCCTGAAGGAGGAGGAGCTGTGAGCACGCAGATCACTCCCGCCGTCCAGCGCGCCGAGGAGCCCGCCCGCACCGACCTCGGCGTCGTCGGCACGCGCGCCCTGCGCGGTGCCCGGCGACCGGGCGGGAAGCGCCTCAGTCGAGCCGGCTACGCCGCCATCGCGATCGTCGTCTTCGTCTGCTCGGTCTTCCCCGTCTACTGGATGGTGAACATGTCGTTCACCCCGCCGAACAAGATCATCAGCCGCGATCCGAGCCTCCTCCCGCTCGAGTTCACCTGGAAGAACTACGTCACCGCGTGGACTCGCGAGGCCGCGCCCGGCCAGACCGACTTCCCGCACGCCCTCGCGTCGAGCCTCGGCGTGGCCATCGCGGTCGTCATCGTCTGCGCACTCTTCGCGTTCCTCGCCTCGATCGCGATCGCCAGGTTCGCCTTCCGCGGCCGGGTCGTCTTCATCGTGAGCGTGCTCGTCGTGCAGATGGTGCCGGGCGAGGCCATGATGTTCACGATCTACAACATGGTCGACGACTGGCGCCTCATGAACACGCTCGTCGGCTTGTTCATCGTGCACCTGGCATCCGTCGTGCCCTTCACGATCTGGACCCTCCGCGGCTTCGTCAAGGGCGTGCCCGCCGACCTCGAGGAGGCCGCGCAGATCGACGGATGCACCAAGTCGCAGGCGTTCTGGCGAGTCACCTTCCCCCTGCTCGCGCCGGGGCTCGTCTCGACGGGCATCTTCGCGTTCATCCAGAGCTGGAACGAGTTCCTGATGGCGCTCCTCTTCCTGAAGGGCTACAACCTCACGCTCCCGCCGTGGCTGAACTCCTTCCAGTCCGCGACGGAGGCGACGAACTGGGGCGCGGTGATGGCCGGTTCGACGCTCATCGCGCTGCCCGTCGTCATCTTCTTCCTCTTCGTGCAGGGCCGGATGACCGGCGGACTCGTGAGCGGGGCCGTCAAGGGATGACCGCGCTCGACGAGACCGGCGCGGGAACCGACCTGCGCCGGGACATCCTCACGACACTGCTTCCGGGCTTCGCCGGCACGGAGGTGCCCTCGTGGCTCCTCCGCCGCCTCGCCGACGGCCTCGGCGGCGTGTGCGTATTCGGCCCCAACATCCGCTCCGTGGCGCAGTTGCGTGCCATGAGCACCGCGCTGCGCACGGCGAACCCGCTCGCGATCGTCGCGATCGACGAGGAGGGCGGCGACGTCACGCGGTTGTTCTACGACCGCGGGGCGCCCTATCCGGGCAACGCCGTGCTCGGTCGCGTCGACGATCCCGAGCTCACCGCGCGCGTGGCGCGAGCGGTGGGGGAGGCGCTGCTGGCCACGGGATGCACCGTGACCTTCGCCCCCGACATCGACGTCAACTCCAATCCCGACAACCCGGTGATCGGGGTGCGGAGCTTCGGCGCCGACCCCGAACTCGTCGCGCGGCACGCCGCCGCGTGGACCCGGGGACTCCAGGAGACCGGCATCGCCGCGAGCGCGAAGCACTTCCCGGGCCACGGCGACACCGCGACCGACTCGCACCTCGCGCTGCCCGTCGTCGACGTGCCGCTCGAGACGCTCCGCGAGCGGGAGCTCGTGCCGTTCCGCGCCGCAATCGCCGCGGGCACGCGCACGATCATGACATCCCACATCCTGCTGCCCCAGCTCGACGCCGACAACCCGGCGACCCTCTCGCCGCGCATCCTGCAGGGTCTGTTGCGCGGGGAGCTCGGATTCGAGGGCGTCATCGTGACCGACGCGCTCGACATGCACGGGGCGAGCGGCACGCACGGCATCCCCGAGGCCGCGGTTCGGGCCCTCGCCGCCGGGTGCGACCTGCTCTGCATCGGGTTCGACAACACCGACGCGCAGCTCGACGACCTCGTCGCCGCCGTCGAGCACGCGATCGCCTCCGGGCGGCTGCCGGCGGAGCGCGTGCGCGATGCCGCACGACGTGTGCGCGAGCTCGGCGCGAGCGCGCCGCCGGTGAGCGACCTCCCGGCGTTGCCGCCGACGATCGAGCCCGAGCGCGACGGGCAGGAGCTCGCCCGGGTGATCGACGCGTTCGAAGTGTCGGATGCCGCTCGCACTCGTTTGGCCCGATCCGCGCGCATCGGCACGGTGGTGCGGATCGACACCGTCGCGAACATCGCCGTCGGCGTCGCGCCGTGGGGACCCTTCGCGGCGGAGGCGCTCGCCGGGGGCCCCTCGTGGCTCGGCGAGGCCGACGTGGTGACGGTGTCGGCCGAGCGCGAGCTCGCGGGCCCGTCCGCCCTCGCCGGGACCGTGCTCGTCGTGGGCAAGGACCTGCACCGGCATCCGTTCGCCCGTGCCGCGATCGAGGCGCTCCGCACCGTGCGCGACGACGTCGTGACGATCGACCTCGGGTGGCCGTCGAACGATCGAGCATTCGCCGACGTCGCGACGTTCGGCGCGTCGCGGCTCCTCGGCGAAGCGGTCGTGGAGTTCGTGGCGGCCTCGCTCACGGCCCCGGCGACCCCGACGACCCCGACGACCCCGCCGACCCCGCCGACCCCGCCGTCCCCGCCGTCCGTGGCGGAGGTGTCGTGAGGCTCGGCATCGACATCGGGGGCACGAAGACCGCTGCGGTCGCGATCGGCGCCGACGGCGAGCTCACCGACCAGGTGCGGATGCCGACCGGGTTCGGTGCCGAGGCGGTCGTCGCGACGGCGCTCCGCACGGTCGAGCGGATGACCGAGCTGGCGGGCGTGGGCGTCGCGTCGTTCATGTCGATCGGCATCGGCATCCCGGGCGCCGTCGACAGCGACACGGGCCGGGTCGCCCACGCCGTGAACCTCGGGCTCGAGGGCCTCGACCTCGGCTCGCGCCTGTCCGACACGCTCGGCGTCGCGGTTCGCGTCGAGAACGACGTGAAGGCGGCGGCGGTCGGCGCGCACCACCTGCTCGGCGTCGCCGACGGCATCCGTGCCCACTCGATGGCCTACCTCAACCTCGGCACGGGGCTCGCGGCCGGCATCGTGCTCGACGGGCGACTGCTGCGCGGCGGTCACGGCGTCGCCGGCGAGATCGGCCATCTCCCGGTCGACCCCGGCGGCGTGGTGTGCGGGTGCGGGCAGCGTGGCTGCCTCGAGACGTTCGCCTCGGGCTCCGCGATCGCCCGGATGTGGCCGACCGCGCACGCGCTGCCCGCCCGGGCGCTGTTCGACGCCGCCGATGCCGGCGACAAGCGCGCGATCGAGGTGCGTGAGCGGTTCCTCACCGGTGTCGCGGCGGCCGTACGGCTGCTCGTGCTCACGACCGATGTCGACGACGTCGTGATCGGCGGCGGGCTCTCCGCGCTGGGTGGTCCGCTCCTGGCCGGCACTCGCCGTATTCTGGGCGAGTGGGCCCCCGACTCGGCCTTCCTCGCTTCGCTCGACCTCGCCGCACGGGTGCAGGTCATCCCGTTCGGATTTCCCGCGGCCGCCGTGGGTGCCGCTCTCGTAGGAGAACACCAATGGCTGAAGTCGTGATCGTCGCCGATGCGGATGCCGCAGGGGCCGTCGTCGCCGACGCGATCGTCGCCCTCATCCGGTCCAAGCCCGATGCGGTGCTCGGCCTCGCGACCGGCTCGACGCCGCTCGCGAGCTACCGTGCGCTCGCACGCCGCATCACCGACGACGGCATCGACGTGCGGGGCGTGCGCGGATTCGCGCTCGACGAGTACGTGGGGCTGCCAGCGGGGCATCCCGAGAGCTACCGGGCCGTGATCACGCGCGAGGTCGTCGAGCCGCTCGGCCTCACCCCCGAGCTCGTGCGCGTGCCGCATGGCGACCCGGCGACCATCCGCACCGCCGGCGACGACTACGAGCGTGCGATCACCGCAGCAGGGGGAGTCGACCTGCAGATCCTCGGCATCGGCCGCACGGGCCACATCGGCTTCAACGAGCCGGGCTCCTCGCTCGCCTCGCTCACGCGAGTGAAGACCCTCACCGAGTCGACGCGGCTCGACAATGCGCGCTTCTTCGACTCGCCCGACGACGTGCCCATGCACTGCATCACCCAGGGAATCGGCACGATCCTCCGCGCCCGGCACCTCGTGCTCCTCGCGTTCGGCAAGGCCAAGGCGCACGCGGTGGCCGCCGCGGTCGAGGGCCCGGTCTCGGCGAGCCAGCCGGGTTCGGCGATCCAGCTGCACGCGCACGCGACGGTGATCGTCGACGAGGCCGCGGCATCCGGTCTCGCCAATCTCGACTACTACCGGCACGCCTGGGCGCACAAGCCGGACTGGCAGGGCATCTGACGCGAGCTGATGCCGCTGCGGCATCCGTGATCCTGCACCTCGTGCCGGGCGCGGTCAGCCGCTCACGGGCGTCAGGCGAGCTGCCTGCGGCCGTTCAGGATGCCGCTGACGGCGGCGGTCACGGCGAACACGATCGCCACGACGGGCTGGCCGAGCATCCACCATCCGATCGCCGCTGACGAGAACACCGCGATCTCGACGAGCGCCTTGCCGAACACATCGATGCGGAACACCGCCTTCGGCGAGACGAAGAGCGCCCACACGAGGATCGCGAGCGCGGGAGCGCCGAGGCCCACGAGCAGACCGGGCCACGGGAGGGGGAACGCCATGAAGCCCCAGATGCCGAGCGAGACGAACGCGAAGAGCTCGAGGAAGAAACGGAGGATGTCGTTCGGCCCGACTCTCGGCTCGGTTCGCTCGGTTCGTGCTTCGGTCATCGGGCCAGTTTACCGGCGCGGCTCAACGGAAGATGATCGTGCGGGCACCGTCGACGAGCACCCGGCGCTCGGCGAACCACTTCACCGCCTGGCTGAGCGTGCGGCTCTCTTCGTCTTGCCCGATGGCGACGAGCTCGGCCGGGCTGCGCGAGTGATCGACGCGCACCACGTTCTGCTCGATGATCGGCCCCTCGTCGAGATCGCTCGTGACGAAGTGCGCGGTCGCGCCGATGAGCTTCACGCCGCGCGCGTGCGCCTGGCGATATGGATTCGCGCCCTTGAACCCCGGCAGGAACGAGTGGTGGATGTTGATGCACCGGCCCTCGAGCGCCGCGCAGAGCTCGGGGGAGAGGATCTGCATGTACCGGGCGAGCACCACGAGCTCGATGTCGTGCTCGTCGACCGCCTCGAGCACGCGGGCCTCGAACGCCGCCTTCGCCTCGGGCGATGTCACTGCCGCCGATTCGAACGGCACGCCGTAGAAGTCGACCAGGTCGCGCAGCGTGCCGTGGTTCGAGAGCACGAGCGGGATCTCCACGGGCAGTTGCCCGGCCCGCTGGCGGAACAGCAGGTCGTTCACGCAGTGGCCCGCGGTCGACGCGAGCACGAGCGTGCGCAGTGGCCGCCCCACCTCGTCGAGGTGCCACGACATGTTCCATCGATCGGTGACCGGCGCGAGCGCCTCCTCGAGTTCGGAGCGGCCGGCGGGCGACTCCACCTGCAGGCGCATGAAGAAGCGCCCGGTGTCGAGGCTCGTGAACTGCTGGCTCTCGGTGATGTTGCCGCGAGCCGCGACGATCGCCCCGCTCACCGCGTGCACGATGCCGGGACCATCGATGCAGCTGAGGGTCAGCACCCAGTGGAACAAGTGGGTGGGCGCTGCTGGGGCTTGCGTGGTCATCCGCCCAGATTACTGCGTCGGGTACACTGATCTCGGTCGTCGGTTCTCGTGCGGCCCTGGGCGCGCACATGAGCGCGTAGTCGGCCCGCGGCGGTGAAGCATCCCGCGCCGGGTAACGCCGTCGGAGAGACCTCCGTATGTCCGTCACCGAATCCGCGCGCTCGCGCGCGCCACGATTGCCCTGGCCGGGGCTGCTCGCCCTCGCCGCGGCCGTCTTCCTCTCGATCACGACCGAGATGCTGCCCACCGGGCTGCTGCCCGAGATGAGCGCCGGCCTCGGCGTCGCCGAACCGCTTGTCGGCCTGCTCGTCTCGGTGTTCGCGTTCGCCGTCGTGGTCACGAGCGCTCCGCTCACGGCATTGACGAGCCGGATGCCGCGGCACGGCCTCCTCGTCGCCGTGCTCGTCGTGCTCGGCCTCTCCACACTGGCCTCGGCGCTCGTGTCCGACTATTGGATGCTCGTCCTGGTGCGCATCGCGGGCGGCATCGCCCATGGCGTCTTCTGGGCGCTCGTCGCGGCCTATGCCGCGCGCCTCGTGGTGCCCGCCCAGATCGGGCGGGCCGTCGCGGTGACCCTCGGTGGCGGCACGCTCGCGCTCGTGGCCGGCGTGCCGGCGACGACCGCGCTCGGCCAGCTGCTCGGCTGGCGATCCGTGTTCGCGATCGTCGCCGCGCTCACGCTCGGCGGTGCCCTGCTCGTGTGGCGGATCCTGCCGAGGGTCGACTCCGCCGGGTCGCCGGCCGCGGCGGCGCGCTTCCGGCCGGGCGACCCGGGGCTTCGACCGGTGCTGGTCGTCTGCGCGGTTACAGCCGTCACGATGCTCGGCCAGTACGCCGTCTTCACCTACGTCAGCCCGATCATCATCGTCGTGCTCGGGTTCGACCCCGGTCTCGTCGGGCCGCTCCTGTTCGTGTACGGCGTTACGGGAGCGGCGGGGCTTGCGGTCACTGGATCCGCGATCGCCCGGAACCCCACGCGCGCGATCGTGGCGGCGATGGCCCTCGCCGCGGCAGCGCTGCTCATGCTCGGGGCGTCCCTCGGCGACGTGCCCTCGCTCATCGCCTTCGCGGTGTGGGGGCTCGCCTTCGGGGCGATCCCGCCGCTCCTGTACACCCGGTTGCTGCACGCCACGCCCGAGAGCCACCGCGACGCCGCGAGCGCGCTCTACACGACGGCGTTCAACATCGGCATCGGCGGCGGGGCGCTCGTGGGCGCGGTCGTGTTCGGCTGGATCGGCGTGCAGGTGCTGCCGTTCCTCTATGCCGCGGTACTCGTCGTGGCCGCCCTCGTCGTGATGCGAGCCGCCGGGCGTGGGCGGGCGCGGGCTCAGCCGGCGGGGATCACCGGCGGCACCGAGACGAGGTCGATCCCGTTGGGAGTGGTGCCCGGCACCCCGCCGAGCAGGTCGTCGGCCGTTCCGGAGATTGTCGCGACCGCGGCCGGCCCCACGCGTCCGTCGACCGCGTAACGAACTTCCACCGTTCGCGAGCTGTCGAGCGGCGGGATGATCCACACGCGGGCCTCCCCGCGGCGGTCGAGCGTGCGCGTGAACCACGGACGCGAGTCGATGAGGACCTCGATGCCGGTCGACGGCACCCCCTCGAAGTCGGCGCGGCTGAAGAGGAGCGGCGCGCTGTGCACCGCCATCGACGGACTCGCGAGCGACATCGGGATCGGCATGCTCTCGGAGCGGTTGCCCGCGAGGTCGGTCTGCGTCACGAGCAGGGTCGTCGCGCCCGCGCTCAGGCCCGAGACCTCGATGCGCCAGGCTCCGGAGGTCGCATCCGCCGTCACGGTGCTGTCGCCGCCGGGCGACGCGATGAGCACCGTCGCTCCGGGCTCGGCGGTGCCACTGATGATCGGGAAGACGAGGCCGCCCACCGTGTCGATGTCAGCGACGATCGGCGGGAGGGCCACGGTGTCGGCGGGACCAGGATCGGGTTTGGGATCGGGCGTGGGATCCGGCGTGGGATCCGGTTTGGGATCCGGCGTGGGATCCGGCTTGGGATCGGGTGTCGGCTGGGGCGCGGGGTTTGGAGACGGGCTCGGTGCCGGGCCCGTAGCCGGATTCGGGGCGGGAGCCGTCACAGGACTCGGCGCGGGTGCTCCCGGCGCCGGCGCGACGATGCCGGGCCCGGGATCGGTGACCGGCTCGGGATCGGTGACCGGCTCGAGCGGCGGCAACGGCGGCAGAGGCACCTGCGGCTCGGGGAGTACCGGCGCGGCGGCATCCGAGGCATCGACGATCTCGGCCGACCCCGATCCGGGCTCTGCCTCTGCCACCACGGCAGGCGGCGTCGTCTGCTCGGCGGCCGAGAGTGCAGGCACGACGATGACCGCTGCGACCGCCACCGCTGCGAGCGCGAGCGCGCCGGCGCCCACGCCGATCGCGAGGCCGCTGCCGCCGACGGCGCCCGCCACCGTGGCACCCGTCGCGGACCCTCCGGCACCGCTCCCGGCACCCGCAGCACCGCTCCCACCGGCTCCGCCACCGGTAGCGCCGCCGCCCGTGATGGCGGCGGGCATTCCCGTGGCACCGAGTGCCACGGTGGCCACGGGCGTGCCCTGGGACAACCAGGCCGAGTACGCCGTCGCGCCGCCGATGCCGGCGGCGAGCGGCAGCAGCACGAGCGCGAGACGCGATCCGACCTCTTTCGCCTCGGCGGCGACGATCGTGCAGCGTGCGCAGTCGTCGAGGTGGGCCTCGAGTCGCGCCGTGTCGCGCGCGCGGAGCTTGCCGCGCGTGTAGCCGCCGAGCCGGTCGATGCTCCACTGGCATTCGGGCTCGGCTGCGGCATTGCGCAAATGCGCCTGGATCCACGCCTGCCGCAGTCCCTCGCGAGCGCGGTAGGCGAGCGCGGCCGTGCTGTTGGCGCTCATTCCGACGATCGGCGCGATCTGCTGCGGGGTCATGTTCTCGACCTCGGAGTACCAGAGCACCTCCTGCCAGCGCGTGGGGAGCGAGCGGAAGGCCTGGGCGGTCGTCGAGCGGTCGAGGGCGTCGAGCGAAGCCGACTCGCTCGAGGCGGGATCTTCGAACGACTCGAGCGTCTCGAGGTTCGTCTCATGTCTCGCACGCCCCCACCCGGCCGCGGTGTTGCGGATCGTCGTGAAGAGGTAGGGGCGGAATGCGCCTCTGGGCCCGCCGCCGGCGAGGATCGCATCGTAGATCTTCGTGAAGGACTCCGCGACGAGATCGTCGGCGTCGAGCGAGCTGAACGAGCGCGCGACCGTGCGGCCCGATGCCGCGTGGCGCCGCCAGAGTTCCGCGTACGCCGAGCGGTCGCCGCGGCGCGTGCGCTCGATGAGCGCCTCGTCGGCAGCCTGGTCGGTGCGCACGGGGGGCACGCCGCCTCCTTCGGGTTGGGGCGAACAAAGGCGTCTCACTGTAGAGACGCTTCGATGGGCGATTCATGACGGGGTCGCCGCGGTGGGTGGACCCATTTCAGCAGATCTATTTGAGAGTTGCGTCATAGATCGCTGAACGCGACATCTCTCATGGTGAGGGCAGCAATCACGCCCTCGCACACCACCGTCTCCCGAGACCCGAACTCTGAGACGGATGCCGGCGCAGCCGGCGCCTGATCGGTCGCGTCGGGGGTCGACGCGACCGATCGACCGGGCGGGGGTTCGGAGGCGATGGGGAACACGTCTCCGAACCCCGCCACAGGTGATTCGACCCGCGCGCGAGGCGTTCAGACGAGTCGGCTCCCGGCGCACCACACGGCCTCGACGCCGAGTTCATCGCCGAGGAGCACCGCATCGGCGGCATACCCCGCCTCGAGTCGGCCGAGGTCGAGTGCCCGGCCGATGGCCGCGGCCGGGGCGATCGTCAGCGCACCGACCGCCTCCTCGAGTGGGATCCCGCTGTCGACCACGGCGCGGCGCAGTGCCTCGTCTTGCGTGAGCGTCGAGCCCGCGATCGAGCCGCCGTCGCGAAGGCGGGCGACTCCGCCCGCCACCACGACCTCGAGAGAGCCGAGTAGGTAGTCGCCGTCGGCCGATCCGGTCGCCGCCATCGCGTCGCTCACGAGCGCCACCCGCCCCGGCGCACCCGCGAACGCGAGGCGCACGACGTCGGGATGCACGTGCACGCCGTCGTTGATGATCTCGAGGGTGACGTGATCGGCGCGCATCGCCGCCACGACCGGGCCCGGAGCACGATGATGGATGCCGCGCATGCCGTTGAAGGCATGCGTGAGCATGCTCGCTCCGGCCTCGAACGCCGCGAGTGCCGTCTCGAAGTCGGCGCCGGTGTGTCCGACGGCGACGACGACCCCGGCGTCGGTGAACCGGGCGATCGCCTCGGCCGCCCCGGCTCGCTCGGGGGCGAGGGTGATCTGCCGAAGAACGCCGCCCGCCGCTTCGAGCAGCAGGTCGACGGATGCCGCGTCCGCCGTGCGCAGCATGCCCGCGTCGTGCGCCCCGCGGAACTCGGCGTCGAGGAACGGCCCCTCGAGGTGGGCGCCGAGCACCCGCGGATCGACCGCGGCGACCCGCGCGATCGCCTCGAGCTGAGTCGCGAGCCGATCGATCGGCGCCGTCACGAGCGAGAGCACCGAACGAGTGGTGCCGTGGGCGTTGTGCACGGCGAGCACGGTCTCGATGGCCGCCTCGCCCTCGTCGACCGACGCACCGCCGGCGCCGTGGCAGTGCAGGTCGATGAATCCCGGAACGAGGAAGCGGCCCGCGGCATCCGTCACGTCGGCCGCGGCGGGGAGGCCGTCACGCCACGAATCGCCGATGCCGCGCTCGGCGATGCGGTCGCCCTCGAACCGCACCCACGCATCGGCGACGGTGTCGGCACCGCTCACGAGGCGCGCTGAGTGGATGACGGCCCGAGAAGTGCTCACTCGGCAACGATAACGTCGTAGCCGCGATCGGCGAGGCGTTCGCGCTGCTCCTCGGTGGCGCCCGCGTCGGTGATGAGCGTCGTGAACAGCCGCGGCGGGCCGATCGCCGCGAACGCGCGCTTGTCGATCTTGCTCGAGTCCGCGACGAGCACGGCGTGGGTCGCGCGCGCGGCCATGAGCGCGTTCACGGCCGCCTCGCGCTCATCGTGCGAAGTGGGGCCGACGTTCGGATCGATGCCGTTGACCCCGATGAACGCGAAATCGAGGGTCACGCTCGCGAGCACCGCGTCGGTGTACGAGCCGACGAGCTCGTAGGAGCGGGCGTGCACGACCCCGCCCGTGACGACCGTCTTGATCTGGGGGCGCATCGCGAGCTGCATCGCGATGTTGATCGCGTTCGTCACGACCGTGAGGCTCGGGTCGGGGGCCGGCTCCATGATGTCGGCACGCGACATGAGCGCGTCGGCGATGGCCGTCGCCGTCGTGCCGCCGCAGAGCCCGATCACGGCGCCACGCGGCACGAGGGCGCTCGCAGCGCGCGCGATCGCCGCCTTGGCGTCGGGGTTCTGCTGGTTCTTGTAGCGGATCGGCAGGTCGTACGCCACGGAGTGGGCGACGGCGCCGCCGCGCGTGCGGGTGAGCAGCTGCTGCTGCGCGAGGGCGTCGAGGTCACGACGTGCGGTGGCGGGCGAGACCTCGAGTCGCTCGACGATCGCGTCGACCTCGAGCTGCCCGTCTTCTGCGAGCAGGTCGAGCACGGCGCTCAGTCGCTCTGCGCGGTTCATGCGTGCTGCTCCTTCCCGGCCCCGGCGAGGAGCAGGAGCAGCCTGGCCGCTTCGTGCTCGACAGCGGTTCGGCCCTCCGCGAGGTACGTCCGCGAGTCTACGACCGTCGGATGCTCGTCGAGATATCGGCGGATCGCGCCGGTGAACCTGGTGCTCAGGTGGGTCGACACGTTGATCTTCGTGAGGCCGGCGCGGATGCCCGCCACGATCGTCTCGTCTGGCACGCCGGATGACCCGTGCAGCACGAGCGGCACCGGCACCGCCGCCCGCAGGCGTGCGATGAGCTCGAGGTCGATCGCGGCGACGCGCTCCGTCATCGCGTGCTGCGAGCCGACCGCGACCGCGAGCGCCTCGACGCCGGTCGCCGCGACGAAGCGCGCCGCCTCGTCGGGATCGGTTCGAACTCCCGGCGCATGCGCTCCGTCCTTGCCGCCGATCTCGCCGAGCTCGGCCTCCACGAGCACCCCCGCGGCTGAGGCGCGCTCCACGACGAGGCGGGTCGCCGCGACGTTCTCGTCGAAGTCGAGCTTCGACCCGTCGTACATGACCGAGCCGAAGCCGAGCTCGATCGCCCGGACCGCGAGGGCGGGATCCTCGGCGTGGTCGAGGTGCACCGCGATGTCGGCGCTCGACGCCTCGGCCACCGCGAGCGTCGCGAGGGCGATCGGCTCGAGCCCGCCGTGGTAGCGGACGCAGTTCTGCGAGAGCTGGAGGATGACGGGGCGGCCGGCGGCCTCCGCGGCCGACGCGAGCGCCTCGGCCGTCTCGAGGTGCAGCACGTTGAAGGCGCCGATGCCTCGCCCTGCGGCGAAGGCCGCGTCGAGGAGCTCGCGGGTGGGGGTGAGCGTCATGCGTGCTCCTCGGCGATGGATTCGACGACGACCTCGGCCTCGAGGGCATCGTGCTGGGGGGAGAGCTCGCCGGCGAGCGGCATGAGCACCGCCGACGCCGACCAGGCCGCAGCCCGGCGAGCCAGCCGCGAGCGCGCGGCGGCTGCGACATCCGTGTCCTCGTGCAGGTCGGGAGTGTCGGCGAGCGCCGCAGCAATCGCGGCGACGAGTGCGTCGCCGGCACCCGTCGCGTTGCCGTGGAGCACTCGGGGCAGCCGCGCTCTGAGGCCGCCCGCGGCATCCGCTCGGCTGACGCAGACGAGCCCCTCGGCGCCGAGCGAGACGACGACGAGGCCCGCCCCGAGGTCGAGGAGCGCTCGCGCTCCGCTGACCGGATCGGCGTGCCCCATGGCCGCTTCGAGCTCGTCGCGGTTCGGCTTGAGGGCGTGTGCGCCGGCCCGCGCTGCGGCGAGGAGGCCGGGACCGCTCGTGTCGACGACGACGCGAGTGCCCGCGGCCACGAGGCCCTCGACGAGCGCGCCGAGCGCGTCGGGGGAGACGCCGGGCGGCAAGCTGCCGCAGATCGCCACGACGCGGCTCGCTCGGCCGAGGCGCGCTGCCGCGTCGAGCAGGGCGCTCGATTCAGCGGCGTCGAGCGGTGCGCCGTGCTCGTTGAAGACCGCCGTCTCGCCGCGCTCGTCATCGACGATCGCGACGCTGCGGCGGGTTGCGCCGCCGATCGGCACGACGTGATGCGGGATGCCGCTCGAGTCGAGCTCCCTCGTGAACTCGGCGCCCGTGGCACCGCCGCTCGTGGCGAGCGCGAGCACGTCGATATGCCGGCCGTGCAGCACCCGTGCCACGTTCACGCCCTTGCCGCCGGCCCGCGCGACTCCGGTTCGCACTCGGTGCGTCGCCCCCGGCGTGAGCCGGTCGACGTGCCACGTGAGATCGAGCGCCGGGTTCGGGGTGACGGTGAGGATCACGGCGTGCCGCCCGTCTCGAGCGCCGCGGCGAGGTCACGAGCAGCGAGGGCGGTGCCGAGCAGGCCCGCGTCGTCGCCGAGCTGCGCCTGCACGAGCGCGGGCCGGCGGTGGAAGCTGAGCAAGCCGTCGAGTCGCTCGCCGAGCGGCGTGAAGAGGGCAGGACCGGCCTGCGCGAGGCCGCCGCCGATCACGACGGCCTCGGGGGCGATCATCGCGACGAGCCGCGCGAGCTGCTCGGCGAGCGCCTCGACGGCGTCGTCCCACACCCGCGTGGCCACCGGGTCGCCCGCCCTCGCTGCAGCGAGCACGTCTCGGGCGCCGGTGACGGCGGTGCCGGATGCCGCGGTGTACCGGCGGGCGATCGCTCCAGCGGAGGCGATCGTCTCGAGGCATCCGACCGCGCCGCACGCGCAGCGCTCGCCGCGCGGGTCGCTCAGCGCGTGCCCGAGCTCGCCCGCGAAGCCGCCGCCGGAATACGGGTGCCCGCCGAGCACGATCGAGCCCGCGATGCCCGTGCCGATCGCGAGCACGACGACGTCGCCGTAGCCGCGTGCAGCGCCGAGGCGGTGCTCGGCGTCTCCCGCCGCTCGGACGTCGTGGCCGAACGCGACGGGAAGCCTGATCGCCTCCTCGGCGAGCGAGCGGATCGGGGCGTCGCGCCAGCCGAGGTTGCTCGCGAAGATGCCCATGCCCGTGCGCTCGTCGACGAGGCCGGGCACGCTCACGCCGGCCGCTGCGACTCGCGCACCGGGTGCTTCGGCGAGGTGCTCCCGGGCGAGGCCGGCGAGCGCGGCGACGATCGCGCCGGCAGGGTCGGCCGGGTCTCGCGGGGTCGGTGTGCGGCGCAGGCCCAGCACGGTGCCGCTCGCGTCGACGAGCGCCGACTTGGTGTCGGTGCCGCCGACGTCGAACGCGAGGACGGCGTCGCCCGCGCCGAGCGACCGCGCTGCGCTGCGAATGATCGTCTCGGTCATCACGCGAGAATCACGGAGCGGGTGAGGTTGCGCGGCTCGTCGGGGTCGAGCCCCCGTGCGCGGGCTCGCGCGAGTGCCACGCGCTGGGCGCGCACGAGCTCGGCCATCGGGTCGAGCGACCCGGCCTCGAAACGAGCGCCGGTGGCGGCGACCTCGGCGTCGAGCCCATCGGGCGCCTCCCCGAATTGCCACGTCACGCGGCCCGGGGCGCCGATCGAGATCGGGCCGTGCCGGTACTCCATCGAGGGGTAGGACTCGGTCCACGACTGCGAGGCCTCGCGCATCTTCAGGGCCGCCTCATGGGCGAGGCCCACCGACCAGCCGCGGCCGAGGAAGGTGTACTGCTCGGCCTCGGCGAGCTTGGGGTCGAGCTCCTCGGCGACCGCGCGCTCTGCGTCGGCGATGGGCCCGTCGAGGCGCTCGCCGAGCGATGCCCGGAAGAACGCGAGCGCGGTCGTCGCGAAGCGGGTCTGCACGACGGACTGCTCGTCGGCGAAGGGGAGCGTCACGGCCTCGTCGACGAGGCCCACGAGGGGTGAGGCGGCGTCACCGATGACGCCGACCGTTCGCACGCGGCCACGCAGCCCTTCGACGAGCTGCAGCACCTCGGTGGTGGTGCCCGAGCGGGTGAGTGCCACGACGACGTCGTAGCCGCGGTCGACGAAGGCCTCGGATGCCGCGAAGGCATCGGTCTCGCCGTGCCCGCCCGCTTCGCGGAGCCACGCGTACGACTGCGCGATGAACCACGAGGTGCCGCACCCCACGACGGCGACCCGCGAGCCGGAGCCGGGGAGCAGCGCCTGCTCGTCGCGCAGTTCGGCGGCGCGCGCCCAGGTCTCGGGCTGCGATGCGAGTTCTGCCGCCATGTGCAGGCCGGGGGCGGTGGGGGACTGCGATGTGGTCACGATCGATGCTCCAGGGTGCTGGGAAGCCCACGCTCGGTCAGTCGCGGGCGGTATGACGATTCAATGATTGCAGATGACAGTTCGGGATGTCTATCGATCATGAGAGCGATCATTGCCGCGAAAAACGGGGAAATTCTCCGTTTGTGAGGAATCTGAACAAAATCCGGTAACAAATGTGTTTCCCGTCTTGACGGGGGTGTGGCATCCGTCGTACGTTTCCTGCGTCCACTGAACGGAATTGATCATTGGGTGATCGAAACCGTCAGGAAGCATCACTTCGGCCTGCTCGATGTGGGTTTCCGGACGCACGCACCGTGGCGCGAGGCCCAGGACGCCACGTGCCCCATCCACCAAGAGTGAGGAAGCACGAATGAAGAAGTCGCTACGGTTCGGCTCGGCGATCGCCATCGCGGCCACCGCGTCGCTCACACTGGCATCCTGCGGATTCGGCGGAGGCTCCGGCGATGAGGCAGATGGCAAGACCACCATCGACATGCTCGTCCCGAGTTACTCCGACAACACCCAGGGGCTCTGGGAAGACGTCATCGCGGGCTTCGAGGAGGAGAATCCCGACATCGCCATCGACCTCGAGGTGCAGTCGTGGGACAACCTCGAGAGCGTCATCACGACGAAGATCCAGGGCGGTGAGGCGCCCGACATCTACAACGGCGGGCCCTTCGCCGGCTTCGCCGCCGACGAGCTGCTCTACACAGCCGAGGAGGTCGTCTCACCCGAGGTGTTGAGCGACTTCCAGGACTCGTTCATCGCGAACACCGAGGTCGACGGCACCGCCTACGCGCTGCCCCTGATCGCGTCGGCACGTGCCTTGTTCGTGAACAATGCGCTGCTCGAGCAGGCCGGCGTCGCGGCACCGCCCACGACCTGGGACGAGCTGCTCGACGCCGCGACGAAGGTCTCCGCACTCGGCGGCGGCATCGCCGGCTACGGCATGCCGCTCGGCTCCGAGGAGGCACAGGCCGAGGCGGCCGTGTGGCTCTGGGGTGGCGGCGGCAGCTTCGGCGACGCCGAGGAGATCACCGTCGACGACCCGGCGAACCTGCCGGGAGCCGAGCAGATCAAGAAGATGATCGATGCGGGTGCAACGCAGGCCGACCCGGGTTCGACCGACCGTTCGCCGCTCATGGACATCTTCGTGCAGGGCCAGATCGGCATGCAGGTCGGCCTGCCGCCGACCGTCGGCCAGATCGAGGAGGGCAACCCCGAACTCGACTACTCGATCGTGCCGATCCCCACGCAAGACGGCAGCCCGTTCACGCTCGGCGTGATGGACCAGCTCATGGCCTTCCAGAACGACGGCGACAAGCAGGACGCGATCACGAAGTTCTTCGACTACTACTACGCGGCCGACGTGTACGTGCCGTGGGTGCAGGCCGAGGGCTTCCTCCCCGTCACGAAGTCGGGCGCCGAGCAGCTCGCAGGTGAGGAGGCGCTGGCACCGTTCCTCGAGCTCCTGCCCGACGCGAAGTTCTACCCGAGCACGAACCCCAAGTGGTCGGCGACGGATGGCGCGTTCAAGGCGCTCTTCGGCCAGCTCCAGACCAAGGGCGCGCAGGAGGTCCTGACCGAGATCCAGGCACAGGTCGACGCGGGCTAGTCCGCACCACACCACGCAAACCCCGGAGGGATCGGTGACCACCGAATCATGAGCACCACGTCCGAGACGTCACCGATCCCCGCGGGGACTGCCGACGGCAGCCCCCGCGGGCGGGACGGCGAGCCGAATACCGCCGAACCCGCCGCTCGCAGGTCGGGGCCCCATAGGCCGGGCGGCCGCGAACTGCTGGCATCGCTGCCCTGGATCGGGCCCGCCCTCCTCCTCATCCTCGGCGTCGTGCTCTTCCCCGCCGGCGTCATGTTCTTCAACTCGACCCGCGACATCTCGCTCTCGGGTCTCGACCAGGGCTCGGTCGGCTTCGACAACTACGTCGAGGTCTTCTCGTTCCCGTACTTCTGGCCGATCTTCGTTCGCACGATCGTGTGGGTCGTCGCAGTGGTGGGAGCCACCGTGCTCATCTCGCTCGGGCTCGCGCAGATCCTGAACAAGGCGTTCCCCGGTCGACGCATCGTGCGACTCGCGGTGATCATCCCGTGGGCGGCATCCGTCGTCATGACGACGCTCGTCGTGTACTACGGACTCGAGCCGTACTTCGGCATCGTCAACACGTTCCTCGTCGACCTCGGGCTGATCGACACGCCGGAGGGTTACGGCTGGACCCGCAACCCCGACACCGCATTCGGGTGGTCGATCGTGGTCGCCGTGTTCGTCTCACTGCCGTTCACGACGTACACGATCCTCGCCGGGCTCCAGACGGTGCCCGGGGAGGTGCTCGAAGCGGCCAAGATGGACGGCGCAGGACCAGCGCGCACCTACTTCGGCGTCATCCTGCCGCAGTTGCGCGGGGCGCTCTCGGTCGCGGTGCTCATCAACATCATCAACGTCTTCAATTCGCTGCCGATCCTGAAGGTGATGACCGGCTCGATTCCCGGCTACGACGCCGACACGATCATGACGCTGATCTTCAAGTACATCCAGAACCAGCACAAGGTCGACGTGGCGAGTGCGCTCTCCGTCGTCGCCTTCCTGATCGTCATCGTGATCGTCGCCGTCTACGTGCGGGTCGTCAAGCCGATGAAGGAGGTCTGAGCCGTGGCCGTCACCGCCCCCGCCTTCGAGGCGATCGCCCCGCCGGCGTCATCCGCTCGCCGCCGCCGCTACACCGAAGACCAGGTGCCCATCGGCAAGCTGCTGCTCCGCATGCTCGCCGGCCTGGTGGTGCTCGTCGTGTTCATCCTCCCGTACACGATCATGTTCTTCGGCTCGGTGAAGACCAAGGCGCAGATCCGCTCGGTCGAACCCACGTACTTCCCCACGGAGTGGCACTGGGAGAACTACGTCAACATGTGGTCGACGCCCGAGACGCCGCTCGTGCAGAACCTCATCTCGACGATCGTCATCTCGGTCTTCGCCACGCTGCTCGTGCTCGTCGTGGCGATGCCGGCGGCGTACTACACGGCCAGGTTCCGGTTCCCGGGGCGCATGGTCTTCCTCTTCCTCGTGATCGTCACGCAGATGCTGCAGCCCGCGGTGCTCACGTCGGGCCTGTTCCGGCAGTTCGTCGCGCTCGGCCTCATCGACACGTGGGCGGCGATGATCTTCATCAACGCGGCGTTCAACCTCTCGTTCGCGGTATGGATCATGCACTCGTTCTTCGCCGGCGTGCCGAAGGAGATCGACGAGGCGGCGCAGATCGACGGCGCCGGGCGGCTCAGGGTGCTGTTCAAGATCAGCCTGCCGCTGGTCTGGCCCGGCATCGTCACCGCGATCGTGTTCACCTTCGTGGCGTGCTGGAACGAGTTCGCGGCGTCCCTCGTGGTGCTCTCGACGGCGGGCAACCAGCCGCTCTCCGTGGCGCTCACGAAGTTCGTGGGCCAGTACGAGACCTCGTGGCACTACGTGTTCGGCGTCTCGATCGTGGCGATCATCCCCGTCGTGGTGCTCTTCATGCTCATCGAGAAGCGCCTCGTCGGCGGGCTGACTGCGGGCAGCGTCAAGTAGCGGATTCTGGTGGCGAATGCCGCGGCAGCTGTCAGCGCAGACCGATGTTGACGTAGTAGGTCTGTCCGTCGTCCAGGGTGACGCCGATGCGATAGTAGTAGCCGCCGGACGATGTCTTCCAGTTGTATCCGTACTGGGCTCCCTCGACCCGGTAGGTGCTGCCGCTGTCCGCCGTCGCCGCGTACAGCGACTCGTCGACCGGCAGGCTCATCGAGGCGCCCTTGGCGGGGGTCAGCCACACCGGTGCGGTATTCGCCTGCACGAGTGTGCCGCTCGCATTCTTGAGCTGGAACTTGACCGGGATGGTGCTGCCGCCCTTGAAGATGCTCGTCGATGTGCCGACCTGGTGAGCGGTGTCATTGATCGGCTGCAGGAATCCGTCGAACCGGTAGATCACCCGGTAGTTCCCCGACGTCGTTCCCACGTTGCCGGCCTGGTCCGTCGCGCTCGCGGTGTAGGAGAAGGTACCGACGCCGTTGGATGTTCCTCCGGAGATCGCGACCACGCACGATCCGCCCAGGCCGGAGAAGCTGTCGTCGGCCGCGCACGTCGCTGCCGGTACGGCACCGAGGGTGTAGAGACCACCGGCCACGTTGACGCCCGTGATGGTGGGCGCCTCCGTGTCGATGTTGATCCCGGATACCGTCGCGGAGGCGGTGTTCCCTGCCGTGTCGGTCACCGTTCCGCTGGCCGAATTCGCACCGTTGGCGGTGAGGATCACGTTGTCGGGGCACGTGGCGACACCGGAGCGGGCATCGGCGCAGGTGAAGTGAACCGTCACCGGTCCCACGTACCAACCGTTGGTGCCCTGGATGCCACTGACGATCGCACCGCTGATGGTCGGTGCCGTCTTGTCGAGCTTGACGGTGACCAGGTCGGTACCGATGTTGCCTGCGGTGTCCGTCGCCGAACCGAGGATGACCTGCCCGTCCGTCTCGGTGGAGACCGTCACGGGGGCTGTCACATCTGCGACACCGGATCCCGCATCGTCGTCCTTGGCGCCGAACGTCACCGTGACGTCGCTCGTGTTCCAGTCGTTCGCGTTGGGCACGGGCGACAGGGTGTGAGTGACCATCGGGGCGATGTTGTCCCACTTGAGGGCGACGGCGTTCGCAGCCTCCGAGTTGCCGGCGAAATCGACCGCCCAGTAGTGCACGGTGCCGTCGCCGCTGCCGTCGAGCGGGACGCTGACCGTCTTGGTCGCACCTGCCGCTACCTGTTCTGCACCGCCGTCGATCCTGTAGTGGAGCTCCTTGACACCGGACAGTCCGTCCTGGTCGGTGGCGATCAACACGACGTTGGCGCTCGAACCCGTGCACCATCCGTTGGTCTTCGTGCACTGGTTGTCGGCCGTCGTGCTCGGGGCGGATCCGTCGACGTTGATGCCGCCCACGGTCTTGCCCACGCTGAGGTTGCCCGCCTCGTCGCTGGCCGGGGCGCTCGTGACGGACTGGTTGGCGCCGTCGCCGGCGATCACCTCGCTGGTCGGGCAGGAGGCCACCCCGGAAAGTGCATCCGTGCAGGTGAAGTCCAGCACGACCTGGTCGCGATACCAGCCTTCGTCGTTGGGGGTCGTCGTCGGCCCACCCTCGATCAGCGGCGCGGTGCGGTCGATGTCGATCCCGCCCACCGTTGCCGTCTTCTCGTTCCCCGCCTTGTCGAAGATGCTGGCCGAAGCACCCAGGTCCTTCCCTTCGCCGGTGATCGTGCTGTTCGCCGGCCGCGTCGACGGGTCGATGCCCGACAGTGCGTCGTCGCCGGTCCACGCGACCGTGACATTACCGTTGTACCAGCCGGCACCATTGGCATCCGTGGTCGCGGCACCGACGAGGGTCGGCCGGGTCTTGTCGATGTTGATGTGATCGACGATCGTCGAGTTCACGTTGCCTGCGACGTCCTGGGTGTCGCCCTGAATCTGCTGGTTCTCGCCCTCGGTGTCGACGGTCGCGTCGGGGCCGCAGCCGGGGACGAGTCCGGACTCGGCGTCCGTGCAGGTGAATGCCACGTCGACGTTGGTGTTGTTCCAGCCGAAGCTGTTCGCCGCAGGCGACGCCACTCCGGTGATGGCTGGAGCTACATCGTCGATGCTCACGGTCGTGGTCTGCTTCGCCTCGGCATTGCCTGCGAGGTCGACGCTCCAGTACGTGATGGTGTGACTTCCCGTCGAGAGCTCCGCGGTGAACGGCTCGCCGTACGTCTGCTCCTCGCCACCGTCGATCTGGTAGAAGGTCTTCGCGATGCCGGACTCCGCATCATTCGCGTCGAACGCAACCGGGATGCCGCTCGTGACGAACCAGCCACTCGCCGGCGAGATCGGGTTGATCACCGTCGTCACCGGCGGGATGCCGTCGATCTTGAGGGAGATGCTGTTGACGGTCGCGTCTTCGCCGTTGCCAGCGGCATCCGTGCTCCAATATGCGATGGTGTGTGTGCCCTTCTCGCTGAAGGAGAAGGCGCCGGCGTAGAGCTGGGCGGCACCGCCGTCGACGCTGTAGCGCGTTGCGGCAATGCCGGAGAGCGCGTCATGTCCGGTCAGCGTGACCTCGACGGCGTCGGCATACCACCCGCTCGCGAGCGGGTCGGGCACCGATGCGGTGGTGGTCGGTGCGGTGCGGTCGATCTGGATGCCGTCCACGGACGTGTTCGCCGTGTTCCCGGCCGCATCGGTGCACGTGGCCGATGACGAGAGGTTGCCGCCCTCGCCGGAGACGGTGTCATTCGCTGGGCCCGTCGCAAGACCAGACAGCGCATCCGTGCATGACCAGATCACCGTCACAGGATCGGTATGCCAACCAGGTGAGAACACCGCAGTGAGGACCGGCGCCGTCGTGTCGATATTGATCCCTGACACCCCAGCGCTCGCGCTGTTCCCGGCGGCATCGGTCGCGGTCCCGGTCGCCGACTGGTTCGCACCCTCGCCCAGAACCTGGGCGGGCGACGTGGACGCAAGACCCGACAGGGCATCGTTCGCGGAGAAACTCACCGTCACGTCATCCCGATACCAACCGGCTTCGTTGGCTGCCCGATCAGCCGAGGCCGAGATCGTCGGCGCGGTCTTGTCGATACTCACCACGGCCGTGTCCGACGCGGAGTTTCCCGCGTTGTCGGTCGCGGTGCCCGTCACCTGCTGAGAAAGACCCTCGGACGACTGCGTCACCGGAGCCGTGCACGACGCAACACCAGAACCAGTGTCAGCACACTCGAACGTGACCGTCACATCCTGGTTCGACCACGCACCATCCGAATACGTCAACGGCGTGAACGAGTGACCGATCGACGGCGCCGTCTTGTCGATCTTCACGTGGACCGTTTGTGCGGCCTCAACGTTGCCCGCCCCGTCCGTGCTGAAGAACGAGATCGCGTGATCGCCCTCGCTCGACAGCGTCACGCTCGTCCCGCTCTGCACCGCGCCGCCATCGACCGAATACGAGGTCGACGCGACTCCGGACAAATTGTCGTACGGCGACAACACCACCGTCACACCGTCATTCGTCCAACTATTCGACGATCCGCTCACACCCGTGACCGGAGCCGTCCGATCCACACTCACCGGCACGCTCGACGCCGTCGTCGTATTTCCGGCCTTGTCCGCAATCGAGGCGCTCGTGGTCAGCGCGCTGCCCTCGCCGGTGATCAGGCCATTGGCGGGTTGCGTCGACGGGTCGATGCCGGACAGCGCATCCGCCCCCGACCATCCGATCGTGACATCGCCCTTGTACCAGCCGTTCCCGTTGGCTGACGTGGTCGGCGTGCCCGTCAGGGTCGGCGCCGTCTTGTCGATGCTGATGCCTGAGATACTCGCGCTCGCAGAGTTGTCGGCGTTGTCCACCGCGGTGCCCGGCACGGACTGGTTCGGGCCCTCGGTGGAAAGCACGATGGAACCGCCACCGGTACAGCTCTTGACCCCGGAGAGCCCATCCGCGCAGACGAGCGAGACCGTGACGTTGGAATTGTTCCAGCCGAAGCTGTTCGCGGCCGGAGCAGCGCTGCCGCTGACGGTCGGGTTGGTCTTGTCGAGCTTGACGACTGCTGCACCGGTACCGCTGTTGCCGAGCTTGTCGGTCGCAGAGGCGTTCTTCGTGACGCTGGCGGTGTTCGAGTTCACGCTGTCTGTAGCGGGAGTGGGGCCGGTTCTGATTCCCGAGCCGGCATCCGTTGCCGACCAGGTGATCCCCACATTGCCCTTGTTCCAGCCCGCGGCATTGGCCGCGGGCGCCAGGGCCGCGATCACGACAGGGCCGGTGTTGTCGAGCGTGAACGATGCCTGCAGCGATTCGGTGTGGCCGGTGCATTTCCCCTGTGGGTTGATGTTCGGTGACGCCGACACGGTCACTGCCTGGGCGCCATCGCCCGCACCGGCCGTGGTCGTGAAGGTCCAGTTCGTCATGGCCGGGCCAGGGGCGGAGTGCGCGGTGAACGCACCAGCGACATCCACACACCTGGTGTCGCTGCTCGTGGTGACCGTGAGCGTCAGCGCACCACCCTGCTTTGCATACAGCGTGCCGTCCGACGAGACGGTACCGGTGCCGCCGGTGAAGGTCGCACTCGTCACGCTCGACGCGAAGGCAGGCGCTGCACCGAGCATCGCCGCCACCACCGCTCCCGACGCGATCACGGCGAGCCAGCCGCGCGTGCGGCCCTCGCGAATACGAACTCGTTTGGTCGAGATGCCGCTGGGAGCGCGCATGAGAACCTCCGGGGACAGCGACGCTCGGGTACGTCACTAAGCCCGTCCAAAGTCTGTTGCGTCGAAAAGACCCGGTCAATCCCCCGTTCATGGGGTGGTCAACGAGTATTCGGGCCTGACGCATCAGTCCAGCGGTGGCGGACGGTTCGCGTGTCGATCATCCAGCCGCGGCATCCGCCACCGGTGCCGCGCGCTCAAGCGGCGTCGGGCGCCGTCGTCCAGAGCCCGAGGACATTGCCCTCGGTGTCGCGGAAGTACCCGTAGTACCCCATGCCCGGGATCGCGCTCTTCGCCTGCACGACGTTCCCGCCGAGTGAGGCGATCCGCTCGAGCGTGGCGTCGATGTCGTCGACGTCGATCGTGATGATGGGGTGGGTGAGATCGCCCTCGCGCTGGAACATCCCGCCGTTGATCGCTCCGGGCTCTCGCGGCTGCTGGGTCTGTTCGTCGACGGGCGTCGTGACCACGTTCGTGTACTGCAGCTCGGGCAGGACGTCGAGCTGCCAGTCGAAGGCCGCGCCGTAGAAGTCCCTGGCTCGGCCCTGATCGTCAGCCGGGATCTCGAAATGCACCACTCCGGACATCGTGCGTCTCCCCTGGTCTCTCGCGGAGGCATGGCACACCCGCGCCTGCGCGGGATCCTAGCCCGAGGCGCCGGTCACCGGTAGGTCGGAGCGGACGGTTTCACCTGGGCTGCTGCCGTCACCAGGGCAGGTCGCTCGAGCGGTGGAAGTTCACGTCGAGCTCCTCGAAACGCTCGAGGAAGGTGACGAGGCGAAGTGCGAACTCGTCGAAGTCGCGATGTTCTCCGTTCGCCGGCGCGGGCGACCATCCGACCTCGGCGAGCGAACCGAGGCGGGGGAACGCCATGAACTCGACGTCGTCGATCGACGTGAGCGTCTCGCTCCAGAGCGGTGCCTCGATGCCGAGCACCTGGTCATCGCCGACGCCCTCGAAGATTCGGGCGGGATCCCAGTCGTAGGCGTCTGCGACGCCGGTGGGACCGGCCCAGCTGAGGCCGAGCCGGGAGTCGGCGGGGCGATCGGGGTAGACCTGATCGAGGTAGGCCACATCGGACGGCGACATCACGATCGCGCCGCCTTGGTCGAGGAAGGACTCCATGAGCTCGACGTCGAGCTCGTCGGGCTCGGCGGAGCCCCAGTACTGTCCGATCGTGCCAATGGGCAGTGCGTCGGATGCACCGACCTCCTGCCAGCCGACGACCGTCTTGCCCTCGTCTTCGGCGACCCGGGACGTGAGCTCCATGAAGTAGGTGTACTCCTCCTCGGTGTAGCCGAAGACCTCGTCTCCGCCGAGGTGCAGGTACGGCCCGGGGGTCAGCGCGGCGAGCTGCCGGATGACGTCTTCGGCGAGTCGCTCCGCGTCGACACTGGTCGGGCACAGTGTGCTCCCGCCACCGGCCGCGGGTGTGTGGGGCTGCCGCGCGACGCCGTCGCACGTGAGCTCCGGGTAGGCGGTGAGCGCGGCATGCACGTGGCCTGGCATGTTGGCCTCCGGCACGATCGTGACGTTCCGTTCCGCGGCGTAGTCGATGATTCCGGCGAATTCCTCCTGGGTGTAGAACCCACCGGGGCCGCCGTCCACCTCATACAGGCCGCCGACCTCGGTGAGCAGCGGCCAACCCTCGATCTCGATGCGCCAGCCGTGATCGTTCGAGAGGTGCATATGCAGGGTGTTGATCTTGAGCATCGCGATCTCGTCGATGAATCGCTCGACCTCCTCGATCGAGAAGAAGTGCCGGGCGACGTCGAGCATCGCGCTGCGGTAGGCGAAACGCGGGTAGTCGGAGATCTCGACCGCGACGACCTCGAGCGGATCTGAGAGCAGCTGCCCACCTTCGACGTCTGCGGGCAGGAGCTGTCGCAGGGACTGCATGCCGTTCGAGAGTCCCGCCGCCGTGGTCGCGCTGATGCGGACGCCAGATTCATCGGCTCTCAGGCGATATCCCTCGGCGGCGTGGCCATCGGGCGCCTCGCCGGCAGCGAGCACGAACGCGATATCGCCGGGTTCAGCCTCGCCGCGCACGATGGGCAGCTCGAAGCCGCTCGCCGGACGCAACAGGTCGGCGAGCTGCCGGGCGACCGCTCCCGCTTCCCGTGGGTCGCCGTCGATCATGATCCGCACGTCGGGACCGAGGCGGAACGCGTCGCCCCGGACCCCGATCACCTCGACGGGCTGCGGCACGACCGCGATGGCGGGGGCAGGTGGAGGCGCGATCAAGGCCGCTCCGGCCCACCAGGTAGCTGATGCCATGAGCACCGCAGCGAGCACCCATGCCGTGCGCCTCTTCACCGGTTTCCCCTCGACGTGTCAGGCGAGTATATGGTGCGTCGCTGTCAACGGGCGGGGAGGCCGACAGGCTCCTCGACTCGAGGCGCCGGTGCGTCGCCGGGCGTCGCCCACGGCACGCCGTCGACGCGGTGATACGCGATTCCGAGCTCGTCGAGGTGCATGCCGAGCGCGGCGAGGCGCGCGGCGAAGTCCGCCTCCGATCGGGAGCCGCCGGCCGCCACCGACGGCGACCACGCGATCTCCGCGATCGCGGCGATGCGAGGGAACGCCATGAACTCGAGTTCGGGCACCGTGGCGATCGTCTCGGTCCACACCGGCGCCTCGATGCCGAGGATGTCGGACTCGTCGATGCCGGGCACGATGCCGACGGGCTCCCACCCGTACGCCTCCTCGAGGCTCGTCGGGCCCTTGGCCCAGTCGAGTCCGAGCGTGCCGCCGAGCGGCCCCTCGGGATCGCCGGGGTACTTCATGTCGAGGTAGGCGACGTCGGCTGGGGAGAGGATGATGCTCCCGCCCTGCTCCACGAACGATCGCGTGAACAGGACGGCGTCGGCCTCGGGCTCGACGTGGCTCCAGTACTGGCCGACGGTGCCCGGAGGCAGCTCGGTCGACGCGCCGAGCTCGTGCCATCCGATCACGGTCTTGCCGGTGGCGACCGCCGCGAGCGTCATGCGGTGTACGAGGTCGAGGTAGTCGGCATGGGGCGTCGCGAGCGATTCGTCGCCCCCGAGGTGCAGCCACGGCCCCGGCGTCAGCTCGGCGACCTCGCGCGTGACGTCGGCGAGGAAGCGGTCGGTGGCCTCCGCGCGCTCGGGCGACGCGCAGAGCGACGAGAACCCCACCTCGACGCCCTCGTACGGCTCGGCGGCGACGCCGTCGCAGTTCAGTTCGGGGTAGGCGCTGAGCGCGGCGTTCGTGTGGCCGGGCAGGTCGAGCTCGGGCACGATCGTGACGAACCGCGCGGCCGCGTACTCGACGATCCGGCGGTAGTCGTCCTTCGTGTAGAAGCCGCCGCCGGCACCGCCGACCGAGGTCGACGCGCCGATGCCGGTGAGCTCGGGCCAGGAATCGATCTCGATGCGCCAGCCCTGGTCGTCGGTGAGATGCAGGTGCAGCGCGTTGAGCTTCAGCAGCGACAGCCGGTCGACGAAGTCGAGCACGTCCTCGACGGCGAAGAAGTGCCGCGCCACGTCGAGCATCGCGCCTCGGTAGGCGAAGCGAGGGGAATCAGTGACGGATGCCGCGGGCACGGTCCATCCGCCCGCCGGTGCGCGCGAGGCATCCGCTCGCTCGATCTCGGGCGGAAGCAGCTGGCGCAGCGATTGCGTGCCCCGGAACAACCCGGCAGCTGCATCGGCCGCGATGCGCACGCCGTCGCCGCCGGACTCGAGGGTGTATCCCTCGGGCGACCCGCCGGCCGCGCCGTCGGAGATGACGAGACGGAGGTCGGATGCCCCGGCCGCGCCTTCGACGACGGGCAGCTCGAATCCCGTGGCCGCGCGCACTCGCCCGGCGAACGTCTCGGCGACCGCCGCCGCGTCGGCGCAGTTCACGACGAACCGGGAGTCGTCGTCGAGCCGGAAGGGCGCCGCGCCTTCGTGGAGTTCGAAGAAGGTGGGGGCGGGGATGATGCCGGTCACGGCGTCTCCGATCGGTACTGGGAGTCAGGAATCCTAACTAACAAGCTATCGGACCATCGTGTCATGGAAGGTCACCGTCGCGCTCGTGCGGCGCACGGGAAACGCCGGATCCGGCATCCGTTGCTATGCTTGCGAGCGTCGCGACTGGCGTTGAGATGGATACCATCGGGGAGCGACTGGCACGGACCGACCGCACGCCTGGGCCGGTACGCATACCTCGGCGCTGGCGCGCGCGAGGCAGCACCCCTACGTAGGTCCGTATGTCATGAAGGAGCCAGTCTTGGCCGAGTCCGTTTTCAATGCGCCGCTGTCCGAGGTCGACCCCGAGATCGCCGAAGTTCTCGAGCTCGAGCTCGGTCGCCAGCGCAACTACCTCGAGATGATCGCGAGCGAGAACTTCGTTCCCGTCTCGGTGCTGCAGTCCCAGGGTTCCGTGCTCACGAACAAGTACGCCGAGGGCTACCCCGGCCGCCGCTACTACGGCGGTTGCGAGTACGTCGACGTCGCCGAGTCCCTCGCGATCGAGCGCGCGAAGTCGCTCTTCGGCGCCGAGTACGCCAACGTGCAGCCGCACTCGGGCGCCACCGCCAATGCGGCGGTGCTGAGCGCGATCGCGACGCCCGGCGACACGATCCTCGGCCTCGAGCTCGCGCACGGCGGCCACCTCACGCACGGCATGCGCCTGAACTTCTCGGGCAAGCTCTACAACGCCGTCTCCTACGGCGTCGACCCCGAGACCTTCCTCGTCGACATGAACGTCGTGCGCGACAAGGCGCTCGAGCACAAGCCGAAGGTCATCATCGCCGGGTGGTCGGCCTACCCCCGCCACCTCGACTTCGCCGCGTTCCGCGAGATCGCCGACGAGGTCGGCGCGAAGCTCTGGGTCGACATGGCGCACTTCGCCGGCCTCGTCGCCGCGGGCCTGCACCCGAGCCCGGTGCCGCACGCCGACGTCGTCTCGTCGACCGTGCACAAGACGATCGGCGGCCCCCGCTCGGGCTTCATCGTCGCACGTGACACCGAGCTCGCGAAGAAGCTCAACTCCAACGTCTTCCCGGGCCAGCAGGGCGGACCGCTCATGCACGTCATCGCCGCGAAGGCCACGGCATTCAAGATCGCGGCCTCTGAAGACTTCAAGCTGCGCCAGGAGCGCACCATCCGCGGTGCCCAGATCCTCGCCGAGCGGCTCACCGCCGACGACTCGCGCGCCGCGGGCATCGACGTGCTCACGGGTGGCACCGACGTGCACCTCGTGCTCGCCGACCTCCGCAACAGCCCGGTCGACGGCCAGCAGGCCGAAGACCTCCTGCACGAGGCGCTCATCACCGTGAACCGCAACGCGGTGCCGTTCGACCCCCGCCCGCCGATGGTCACGTCGGGCCTGCGCATCGGCACCCCGGCGCTCGCGACCCGCGGCTTCGGCGATGCCGAGTTCGTCGAGGTCGCCGACATCATCGCGCTCGCGCTCAAGGGCGAAGCGGATGTCGCGGCGCTCCGCTCTCGCGTCGAGGCCCTCACGGCGGCGTTCCCGCTGTACCCGGGCCTCGAGCAGTAGGCGCCATCATGACCGCGATCACGCTCGACGGGGTGGCGACGGCCTCGGCCGTGAAGGGCGAGCTCGCCTCGCGCATCAAGTTGCTGAAGGCGCACGGGGTCGTGCCGGGGCTCGGCACGCTCCTCGTGGGCGACGATCCCGGCTCGCGGTCGTACGTCGCGGGCAAGCACCGCGATTGCGCGGAGGTGGGCATCGAGTCCATCCGCGTCGACCTGCCGGCCTCGGCGACCACGGCCGACGTGCGCGCCGCGATCCGCGACCTGAACGCGGCATCCGAGGTCACCGGATACATCGTGCAGCTGCCGTTGCCCGCCGGGCACGACGAGAACGCGATGCTCGAGCTGCTCGATCCCGACAAAGACGCCGACGGGCTTCACCCCACGAACCTCGGCCGGCTCGTGCTCGGCATCGAGGGGGAGCTGCACTCGCCGCTGCCGTGCACGCCCGCGGGCATCGTCGAGATGCTGCGGCGCTACGACGTGCCGATTCGCGGGCGGCACGTGACCGTGATCGGCCGCGGGCTCACCGTCGGCCGTCCGCTCGGGCTGCTCTTCACCCGCAAGGGCCTCGACGCCACCGTCACGCTCACGCACTCGCGCACACAAGACCTGCCCACCGAAGTGGCTCGCGCCGACATCGTCGTCGCGGCCGTCGGCGTGCCGCACCTCGTGAAAGCCGATTGGGTGAAGCCCGGCGCGGCCGTGCTCGACGTGGGCATCACGCGCGTGCAAGACGACGACACCGGCAAGGGCCGGCTCACGGGCGACGTCGATCCCGGCGTTGCCGAGGTGGCCGGCCACCTCTCGCCGAATCCCGGCGGGGTGGGCCCGATGACCCGCGCGATGCTGCTCGCCAACGTCGTGAAGGCGGCGGAGCAGCGCCTGCACCGGTAAGCAGGCGGGCGCTCGTACTTACCGCTGCGGCGAAACTGCAGGTACGGACCCAGCGGGCCTCACCCATCGTCGGGGAAGGCGAGCTGTCGGAGCACGCGGATCGCCTCGGTGCGCGCCTCGGGGGTCAGCCTCTGAAAGAGGTCCCGCTCGCCCGCGCGAGTTGCGGCCACCGCCTGTTTGAACAACGCATGACCGGCGGGCGTGGCGACCACGATCTTCATCCTGCGGTCGCCGCGCCCCACCAAGCGCGAGACGAATCCTCGATTCTCCAGGTCGTCGACGATGGCCACAACGCGGCTGGGATCGAGCCGCAGGAACTCGGAGATGCCGCGTTGCGTGATGCCGTCGTGCTCGACGGCCAGGGTGAGGGTCGCGAAAGCCCGTACCGTCAATCCGAGCGGCTGAAGCGAATCGTTGCCGGCCGCGATTCCCGCGGCGCTCGCGCGGGCGAGCAGGAAGGCGATGTCATCGAGAAGAACACTCTCGCCCCCTTTTCCCACGCTCCGATCCTTCCGGCAGGCAACGGCACAACCGTAGCACCGTCGGCTTGCGACGAGGGCTGGCGCATATTGGATGCAACCATCAATCGTTGCAATATGCAATCAATGGGTCTACTCTGTTGCACCAACGGCGGCGCAGCGTTGCGTCCATCGTCACCGCGTCGGTGAGAACGACCTCGCCGGCGCTGCATGGAGAGGATCGACATGTCATCCATCGTGAAGTGCAGAGCCCGGCGGTCACCGTCGTCGGCACCGAGGTGACGGCGATGATGCGCGGCGGAATACGCGCGGTCACCCTCGGTGCCGCGGCAGTCGTCGCGCTGATGATCTCCGGCGCGGCCGCGGCCGCCGCCGCGGTCCCCGTCGCTCCGTCCACGGCGATCCCGCAGCTCTCACCGGCGGAGCCCGGAACCCTCGGGGAGTGCGAATCGCTCATCGCGTTCGAGTACGACAGCACCGTGATCACCGGCGCCGAGATCATCGCGGCCGGCACGCTGTCGGGCGTCGAGGTCGGCGAGCACTGCCTCGTTCGCGGCCACATGAACGAACGCTTCAGCGAGGTCGACGGCCAGGCCTACCGCATCGGATTCGAGATGCGCCTGCCGACTGACTGGAGCGGGCGCTATCTCTACCAGGGCAACGGCGGTCTCGACGGCAATGTCGCGACCGCGCTCGGGAATGCGGGAAGCGAGAGCGGCCTGCAGCTCGGCTTCGCGGTGATCAGCTCGGACGCCGGACACCCCGGATCGATGGGACCGACGTTCGGGATCGACCCTCAGGCACGCCTGGACTACGGGTATCAAGCGGTCGGCACCCTGACGCCCATGGCCAAGGCGCTGATCGAGGCGGCGTACGGCAAGTCCCCCGATCGGTCGTACATGACCGGCGGATCCAACGGCGGGCGCCACACGATGGTCGGCGCGGCGCGCTACGCCGACCAGTACGACGGGTTCCTCGCGGTGGCGCCGGGCTTCAACCTGCCGCAGGCCGCCGTCGCGCAGGTGTGGGGCGCCCAGCAATGGGTCACGGTGGCCACCGACGCCGCGGACCTCAACACGGCCCTGACCCCCGCCGAGCGACGGGTGATCGCCGATGCCATCCTCGCCCGGTGCGATGGGCTCGACCGGATCGAGGACGGCATGGTCCAGGACAGCGAGCGCTGTCAGAAGGCCTTCTCCATCGATCGCGACGTCCCGACCTGCGAGGTCGATCGGGACGGCACCTGCCTCACCGCAGAGCAGAAGTCGGTCGTCTCCGATGTCTTCGCCGGAGCACGCACCAGCGAGGGCGAGGAGATCTACAGCTCGTTCCCGTTCGATCCCGGACTGGCCCAGGGCAACTGGGCATTCTGGAAGTTCTTCGCGTCGAGGAGCCTCGATCCCGGCGCCATCGGATTCATCTTCGGGACACCGCCGGATCCCAGCATCCCCGCCTCGCCGCTCACGGTCGACATCGACGCCGTCGCGCAGAGCATCTCCGCGACGAGCGGCATCTACACCGAGAGCGGCATGGAGTTCATGACGCCGCCGGATCCGACGAGGCTCGACACGCTCCGGGAGCGCGGTGGGAAGATGATCGTCGTCCACGGCGCATCGGACGGGGTGTTCTCTGTCGACGACACCGGATCCTGGTACGACGAGCTCGACGCGAACTACGGCCAGAAGGCCGATCAGTTCGCCCGGTACTTCGAAGTGCCCGGCATGGGACATGTGAGAGGGGGCCCTGCGACCGACCAGTACGAAGGGCTCACCGCCCTGATCGATTGGGTCGAGTACGGATCGGCCCCCGACCGGATCGACGCGTGGGTGAACCCGGCAAACGCCGACGTTCCCGCGAGCTGGTCCGCCGATCTCAGCCGCCCCCTCTGCCCATTCCCCTCGGTGGCGCAGTACGCGTCGGGCGATCCCGACAGTGCCGACAGCTTCGTCTGCAAGCACAGCGGCGGCGGCATCGGGCGCGGTTGAACCCACCGCGGTGATTCGTCCCGGTCCTCTTCAGGCGTGAGAGGGCCGGGACGGGCTAGCGGAGCTGCGCCTGCGGCACCGCTCGTCGACCTCGCGGTCGCCCGGCGTTCACCACGTGTGCACCAGGCGGCCGCTTGGCGCGCGTAGCTTCGCGCCATGGCCCAGATCGATCTCGCCGAGGCGCCGGCCGTCGTCGCCGCCGCACATCACGCGGACACACGCACCGGCCGGGCGGATGCCGCGGCCGGCGTCGCGACCGCGATCATCCCGGCGCGGGGCGGATCGCGGGGCCTGCCCGGCAAGAACGTCGCCCGGGTGGGGGGCGTGCCGCTCATCGAGCGTGCCGTGCGCGCCGCGCTCGCCGCGGATCGGATCGGCCGCGTCGTCGTCACGACCGACAACGCGGAGATCGCCGAGGCCGCTCGCGCAGCGGGTGCCGAGGTCGTCGAGCGCCCAGCCGAACTCGCCGGGAGCACCGCCACGAGCGAGTCGGCGCTGCTGCACGCGCTGGATGCGCTGGATGCCATGGCGGCGGGTTTCGAGACGCTCCCTCCGGGTGCTCCCCGACCCGCGGCGGCGGCGGTGACCGTCTTCATCCAGGCGACATCGCCGTTCATCGACCCGGCCGACCTCGACGCCGCCGTCGAACGCGTCGCGAGCGGCGAGCGCGACGTCGTGTTTTCCGCGGCTCCGACGCACGTGTTCCTCTGGCGCGAGATCGGCTCGACCGCCGTGGGCGTGAATCACGAGATGTCCCACCGTCCGCGCCGGCAGGACCGCACGCCCGAGTACGCCGAGACGGGCGCGTTCTACGTGTTCGCCAACGCCGGCTTCCGGGAGGCGGGACACCGCTTCTTCGGGCGCGTGGGCGTCCAGCCCGTGCACCCCGATCACGCCACCGAGATCGACGACGCCGCCGACCTCGAGCGTGCGCGCACGCTCGCCGTGCGGGTCGATCGCGACCTCTGCCCGCGGCATCCGCTCATCGACGTCGACGCGCTCATCACCGACTTCGACGGCGTGCACACCGACGACACGGTCATGGTCGACCAGCTCGGGCGCGAGACGGTGCGGGTCAGCCGCAGCGACGGGCACGGCATCGCCCGACTTCGTGCGGCCGGCATCCCCGTGCTCATCATCTCCGCCGAGGAGAATCCGGTGGTCGGGCGCCGAGCCGAGAAGCTCGGCGTCGAGTGCGCCCAGGGCGTTTCGGACAAGGGTGCGGTGCTTCGCGCGTGGGCTGAGGACCGGAGCATCCGTCTCGATCGCATCGCCTATCTCGGCAATGACCGCGGCGACCTGCCCGCCCTCGATCTCGTCGGATGGCCGATCGCGGTTCCGGATGCTGCGCCTGAGGCGCTCGCGGCGGCCCGCCACGTACTCGCGCAGCCCGGCGGGCACGGCGCCGTGCGCGAGCTCGCCGACCTGATCCTCGAGGCACGTGACTCCCACGTCGCCCGGGCGGCGCTCGAATCCGCGCGCCCGCACGATTCGAAATGAGGGAGAACGACATGACCGTACGCATCGGCCGATCCGCGATCGGCCCCGGCCTGCCCGTCTACGTGATCGGCGAGATCGGCCTGAATCACAACGGCGATGTCGACATCGCGCGCCGGCTCATCGACGTGGCCGTCGAGTCGGGGGCGCAAGCCGTGAAGTTCCAGAAGCGCACCCCCGAGATCGCCACGCCTGAGCACATGCGCGACGTGCCCCGCGAGACGCCGTGGGGCACGATGAGCTACCTCGACTACCGGCGGCGCGTCGAGTTCGGCCAGTCCGAGTACCTCGAGATCGCCTCGTACGCGATGCGGAGCGGCATCGACTGGTTCGCCTCGCCGTGGGATGTCCCGTCGGTCGAGTTCCTCGATGACCTCGACGTCGTGGCGCACAAGGTGGCCTCGGCCTCGGTCACCGATCTCGCACTGCTCGATGCGATCGCCGAGACTGGCAAGCCCGTCATCCTCTCGACCGGGATGTCGACGCTCGACGAGATCGACCGCGCCGTCGAGACGCTCGGCACCGACCGGCTCGTCATCATGCACGCGACCTCGAGCTATCCGATGCCGCCCGAGGAGGCGAACCTCCGCACGATCGAGACGCTCCGCTCGCGCTATCCCGGCGTTCCGATCGGCTACTCGGGGCACGAGCGCGGCCTGCAGATCTCGCTGGCAGCGGTCACGCTCGGCGCCGTCGCGGTGGAGCGGCACATCACCCTCGATCGGGCGATGTGGGGCTCCGACCAGGCGGCGTCGCTCGAGCCGGTGGGATTCGAGCATCTCGTGCGCGACATCCGCGTGATCGGCGAGGCCATGGGCGACGGCGTGAAGCGCGTCTTCCCGGGCGAGGAGGCTCCGCGCGCGAAGCTCCGCCGGGTGCCGGCGCTGTGAGGCGCTCGCTCCTCGTCGTCGCGGACTCCGACTCCTACGTCAAGTGGGGCGCCTCCCTCGCCTCGCAGCTGCCGGCCGACTCGTGGTCGGTCGAGTTCGTCGTGCTCGCCACGCCGGTGCTTCCGAGCGCCAGGCAGCTCCGCGTCGCGCTCGCCGGCACGATGTTCTCGCCGGATTCCGTGCGCACGGTCGAGCTCGACGAACTGCCCCGACTCATCGCAGCGCAGCGACCCGACGCCGCGCTGATCTCGCTCCGGGGGCCGCTCGTGCGCGTCGTCGTGCCCCTCGTGGCAGCCGGCCCCGATCGGCCGGTGCTCCTGAGCGGATTCCCCGGCCTCACCATCCCGGCCGACGCCGAAGGCGATCGTGTACCGCGAGCAGGTCGACCTCATCGTGCTGCACAGCCGGCGCGAGGTTCGCGAATTCACGGGCAATGCCACGGAGCTCGAGGTGCCGGTCGCCCTCGGGCTCGCGACGCTCCCGTTCCTCAGGACACGCACGTCAGTGATGACGGCGGCCGGCGGGGGGAGCGACTCGAACGGCACTGCGGAGTCGAGCGACACCGTCTACTCGAGCGGCACGAGCGCACAGGAACGCACCGACCTCGTCTTCGCGGCCCAGGCGAAGGTGCCCGCGACCCGCGAAGAGCGCGTGCAGCTCCTCGGCTGGCTTGCAGCCGCGGCGCGACGTCGCCCGGCGCGCCGCGTCATCGTGAAGGTTCGGGCTCGGGCGGGCGAGGCGCAGACGCACGCCGAGACCTTCGACTTCGCCGAGCTCCTCGCCGACCCGGCCGTGCGCGATGAGCTCGGCGGCACCCTCCCACCGAACCTCCTGGTGCTCGACGGTCCGATGCACGAGCACCTCGAACGGGCCGCCGTACTCGTCACCGTGAGCTCGACGGCGGTCCTCGAGGCGGTGGCGGCGGGCGTGCCGGCGCTCCTCATCGACGAGTTCGGCGTGGAACCGAAGCTCATCAACACGGTCTTCGAGGGAAGCGGCCTGTTCGCCGGCGCCGACGCCGTCATCGCGGGTGCCGGACGGCATCCCGACCCCGACTGGCTCGCCGACAACTACTTCCACGACGGTGAGCACGACGACTGGACCGATCGGCTCGACGACCTCGTCGCCGCGCGAGACGACGGGCAGCTTCCGCTCCGTGCGCGCCGGCACAACCTGCAGGGCGGGGCGCTCCGCAGGGCCTTCGAGCGCAAGCGGATGCTGGGCGGCCACGACCGCTCGCTCGCCGGCTTCGTCGCGATGGCCGTGGCCATTCCCTCGCGATGGGTTCTGCGCCGGGTGCGTCGAATCCGCCGGCCGCTCACCGAATCGGCCTGAGCTGAGCCCAGTCGACGGTGCCCGCGACCGGGCCTGCTCGGCCGGGAGCGGCTCGAGCCGCCGTCAGTCGACGGGAGCGGTGTGCTCGTCGACGTGGCGCAGGTAGGAGGCGGCGTTCCGGCGAATACCCGCCCGCTCGTCGTCGCTCAGCTCGCGCCGCACCTTCGCGGGCACACCGGCCACGAGCGAACCGGGCGGCACGACCGTTCCCTCGAGCACCACGGCGCCGGCCGCGACGAGCGAGCCGGCGCCGATGACGGCCCCGTTCAGCACCGTTGCGCTCATGCCGATGAGGCAGTCGTCTTCGACGGTGCAGCCGTGCAGCACCGCGCCGTGCCCGACCGAGACGCGACGGCCGACGGTGAGCGGGTATCCCGCGTCGACGTGGCAGACGACGGCGTCTTGCAGGTTCGAGTCCTCGCCGAGGGTGATCCGCTCGGCTTCGGCGCGGAGCACTGCGTTGTACCAGACGCTCGACCCGGCGGCGAGGCGCACATCGCCCACGATGACCGCGCCCGCCGCGACGAACGCGGTCTCGTCGACGACAGGGGCCTGGATGCCCGCGAGGGTGAGGATGCGGGCAGACGGGTCGGCGCTCATCCCGTCAGCCTACGGGGCCGCTCGGTTCGGCCCCGCGTCGCGAGCGGACGGCCCGCGAGACGAGCCGATACGTCACGCCGACGGCGAGCACAGCGAGACCCGCGACGATCGACACGAGCGGCAGGGTGACGACGAGCACGAGGCATCCGATGGCCCCCGCCACCGAGAGTGCGCGCGGCACCCGGCGGTCGGCGCGCGGCTGGGTGATCGCCGCGGCGTTGGCGATGAAGTAGTAGAGCAGCACGCCGAACGACGAGAAGCCGATCGCGCCGCGCAGGTCGACCGCGAGCACGACGACGACGATGACGACGGCCACCGCGATCTCGGCGATATAGGGGACCCGGAACCGCGGATGCACCGCCGCGAGCGCGCGTGGCAGCTCGCCGTCGCGCGCCATCGCGAGACTCGTGCGACCGACGCCCGCGATGAGGGCGAGCAGCGCGCCGAGGGCCGCCGCCGCGGCGCCGAGGCGCACGAGCGGCTCGGCCCAGTTCCAGCCGTTGGCCTCGACGACGTCGACGAGCGGGGCGCCGGATGCCGCGAGCCCGTCGGCGCCGAGCGAGGCGAGTGCGACCGTGCCGATCGCGGCGTACACGACGACCGTGATCCCGAGCGAGATCGCGATCGCACGGGGGATCGTGCGAGCCGGTTCGCGCACCTCCTCGCCGAGCGTCGCGATGCGCGCGTAGCCGGCGAACGCGAAGAACAGCAGCCCCGCGGACTGCAGGATGCCGAGCCATCCCTCGGCGAGCAGATCACCCGCGCCGAACGGCGCGCCGCCTTGGAACATGGAGGTCGATCCGGCGACGACGACGAGCACGAGCACGGCGAGCACGCCGATCACGATGACCGTGGCAACGCGCGCCGTGCGGGTGATGCCGCGAAGGTTGACGGCCGCGAGCACGATGACCGCGGCCGCCGCGAGCGGCCGCTCCCAGCCTGGGGGAGCGAGGTACGCGGCGAACGTGATCGCCATGGCCGCGCAGCTCGCCGTCTTGCCGATGACGAAGCTCCACCCCGCGAAGAATCCCGGCCACTCGCCGAGCCGCTCGCGACCGTAGCGGTAGGCGCCGCCCGACTCGGGGTAGCGTGCCGCGAGTTGGGCGGTCGAGCTCGCATTCGCGAACGCCACGAAAGCGGCGATCGCGAGGCCGACGAGAAGCCCTTCACCGGCGGCGTGCGCGGCAGGGGCGAAGGCGGCGAAGACGCCGGCGCCGATCATCGCAGCGAGGCCGATCACGACGGCGTCGCGGAGTCCGAGGCGGCGGGCGAGGGAAGGCTGGGTCACGCTCGCACGATAGTGCATGGGGGCGAATCGAGCGCGAACGCATCGGGGCATCCCAGGTGCTGCGGCGGGAGCGCGGCGCTCCGATCAGCGCATCGTCGTGGCCGTCGCCGCGGTTGTCGCGCTCCTCACGGGCGGAGGCGCGTTGGCTCTCGTCGCGAGCGAATCCGCATCCGCGCGCCCGGCGTCGCCTTCGGTCCACGAGCCCCAGGCGTCGACGCCTACATGGTGTACGACCTGCTCGACGACTGGAACGACCCGCAGAACCCCGAGGCCAACTTCGGGCTCGTGCGCAATCCCTCCTCGCAGTCGGGCGTGCTCGCTCCGAAGCCCGCATTCACGACGATGGCGGTGCTCACGCGCCAGCTCCAGAATCGCGTCTTCGATCGTCGCGACTCCGTGCCGCAGGGTGCCTATTCACTCGTGTTCACGGATGCCTCGGGCGGCGCCCTTCGCGTCATGTGGGCGACGGCGCCGACGGCGCGTCACGATCAGGATCGGCGAGGATCCGATCTACGTATCGGGCGGCGGGATGGCCTTCTAGCGGGTGATTCCTTCGCGCCGACGGTCTCCGCCCGATCGTAGGATCGGTGCATGGCCCAGTCCTCCCACCCCGCCGTCGACCGTGTCGCCGAAGCTCTCGCCGGCCACGGCCTCAGCCCTGAGATCTTCTGGTTCGACGACGCCGTGACGACGGCGCAGCTCGCGGCCGACGCACTCGGTGTCGAGGTCGGCCAGATCGCGAACTCGCTCGTGTTCACGATCGACGAAGAGCCGATCCTCGTGCTCACCTCGGGATCGCACCGCGTCGACACCGAGTGGCTCGGCGAGGAGCTCGGTGGCGTCATCCGACGGGCGTCGAAGGAGACCGTGAAGAACGCCACCGGGCAGGTGATCGGCGGCGTCGCACCGCTCGGTCACCCGGCACCGGTGCGCACGATCGTCGATGTGCAGCTCGCCGAGTATCCCGTCGTGTGGGCGGCCGCGGGCCACGCGAAGACGGTGTTCCCCACGACCTTCGACGAGCTCGTGCGCATCACGGGCGGCGCGCCGCGCCCCGTCGAGCCGGCGCCCGAGGCATCCGCGTGACGTCGCTCCGCGTAGCATGGCCGCGCCCCTGCGCGATGGCATAGGGTAGCTCGGCATGCGGCGGGAGCAGCACGGCGTTAGACGGCAGGGGCTCGACCGCGTCGATGCCGCCGAGATCGATGTGCCTGGAATCGTGATGCGCGTGCGGCGGATATGCGATTTGAGCCAGCGGGAGCTCGGGGTCGCGCTTGGCCTCGACCAGTCACAGGTGGCTCGCATCGAGTCGTCGCGACGCCGGGTCGACCTTCTGCTGCTGGGAAAGATCTTGGCGCTCGCCGAGATGCGCATCGCCGTCCTCGATCGAGACGGGGTCGAGGTCATTCCGGTCCCGAGGACGTACTCCGCGACAACGCCGAACGCCTCCGGCACGCGCGACACCTGGCGGTGGCCCTATTCGAAGTCGAGTGCACCTGCCTCGATGGGTAGTGGGAGAGCCGCGGCTGCATCGACGACTGCGCGTGCCGATGCGACCCCTGACTGCTCGCCGCCGTTATGCGTCGCGCCGTGCACCCTGGCTCGGGCGCACGGTGAACACGGCGGGCTCGCGATAGCCTCGCTCGGCGAACGCGGCGAGCACCTCACGCGTCACGACCGGCACGAGCCCGTCGATCACGAGCGCGATCGCGGAGCCGCCGAAGCCGCCGCCCGTCATGCGCGCGCCGATCGCGCCGTGTGCCTGCGCGGTCTCGACCGCGAGATCGAGCTCGGGCACCGAGATCTCGAAGTCGTCGCGCATCGAGACGTGCGAGGCGTCGAGCAACGGCCCGATCGCGCCAGGGCCGTCTTCCCGAAGGGTGCGCACGGTGTCGAGCACACGCTGGTTCTCGGTGACGACGTGGCGAACACGGCGGAACGTCTCGTCGTCGAGCAGCACCT
Organism: Agromyces albus; assembly: GCF_030815405.1. NCBI lineage: Bacteria > Bacillati > Actinomycetota > Actinomycetes > Micrococcales > Microbacteriaceae > Agromyces > Agromyces albus. The sequence continues at coordinate 2,627,164 of NZ_JAUSWX010000001.1, read as the reverse complement.
CGGCGCGAGCGAGATCGTCGGGATGGACATCGCGCAGCGACTCGGCCCCGAGCGCGCGCGCTCCGGCTTCGCACGAGGCGCGCCGCGCCGCGTACCCGCCGGAGGCGTGCGCGTGCTCGACGCGCACGTCGATGACCACGAGCGAGAGCCCGTCGGTCTCGAACCCGAGCGGGATGACGTCGGCGTCGAGGCTCCGGCAGTCGAGGAAGACGGCGGCGTCGGCCTCGCCGAGGAGCGACGCCGACTGGTCCATGATGCCCGTCGGCGCGCCGACGACGCGATTCTCGGCGAGCTGGCCGACCTTCGCGAGCGTGGGCCGGTCGAACCCGAGACCCCAGTGCTCGTCGAGTGCGAGCGCGACGGCAGACTCGATCGCGGCCGACGAGGAGAGTCCAGCTCCGACCGGCACGCGAGAACTCAGGTACAGGTCTACGCCGCGCACGTGCTCGAGGTCGGCGCCGAACTCGCCGAGGGCCCAGGCGACGCCGAGGGGATACGCCGCCCAACCGCTCAGCGCCTCGGGCGCGAGCTCGTCGAGGTGGATCTCGACGGGCTCGGCGGCGAAGCTCGAGGCGACGCGGAGGACGCGGTCGTCACGATCGCCGAGGGCCACCGCCGTGCGCCGGTCGATCGCGAACGGGAATACGAACCCGTCGTTGTAATCGGTGTGCTCGCCGATCAGGTTGACGCGGCCGGGTGCTGACCACGTGCCGATGGGTGGGCGTCCGAACCACTCGGCGAATCCGTGCATCGCCTCGGCGACCTCGCTCATACCTGGACCCTTCCGATTGCGGCGCGCAGCGCCTCAGCTTGCGACTCAGGAGTGACATCCCCGATCCATGCCCCCATCGCGGCCTCCGAGCCGGCGAGGTACTTCAACTTGTCGGCGGCGCGGCGAGGGCTCGTGAGCTGCAGCATGAGCCGCACGTCGTCGCGTCGCTCGTGCACGGGCGCCTGGTGCCACGCCGCGATGTACGGCGTGGGCGTGTCGTAGAGCGCGTCGACACCGCGCAACAGCCGCAGGTAGAGCTCGGCGAGCTCGTCGCGCTCGGCGAGGCTCGTCGCCGCGAAGTCGGGCACGTGACGGTGGGGGAGCAGGTGCACCTCGATGGGCCAGCGTGCCGCGAACGGCACGAACGCCGTCCAGTGCTCGCCCGTGATGAGCACTCGCGGCCCGTTCCGCTCCCGCTCGAGGAGGTCGGCGAAGAGCGTCGGCCCGTAGGCCTCGACCGAGTCGAGGAGTCGCTGGGTGCGCGGCGTCACATAGGGGTAGGCGTAGATCTGGCCGTGGGGGTGCCCGAGCGTCACGCCGATCTCCTTCCCGCGATTCTCGAACGGGAAGACCTGCTCGACGCCGGGCAGCGCCGACAGCGCGGCCGTGCGCTGGGCCCATGCCTCGATCACCGTGCGGGCGCGCGAGACCGTGAGGGTGCCGAAGGAGCCCTCGTGCTCTGGGCTGAAGCACACGACCTCGCACCGGCCGATCGACGTGCGAGTGCGTTCGAGCCCGACGCTGCGGAGCTCGGCGAGGGCGGCGGCGCTCGCGGCATCCGTGCCGTCGGCCGCGAGCTCGGGCCCGAACGACGGCGAACGGTTCTCGAACACGGCCACGTCGTACGCGCTCGGGATCTCTGAAGGGTTGCCCTCGCGCTGCGGCGCGAGCGGATCGAGATCGGCAGGGGGCAGGAACACCCGGTTCTGCCGGGCGGCGGCGATCGAGATCCATTCGCCGGTGAGCGGATCCTGCCGCATGTGCGCGGTGGCGGGTCGAGGATCGAGCGCTCGCTCGTCGATGCCGCGTTCGGGCGGCAGCGTCGTGTCGGCGTCGTCGAAGTAGATGAGCTCGCGGCCGTCGGCCAGGGTGCTGCGACGCACCTCGATGCGAGGGTCGGTGATGGGGACGGATGCCGCGTCGGCGGTCTCGTTCGGGTCGGCCACGCCGCGATGATACGCGCCTTTCGTTTCGCAAACAACTGGGTTTCGTATTGCAAAGCGGCCAGCGAGGCCGGAGAATGCCGGTATGGCTGGAGACGAATACGTCGACGTCGCGCGAATCAGGGTCGGCGAGGCCCGCATTCGCGCCGATGTGCGGGTCGCGCTCGACGCGCCGCGCCGGCGCGAGCTCGCCCTCGCCCTCGTCGCAGAGCGCGGGTTCGTGCGTGTCGCCGAGCTCAGCGACGCCTTCGGCGTGACTCCCGTCACCGCGAGGGCCGACCTCGATGCACTCGAACGGCAGGGCGGCATCCGCCGCGTCCACGGCGGCGCGGTGCCCGTGTCGTCGCAGCTCGAGGCGGAGCGCCCCGAACGCGAGCCGAGCTTCGAAGAGGCGCTCGCGGCATCCGTCGAGCCGAAGCGGCAGATCGGCGAGTACGCCGCCTCGCTCGTGCGCAGTGGGCAGAGCATCATCCTCGACGTCGGCACGACGACGCTGCAGATCGCCAGGGCGCTGCGCGCTCGCACCGACCTCGAAGATCTCACCGTGTTCACGAACGGTCTCTCGATCGCCCTCGAGCTCGAAGACGAGATCCCGCGATTCACCGTCGTGGTCACGGGCGGCACGCTGCGCCCGAAGCAGCACTCGCTCGTGCATCCGCTCGCGAGCTCCATGCTCGACGAGGTGCACGTCGACCTCGCGTTCATCGGCTGCAACGGCGTCGACCCCGTGCACGGCGTGACGAACGCGAACCTGCCCGAAGCTGCGGTCAAGGCACTCATGCTCCGCTCCGCGGCCCGCTCGATCGTCGTGGCCGACGGCTCGAAGCTCGGCGAGGTGCATCTCGGCCGAGTCGCGCCGATCGATGCCTTCGACGCGCTCGTGACGGATGCCTGGGCACCCGTGGCACTCGTCGCCGAGCTCGAGGATGCCGGACTCTCGGTGCTCGCCCGAGACCCTAGAGTGGATCCATGACCCTTCCCACGGGCGAGCAGTTCGCCCTCGAGACCTCGACCTCGAGCGGGGAGGTGCGTGCGACCATCACCGCCGTCGCCGCCGGCATCCGCTCGCTCAGCATCAACGGCATCGATCTCGTGCCCGAGTTCGCCGAAGACCAGTCCCCGCCCATGGGCGCCGGCATCGTGCTCGTACCGTGGCCGAACCGCATCCGCGACGGCCGCTGGAGTCACGAGGGCGAAGAGCACCAGCTCGCGATCACCGAGCCCGCGCGCAACAACGCCATCCACGGCCTGCTGCGGTACACCGAGTACAAGCCGATCGCCCGCGAACGCGACTCGGTGACCCTCTCGGCGACGATCTACCCGCAGCTCGGGTACCCGTTCCTCCTCGGAACGGCCGTGCATTACGAGCTCGTGGCCGACGGACTGCGGGTCACGCACTTCGTCGAGAACCTCGGCGCCGAGCCCGCGCCCGTCGCGATCGGCACCCACCCCTACGTGAAGATCGGCGATGTGCCGACGCGCGACCTCACGCTGCGGCTCGACGCCGCGAGCCACATCGAGGTCGACGAGCGCCTGCTGCCCACCGGCGAGGTGCCGGTCGACGGCACCGAGTGGGATTTCCGCGAGGGTCGCCCGGTCGGCGAGCTCTCGCTCGACGACGCGTTCGGCGAGCTCGCGAGCGAAGACGGCCAGGTGCTGCACACGCTCACCGCGCCCGACGGTCGCAGCGTCTCGATCTGGGCCGACGACGAGTTCGACTACGTGCAGGTGTTCACGACACGGCAGTTCCCGGGAGAAGAGGGCGACATCGCGATCGCCGTCGAGCCGATGACGGCGCCCGCTGAGGCGTTCAACTCGGGCCGTGGACTGCGCTGGCTCGACCCGGGCGAGGAATGGCAGTTGAGCTGGGGCATCCGCTTCGAGGGCTTCAGTGCCGAATAGCCGGGCCGGATGCCGCGCGACGCGTCGTCGTGCTGCGACCGCCGGTCGCTAACCGGGCACGCACGACCCTGATGCGACCGGCGCGCTGAGCGATGGCGCCTCGGCCGCGAGCGGCGCGAGCGTGGTGACCGGAATGGCGAAGCCGACGTTGTCGACTGAGTCGGCCTTCGCGAAGACGACGCCGCCCACGGCGCCGTCGAGCGTGAGCACCGGACCGCCCGAGTTGCCGTGGTCGACATCGGCGGCGAGCGTCATGATGTCGCGGGTCGAGGTGCTGCCGCCCTCGTTGATGGTGACCGGCCCGCTCGACATCACGCGCGCGGGTCGCAGCTCGAACGGCCCGCCGAAGGGATAGCCCGCGACGGCGACGTCAGCGCCGGCCGCGGGCTGGGCGATCGCGAGCGGCGGGGTGGCGAGGCCTTCCACCGCGATGAGCGCGAGGTCGTTCTCGGGGTCGAATGCCACGACCCGCCCCTCGACGGCCGGTTGCCCGGGTGCTTCGACGATCGGCTCGGTGACGCCGGCCACGACGTGGGCGTTCGTGACGATCCGGTTCTCGGCGACGACGAATCCGCTGCCCGACAGGCTGCTCCCGCACTCGAAGGCCGGGCCCGTGATGCGAACGACGGATGCCGCCGCGCGGGCGAGTTCCGCGTCGTCGATGACGCCGGTCGGCAACTCGGGGCTCTCCCGGGGCGCCTCGAGCACGTCGACGAGCCACGGGATGGCGCCGCCGAGCGCGGCCGTGCGGAGCTCGGCGAGGAGCGTGCGTGCAGGGGCCGGCGTCACGTCGTCGAGCACCTGGAGGACTCGCGAGCTCGCAACCGCGGGCGAGAGCACGGGAACGCCCATCGCCGAGACGCCCGAGCCGACGAGCGCCACGACGAAGGCCGTGACGAGCAGGTTGCCGATCGCGCCGAGCACGCGGTCGAGGACTCCGAGCTTCACCGCTCGCGCGCCGTGCCGCAGGGCGCTGCCCACCACGGCGCCGAGCCACGACCCGAGCGAGAGCAGCACGAGCGCCGCGATGATCGCCGCGGGCGCCCGCCACTCGGGCACCGGGACGATGCCGGTGATCCACGGCATGACGAAGTACGCGGCGATGCCACCCGCGATGAGACCGACGAGCCCGGCGGCGGTGCCGAGGATGCCGGACCGGTATCCGTTCACGAGCGCGCCGATGAACACCAGCACGAGCACCACGTCGAGCACCACGCTCCAGCCCATCACGTCTCCGTTCGTCGCGCCGCGCGCCCGCGCGGAACACCAGCCTGCGGCATCCGTCTTCGAGACTGCTGAAGGCGCGCTCGCGACCGGCGCCGTCGTCCGCATCCCACGATGGATGCCGTGGTCGTCATCCGCGCATAGTGGAGAGGTCACAAACGCGATGGCGCAGGGCGCCGCCTGGATTAGGGTCTGACGTGTCCGTCGGCACCTGCCCGGGCCAATCAACGTGAGGAGCCGTGGATGCGCGTCGGCATGTTCCTGAATTACGCGGGCGGGTTCCGCGAGGTCGCCGACGAGGTGGCCGAGCTCGAGCGGGCCGGCCTCGACCTGATCGCCGTGCCCGAGGCGTATTCGTTCGACGCGGTGAGCCAGCTCGGATTCCTCGCGGCGCGCACCTCGACGATCACGCTCGCGTCGGGCATCTTCCAGATCTACACCCGCACACCCACCCTGACGGCGATGACGGCCGCCGGTCTCGACTACGTGTCGAACGGGCGCTTCGAGCTCGGCATCGGCGCGTCGGGACCGCAGGTGATCGAGGGCTTCCACGGCGTCCGGTACGACGCGCCGCTCGGCCGCACGCGCGAGATCATCGAGATCTGCCGCATGGTGTGGCGTCGCGAGCCCGTGGTGCACGAGGGAACGCGGTACCAGATTCCGCTCCCCGCTGGGGAGGGCACCGGGCTCGGCAAGCCGCTGAAGCTCATCAACCATCCCGTGCGGGAGCGCATCCCGATCACGGTCGCCTCGCTCGGCCCGAAGTCGGTCGAGCAGACCGCTGAGATCGCCGACGGCTGGCTGCCGATGTTCTTCCACCCCGAGCGGGCAGCACAGGTGTGGGGCGATGCGCTCGCCGCGGGCCGCGCCCGCCGTTCGGCTGAGCTCGACCCGCTCGACATCGTCGCGAGCCCGGCACTGGCCATCACCGACCATCCCGAGGCCGTGTTGCCGCTCGTGAAGCCGCAGCTCGCGCTCTACGTCGGGGGTATGGGCGCACGGGGCAAGAACTTCTACAACGACCTCATCGCGAGCTTCGGCTTCGAGGCCGAAGCGGCTCGGATCCAAGACCTCTACCTCGACGGTCGCAAAGACGAGGCGATCGCGGCCGTGCCCGACGAGCTCGTGCGCGCGGTCTCGCTCATCGGCCCGGCATCCCACGTCGCAGAGCGCGTCGCGGCATTCGCCGAAGCCGGCGTCACGAGCCTCACCGTCACGCCGCTCGCGCGCACTTCGGCCGAGCGGGTCGCGCTCATGTCGGGGTTCCGCGCGCTCGTCGGCTGAGGCGGCGACGGGGCATCCGTTGCGGCAGCCCGGGGGTGTACGCCGGATCTCGGTGTCCGCGGACGATCCCGCGCCAAAATCACTGCGCCCCTAGTGGGAAGGGCATGCGAGGTCTAGCGTGAACCCCGAACGCACGAGGTGGTGCGCTCGAGGGACACCTGGGGAGGGGCCGCTGTGACGGGCGGGTTCGAGCTCGCCGGCCAGACCGAGTAGCTCGAACGCCCGTCGGGCGGTGCCGTGGTCGCCCGACCATCACGCCGCCGCGCTACTCGCCGGCAGGCCCCGCAGCGGCCGACCCATCGCGTCCGCGCCAGGCGGCGTACGCCCACACCGCGAGCGCCAGCATCGGGCCCCAGAACCAGAACGGCAGCACGAGGTTCATCGCCAGCGCGTCGACCGGCGCGTCGGTGCTGCCGACGAGGGTCACGAACATCGGCGCGGCCGAGATGCAGAGCGCCCCTGCCGCGATGAAGCCCGGAACGGTCGCGGCCGAGACGGGAACGGGGCGGCCGCCGATGCGCGGCATCCACTGCGGGAACTCGACGCCCCACGGCAGGATCAAGCCGAGGGTGAGGATGCTCGCGGCGATCGCGCCGGCGCCGAGCATGAGGCCCGTGGCGAGCATGGCGGGTGAGAGTTCGTCCGCGGCCGGGCCGAACAGCGGCCACGGCGTGAGCCAGCTCAGCCGGGCGACGGCGTACGGCACGGGGCCGAGCGCCGCGAGGATCGTGAGTGCGCGGCGGTGGCGCATGAGCCACGCCCCGAACGAGTGTCCGCTGCGGCTCGCCCGGAAGACGATGATGGCGAGCGCCGTCCAGGCGAGGGTCGCGGCGACGGCGACGACGATGACGACGAGGTTCGGCAGGTCGGCGGCCAGCGCGCCGCCGAACGCGGTCGCGAACTCGGCGACGCCCCCTAGGGTCAGGCCTCCGAGCCAGACGGATGCCGCGAGCAGCACGCCGAAGCCCGCGAGCAGCGCCAGGCCGAGTCGAGGCGCGCGAACGAGGGTCACGCCGATCGTGACGATGCCCGCGACGACGGCGAGGAAGCCGAACAGGTAGCCCGCGTAGGCGATGATCGCCATGCTGCCGTGCGCCGTGCCGGAGACGCACGAGAGGGCGGCCGCGATGACGCCGAGCGGAGCGACCCGACGCGTGCCGGGGCCGTGCCACGCGACCATCGCCGCGAGCACCACGCCGGCGGCACCGGTCACGATCGCCGTCACGGCGACGGCTTCGGGGCCGAGGACGGTGCTCACGATGCTCGACATCCGAGTGCCCCCGAACGGGTTCAGCCACGGCGCGAGGAGCCAGGTGAGCCCGAGGCCGGCGAGCGCCGCCGAGGCCACGAGGGCGATGTACGCCGGCTTCCGGCGGGAGCGCAGCTCCACGGCGGCGCCTCGTCCGTGCTCTGCTTCGCGTGGCAGCGAGGGAAGTTCTGCGAACGTCATGTCGGATCCAATCGTCGTGGCCGGTCACGTCAGCGTGCCGTGACCCCCGCCCCGCCACCTCACCCGAACGGGTGAGACCATGAGCGGCGCCGCCGACTAGCGTGGTCGTGGAATGGTCACCGCTTCACGCACCCAGCAGCCGATGCCCGCCGGTCATCGCGCAGAGGAGCCGCGCCCGCCGACGCCCGCCGATTGGGTCTGGGCGGCGGCGGCCGCGGCCGCGGCGCTGCCCGTCACGCTCGTGGAGATCTTCGGTGCCGCGCGGGTTCCGCACGACGCGGCGTGGCTCGCCGTGACGCTCACGCTGCTCGCAGTGCTGCACGTCGGGGTCGTGTTCCGGCGGCGCGCGCCGCGCGTCGCCCTCGCAGCGGCATCCGCCGTCATGCTCGTGCTCACGATCATGAGCCTGCCCGGCGCGCCCACGATCGTGGTGCTGCTGCCGAGCAGTCTCGCCTACCTGATGTTCGTGTTCACGGCGGCCATGAGCGACGATCGCGTCGCGGATGTCGCGGCCCTCGTCGTCGGGGTCATCGGCGCGGGGTTGATCACCAGCGTCGCGGTGGCATGGGAGCCGGCGGCCGAAGTCGGACTGCTGATCGCACTCGGCGGGTTCCTCGTCGCATCGATCGGCGCGGCGTGGGCCCTCGGACGCTACCTCCGGGAGTCTCGCCGCAAGCTCGCCGCGCAGGCACTCGGGCGTCAGCAGGCCGCCGAGCTCCAACTGCAGGCCGAGCGCGTGGCCGTCGCCGACGAGCGGCGCCGCATCGGGCGGGAGCTCCACGATGTCATCTCGCACTCGCTCGCCGTGATGGTGGCGCAGGCCGAGGCCGCCCGCGTGCTGCACGGCCGGGATGACGCCCGCTCGCGCACCGCGGTCGAGCAGGTCGTGGCGACCGGCCGTGCCGCCATGGCCGACATGAGGGGACTCCTGGGCGTGCTCGCCGAGCCGCCCGGCGACACGAACGAGAACGAGACGCCACCCCTGGCTCCAAGCCCGGGGCTCGACGACGTCGCCGGGCTCGTCGAGCTCGCCTCGGGCCCCGAGCGCCTGATCTCGCTCACGCAGTCGGGCCCGCCCTGCGCGACGAGCCCAGGCGTCGCCCTCACCGCGTACCGGGTCGTGCAGGAGTCGCTCACGAACACGCTGAAGCACACCGATCCGCCGACCCGGAGCGACGTGCAGCTCGCGTGGGTCGACCACGAGCTCATCGTCACAGTGACCGATGACGGCGGGGCAGGGGCGACGGCCGGCCCGCACCGCCCGGGGCAGGTCGGCCGCGGCATCCGGGGCATGGGCGATCGCGTCGAGCAGGCCGGTGGACGGTTCGAGAGCGGCCCTCGTGCCGACCGTGGATGGCAGACGCGAGCGAGTCTTCCGCTCAACCTCGAGGAGCACCGTGGCTGACCCCGCAGCGCCGGGTCGCATCCGCGTCGCGATCGCCGACGACCAGGAGCTCATCCGCTCCGCGCTCGCCGCCATGATCGAAGTGCACGACGGCCTCGAGCTCGTGGCCGAGGCGCCCGACGGGGCGACGCTGCTCGAACAGGCCAGAGCCCATCGCATCGACGTGGTCCTGATGGACATCCGGATGCCTCGCCTCGACGGCATCACGACGACCGAGCTGCTCCGGCGCGATCATCCGCACACGCGAGTGCTCGTGCTCACGACGTACGACCTCGACGAGTACGTGTTCGCGGCGATCCACGCCGGGGCGAGCGGATTCCTGACGAAGGACGTCTCGAGCGATGAGCTCGCCGCGGCGATCAGCGCCGTGCACGCCGGCGATGCCGTGCTCGCGCCGAGGGCGACGGCGACCCTCGTCGACTTCGTCGCCCGGGCGCCGGGCGCAGCCGATCCCGAGGCGCTGCTCGCCCGATTCACCTCGCGTGAACGTGAGGTGCTCGGCGAGCTCGTGACGGGCGCCTCGAATGAGGTGATCGCCCGCCGCCTCTTCATGACGGGCAACACCGTGAAGACCCACGTCGCGGCCATCCTCGCGAAGCTCGAGCTGCCCGACCGGGTGCACGTCGTGATCTGGGCGTTCGAGAACGGCATCGCAGGGGCACGGCCGCCGCACCGCTGACGTCGTGTCAACCCCGCGCGCGCGGGCGCCGCGACTTCGTATCGTCGAGTCCATCGATGCGTCCCGTCGACGTGTTCCATCGATTCCGCCGAGACGAGGGGGACCGGATGTCGCGAAACGTGCGCGAGTTCGCGTGCCGGCCCGAGGCGGTGTTCGAAGTGCTCGCCGACGGATGGCTCTACCCGTCGTGGGTGGTCGGCGCATCGCGCATGCGTGATGTCGAGCTGACGTGGCCCCGGCCCGAGAGCCGGCTGCACCACTCCGTCGGCGTGTGGCCTGCCGTGATCGACGACGTGACCGTCAGCCTCGACTGGTCGCCGCCGCGCCGTGCCGTCTTCCAGGCCAGGGGCTGGCCGATCGGCGAGGCGACGGTGACGATCGACGTGAAGCGGCGGGGCGGCGGATGCGTCGTGCGGTTGCAGGAGGAGCCCACCGCCGGGCCCGCGCGCTGGGTGCCGCGGTTCCTCACGGAGCCGTTGCTGCTGTGGCGGAACGCCGAGACCCTTCGCCGGCTCGCGTTCCTCGCCGAGGGACGGGAGTACCGCGGCGAGAGTCGAACGCTCGGACGACGCGCGTCGCCGTCGTCGCGGCGGCACCGCCGGAGCAGAATGAACCCATGAAGCCCACGAACCTCCGGCATCGCCCGGCGGCGATCACGGCGACATGACCTCGTTCGACGCGATCATCGTCGGCGCCGGGCCGAATGGGCTCGCCGCCGCCGTCACGCTCGCCCGGGCCGGCCTCGCGGTGCAGGTGCTCGAGCGCAACGCGACCCCCGGCGGCGGGGCGCGCACCGCCGAGCTCACCCTTCCCGGCTTTCAGCACGACGTGTGCTCGGCCGTGCATGCGATGGCGCTCGCATCCCGCTTCTTCCGGGAGTTCCAGCTCGAACGCCGTATCGAGCTGCGACTGCCGCCCGCGTCGTTCGGGCATCCGCTCGACGGCGGGCGCGCGGGCATCGCCTACCGCGACCTCGACCGCACCATCGCGGGGCTCGGGCGCGACGGAGCGGCGTACGGCTCGCTCCTGCGCCCGCTCGTCGAGCACGCCGACGAGGTCGCGTCGTTCACCGGCTCGCAACTGCTTCGCGTGCCCGACCACCCGCTCACCGCCGCACGTTTCGGGCTCGCCGCGCTCGAGCAGGGGTCGCCATTGTGGAACGCCCGCTTCACCGACGAGCTGGCACCCGCGATGCTCACGGGCGTCGCGGCGCACGCCATCAGGCCGATGCCGAGCCTGTCCACGGCGGGAGCGGCGCTCTCGCTCACGGCGTTCGCGCACGGTCGCGGCTGGCCGATTCCGGTGGGCGGCAGCCAGGCGATCATCGACGCGATGGTCGCCGATCTCCTCTCCCACGGCGGCGAGCTCGTGATGGATGCCGAGGTGACCGACCTCGAGGCGCTGCCCCCAGCCCGCGCCGTGCTCCTCGACGTGACACCGAGTGCGCTCTCGCGTATCGCCCGACGGCGCCTGCCCGCTCGCTACCTCCGCGCGCTCGGCCGGTTCGCCTACGGCGACGCTGCGGCGAAGGTCGACTTCGCACTCTCGGCACCGGTGCCGTGGCGGCATCCGGCGCTCCATGGTGCCGGAACCGTGCACCTCGGCGGCACCCGCGCCGAGATCGCGAGTGCCGAGCGCGAGGTGCACCGGGGCCGGCACGCCGACTCGCCGTACGTGCTCGCCTCGCAGCCGTCGATCGTCGACGAGTCGCGCGCGCCCGAGGGGCGGCAGGTGCTGTGGGCGTACACGCACGTGCCCGCCGGATCGACGATCGACCAGACGGAGGCCGTCACGCGTCAGATCGAGCGCTTCGCGCCGGGGTTCCGCGACGTCGTGCTCGCCTCGTCGAGCATGACCGCGATCGAGATGGCGCGCCACAATCCCAACTACGTGCTCGGCGACATCGCCGCAGGCGCAGCGTCGTTCGGCCAGCTCGTGCGCCGTCCGGTCGTCTCGACCGAGCCGTGGCGCACACCAGCGCGGGGTGTCTACCTCGCGTCGGCATCGACGCCGCCGGGTCCCGGCGTGCACGGCCTCGCGGGCTGGTATGCAGCGCTCAGCGCCTTGCGGCACGAGTTCGGCGTGCGCACTCGGCCGAACCTGTCGATCGAGTGACGGGCGGGCATTCCGGGGCGGTCGTCAACGGCGGTCGGATGCCACGAGCGCGTGCCGCAGCGCGACGGCGCGCACGGCCTCCTCGATGCTGCGGTACCGGTAGCAGACGCCGGGACGCGGGCGCATCCACATCATCTCGACCTCGTCGTCGATGAGCTGCAGATAGCCGATGAGCTTGCGCGTGTCCCCGTCATCGCACCGGTCGTCGCAGACCCTCCAGACCGTCGCGCTCAGCGGAGTCAGCTCCACGTGGGAGCCACCGACCTGAGCTTCGTGTTGCGTGAGCATCGTGCACCATTTCTCCATCGAACGTGCCGGCCATGTCCAAGCGGTGGACCGGCCCTGCAGACTCCCTGGATGCGCTTGTCGATCATGTCGCGCTGCGGGGGCCGGCCCACCAATCGGAGCTGCCCAACTCCGTGTATCCGATCTAACGCGTCCCTTCCTGCATCCGACAGCCCTTGACAGGTGCGAGGAGCACATGCATGATCCCGGCATGTCACCGGTCGGACGGTCATGCCCTCTTGAATCCCGGCGCTCGGAGGCGGACACTCGTGGGATGGACAGGTCTGACGAAGTTCGTGCGGTCGCCGTCGTGGTCGATCGTCTCTCCGCCCATTTCCCCGAAGTCCCGCGTGCGCACGTGGAGGTGGTCGTGACCGAGGAGCACCAGCGGCTCGACGGCAACCCCATCCGGGATTTCATTCCCGTGCTCGTCGAACACGAGGCGCGCGATCGCCTGCGGTCCGGTGGCGCAATCGAGGCCGCCGGGCTGCTGTACGAGCCGCCGGCACCCTGACGCGGGTTCTTCCGCCCGCGCTCGCCGGCTGTCAGGACGCGATGATTGCCTGCTCGCTCCCGGCGGGGCCAGTCAGATGTCGGCAGCGAAGAGATGGCCCATCCGGTCGCGCTTGGCGCGGAGATACGTGAGGTTGGATGCGGCCTTTCCGGTGACGAGTGGCACTCGCTCGATCACCTCGATGCCGCTTGCGCTGAGTTGCGAGATCTTCTCGGGATTGTTCGTGAGCAGGCGCACGGATCGCAAGCCCAGATCGTCGAGGATCGCCGCGGCTGCCGCGTAGTCGCGGTCGTCAGCGGGCAGGCCGAGCGCGATGTTCGCGTCGAGGGTGTCGAGGCCCGTCTCCTGCAAGCGGTACGCCTTGAGCTTCGCGATCAGGCCGATGCCCCTGCCCTCGTGGCCTCGCATGTAGATCACGACTCCGTCGCTCGCCGCGATCGTGCTGAGCGCAAAGTCCAGTTGCGGCCCGCATTCGCATTTCTCGGATCCGAACGCCTCGGCGGTGAGGCATTCGGAGTGCACCCGCACGAGGGCGCCATGCGCGGCCGGTCTCCCGGAGACGATCGCCAAGTGTTCGCTCCCGGTGACGAGATCGCGGTATGCGCGGAATCGAAAGGACCCGTGGCGGGTCGGGATGCTCGTCTCGACCTCGAATTCGACGAGCCGAGGGCGTTCGGCGGGGATGCCCGGAGCCTCGGTCGCAAGGCTCACGGCGAATCCCTCGATCCGTCGACTCGTGCCGCTTCGAGCGCTCCCGCGAGGTTCGCCACGAGTTGCTCACCCGAGGCGGCGAACTTGTCGACCCCCTCGTTCTCGAGGGTCAGGGTCACCTCGTCGTATGAGATGCCGAGTGCCTCGATGGCGGCGAGCACGCCGCGTGACGCTTCGTAGGTACCGGCGATCGTGTTGCCCCGGATCACGCCGTGGTCGAACGTGGCGTGCAACGTCTTCTCGGGCATCGTGTTGACGACGCCGGGTGCCACGAGGTCGACCACGTACCTCGTGTCGGGCAGGGCCGGATCCTTGACTCCGGTCGACGCCCACAGCGGGCGCTGCGGGTTCGCGCCGAGTTCGATGAGACGCTGCGCCCGCTTCGTGGCGAACTGCTGCTCGAAGATCTCGTAGGCCAGTCGCGCGTTCGCCACACCGACGGTGCCCTTCAAATGGAGGGCGTCGGGGGAACCGGTCGCTTCGAGTCGCTTGTCGACCTCCGTGTCGACCCTCGAGACGAAGAACGAGGCGACCGACCTGATGGAGCCCAGGTCGATGCCCGCCTCATGCGCCTGCTCGAGGCCCGTGAGGTAGGCATCGATCACCGCGCGGTATCGGTCGAGGCCGAAGATGAGCGTGACGTTGATGCTGATCCCGCTCGCGATCGAAGCCGTGATGGCTGCGAGGCCCGCGATCGTGGCGGGGATCTTCACGAACACGTTCGGTCGACGGAGCGCAGCGACGAGGCGTCGGGCCTCGGCGATCGTCGCCCCTGTGTCGTGCGCCGAGCTCGCGCTCACCTCGATGGAGACCCATCCGTCGAGCCCGCCGGTCGCGTCGTGGATGGGGCGCAGGATGTCCGCGGCACGCCGCACGTCTTCGGTCGTGATCTCGAAGGCCGCCTCTTCGGCCGAAGCTCCTGCCCGCGCGAGTGCGGCGACCTGTTCGTCGTACGAGTCTCCGGCAGACAGCGCCGTGGCGAAGATCGTCGGGTTCGTGGTGATGCCGACCACGTTCCGCTCGCCGATGAGCGCCTCGAGACCACCCGAGAGGATTCGCTCCCGCGAGAGGTCGTCGAGCCAGATGCTGACGCCCTCGGCTGACAGTGCCGCCGTCGGCGATGCCGTGCCGCCGACCGAGCGTGATCTCCCAGTGTGCGCCATATCGATTCCTCCGTGCCGCGACTCACTCGCGGCCTCGTCTCGACTGTACGAGCCGTTCATTTCTTTTGTCAAGATCTGCTGTTTTAGAATACGATGGAGGACATGGAGGACCTCTCGCAGCAGCAGAAGGTGACGGCCGTCGCATCGATCGGCGATCCGTTGCGTCGTTCGCTGTTCGAGTTCGTCACTCGCAGTGGCACCGCGGTCGATCGTGACGAGGCGGCAACCGCCCTCGGCATACCGCGCGGAACGGCTGCCTTCCATCTTGAGCGCCTCGCGGAGAGCGGCCTGCTCGAGACGGAGTTCCGCCGTCGGAGCGGCAAGACCGGGCCCGGGGCAGGTCGACCCGCCAAGTTCTATCGCCGCGCGAGCACCGAGATCGTCGTCTCCGTGCCCGAGCGGCACTACGACCTCGCGGCCGAACTCCTGAGTTCTGCCATCGAGGAGGCCGAGCGAACCGGAGATCCGATCGGCGAGGCGATCGAACGCGTCTCGACGGAGTTCGGCCGGCGGCTCGGCACAGAAGCGGGCTCGCTCGAGCAGATGCTCGAAGCCACCGGCTACGAGCCTCTCGCAACCGACGATGGCGGGCTGATACTCGCCAACTGCCCGTTCCATCGTCTCGCGCAATGGCACACCGCGACCATCTGCGCGGCCAACGCCGCCCTCCTGCGGGGTGCAGCACAGGGTGCCGACGAGTCGGCTCGGGTCGTTCGCCTCGAACCACGCGACGGACACTGCTGTGTGCAGGTCCGCGCACCCATCGTCGAGAAGTCGAATGGATGACAGGGGTGGGCCCCGTGGGGCTCGAACCCACGACCCGCGGATTAAAAGTCCGCTGCTCTGCCAACTGAGCTAGAGGCCCGCGAATCCACAATACCCCGGGTCGGCGCTCGGCTCGGGCGAGTAAGGTGTGCGGCAATGGCTTCCGACTTCCATCGCCCCACACGATTCCCGCCCGGGATGTTCGAGGGATTCCTCGGCGGCGAAGACCCCGCGCGCCTGAGCCGGGTCGCGCACGACACCGCCTCGGCGCTCCTCTCGCGCGTTCGGGCCGACCCCGACCCCGATGTGGTCGAGCGCCTCGTGCACTACACCGACGAGCACGGCATCGACTCCATCGCGGAGTTGTGGTCGCAGGCGTCGGCGAAGAGCCTGCCGGGCGCGCTGTGGCGCGTGTACCTGCTCCGAGCACTCATCCGCCAGGATCCGCTCGGCTCGAGCCTCGCCTTCCAGCGCGGCACCGAGGTCTCGCACACGATCGACCAGGTCGTCGCGGGCGCACCGGTGCCCGCCGGCCCCGACGAGGTGCGCGAGCTCGCCGACCGCATCCTGCACGGACTGTTCACGGGCGACTTCGCCGTGGCGCTCGACCGGGCTGCGGCGTTCGCGCGGGTGTCGTCCTCAGGGCTCACGAGCCTCGCCGACGACGCGGATGCCGCCTCTGCCGTGAACTCGGGCCGCCCGGCCGAGCTCACACGCCGAGCTCTGCGGCTCACGCAACTCGCCGACGAGCTCGCTTCGTGCGCTCGACTCTGGCGACGCGATTCCCTCGACTGAATCGCCCGGGCGTGAATGCAATCGCGCTGGGCGAACAGGAATGAATGCCCCGGTCTCCTCGTTTAGACTTGACGAGGCCGGGCCGCAGTAACCCCGGGCTCCAATATTCGCCGCTACGAGCGGCCTCGCGCCGAGAGGCGTTCTGCGGCCCGGCCTCAATCTTCTCGATCGGGTCTCGATCGGTCACGGATGCCCCGCGCCCGCCCGGCTCGCGGCATCCGCGTAGCATCGGAGCATGGCCTCGACCGTGACCCTCCTCATCGAACCCGTGCCCGCAGGCGAGACCCGCCACGACCTCGACGCGACCTTCCGCGAGGTGGATGCCTCGGCACCTGCGCTGCGCGTCGGCGAGTTGTCGACGCAGCGCGGCGACGGCATCTTCGAGACCATTGCGGTGATCGACGGCCACGCGCAGGAGGCCCGCGCCCACCTCGAGCGCCTCCGCAACTCCGCGCGTATCTGCGAGCTGCCCGAACCGAACCTCGAGCAGTGGCAGGCGGCGATCGCCCGTGCCGTCGCGTCGCTGCCCGCCGATGGCGAGTTCGCGCTGAAGCTCGTGCTGAGCCGTGGGGTCGAGCACGGCCCGGCGCCGACGGCGTGGTTGCACGTCGCACCCGCCGCGGACTTCAGCGCGGTGCGAGCGCGAGGCATCCGCGTCGTCACCCTCGACCGCGGCTACGAACGTGACACCGCCGAGCGCGCGCCGTGGCTCCTGCTCGGGGCGAAGACGCTGAGCTACGCCGTGAACATGGCGGCACTGCGTGAGGCGAAGCGGCGCGGCGCCGACGACGCGATCTTCGTCACGCCCGACGGGTACGTCATGGAGGGGCCCACGTCGAGCGTCATCCTGCGCCACGGCGACGTGTACTCGACGCCGGCGCCGTCTGGCGCGATCCTGCATGGCACGACGCAGCAGAGCCTCTTCGAGCACCTCGAGGCAACCGGCGCGCACACGGACTATCGCGACATCCGGGTGCCCGAGCTCGGCACGGCGGATGCCGCGTGGCTCGTCTCGAGCGTGCGGCTCGCCGCCGGCATCACCCACATCGACGGCTCGCCGGTGGCGTACGACGCCGACGAGACCCGAGCGCTCAACGACTACCTGTTGAGCCCGCGCGACTGACGGCGCGTGCGCGGCAGCTCAGCCGAAGCGGCCCGAGACGTAGTCTTCGGTCGCCTTCACCGACGGGTTCGAGAAGATCGTCGTCGTGTCGTCGTACTCGATGAGCTTGCCGGGCTGGCCCGTGCCCGCGATGTTGAAGAAGGCCGTGCGGTCGGACACTCGCGAGGCCTGCTGCATGTTGTGCGTCACGATCACGATCGTGTACTGCAGCTTCAGCTCTTCGATGAGGTCTTCGATCGCCAGCGTCGAGATCGGGTCGAGCGCCGAGCACGGCTCGTCCATGAGGATGACCTCGGGGGAGACGGCGATCGCGCGGGCGATGCAGAGGCGCTGCTGCTGGCCGCCCGAGAGGCCCGAGCCGGGCCGGTCGAGGCGGTCCTTCACCTCGTTCCAGAGGTTCGCACCGCGGAGCGACCGCTCGACGAGGTCGTCGGCGTCGGTCTTCGAGATGCGCTTGTTGTTGAGCTTCACGCCCGCGAGCACGTTCTCCTTGATCGACATCGTCGGGAACGGGTTCGGCCGCTGGAACACCATGCCCACCTGGCGGCGTACGAGCACGGGGTCGACATCGGGGTCGTAGAGGTTGTTGCCGTCGATGAGCACCTCGCCCTCGACGCGCGCGCCCGGGATGACCTCGTGCATGCGGTTCAGGGTGCGCAGGAACGTCGACTTGCCGCAGCCCGACGGGCCGATGAACGCGGTGACGCTGCGGGGCTCGATCTCGAGGGTCACGCCCTCTACAGCACGGAACTTGCTGTAGTAGACGTTGAGGTCACGGACTTCGATGCGCTTGGACACGGATTTCCTAACTGGCGGGTCAGCGGCCGAACTTCGGGGCGAAGTAGCGGGCGACGAGTCGGGCGATGAGGTTCAGCGCCATCACGATGAGGATGAGGGTGAGGGCGGCGGCCCACGCGCGGTCGATGTACGCCTCGGGCGGATTGCCCTGGTTCGCGTACTGCGTGTACACGAAGACGGGCAGCGACTGCATGCGGCCTTCGAAGAGGTTGTAGTTCATGCTCGCGGTGAACCCGGCCGCGATGAGCAACGGCGCGGTCTCGCCGATGACGCGCGCGATCGACAGCATGATTCCCGTGGTGATGCCCGCGATCGACGTGGGGAGCACGACCTTCACGATCGTCAGCCACTTCGGCACGCCGAGGGCGAATGCCGCCTCGCGCAGCTCATTCGGCACGAGCCGCAGCATCTCCTCGCTCGAGCGCACGACGACCGGGATCATGAGCACCGCGAGGGCCACTGCACCCGCGATGCCGAGGCGCACGCCGGGGCCGAGGAAGATCGCGAAGAGCGCGTAGGCGAAGAGACCGGCGACGATCGACGGGATGCCGGTCATCACGTCGACGAGGAACGTGATGCCCTGCGCGAGCCGGCCGCGGCCGTATTCGACGAGGTAGATCGAGGTCATGAGGCCGATGGGGATCGAGATGATCGCCGCGGCTCCTGTCATGAGGAGGGTGCCGACGATCGCGTGCAGCGCACCGCCGCCCTCGCCGGTGATATTGCGCATGGAGAACGTGAAGAACTCGGCGTCGAAGCGGGAGAGGCCGAATGTCACGACCGTGATCGTGAGCGAGATCAGCGGGATCATCGCGAGCAGGAAGGACGCCGTCACGAGGGCGGTGACGAGTCGGTCCATCGCACGACGCTCGCCCTCGACGAGGGTGGAGAAGAGCCAGATCGAGGGGATGTAGAGCAGCGCACCCACGAGGAGCGCGCCGCCCCAGTTGAAGCCCTCTCCTGAGCCGATGGCGACGACGCCGAAGACCGCGGCGGCCACCGCGACCGCGACGACCAGGATGGTCCACGGAGCGGAGGTCGGGAGGCGGCCCGCCGTCAGCGAATTGGCGATCGGCGAGCCGGTGTTCGGGTCGGCCCTGGTCGTCGTGGTCATCAGTTGGCTCCCGAGAATTCCTTGCGACGGCTGACGATCCAGCGAGCGAACGCGTTGACCGCGAAGGTGACGATGAAGAGGATGAGACCCGTGGCGATGAGCACGTTGACGTTCATGCCGTAGGCCTCGGGGAAGCTCAGTGCGATGTTCGCGGCGATGGTCGAGGGGTTCACCGAGGTGAGGAGTTCGAGCGTCACGGCGCCGGTGGCCGAGAGCACCATCGCCACGGCCATCGTCTCGCCGAGTGCCCGTCCGAGCCCGAGCACGGCGGCGGAGATGATTCCCGAACGACCGAAGGGGAGCACCGCGGTGCGGATCATCTCCCACCTCGTGGCGCCGAGCGCGAGGGCCGCCTCCTCATGGAGCACCGGCGTCTGCAGGAACACCTCACGTGAGATGGCCGTCATGATCGGCAGCACCATGACGGCGAGGACGATCGCGGCGGTGAGGATCGTGCGGCCGGTGCCCGAGACCGGCCCGGCGAAGAGCGGGAACCAGCCGACGTTGTCGACGAGCCAGGTGTAGACCGGTTGCACGGCCGGCGCGAGCACGCCGATGCCCCAGAGGCCGAAGACCACGGAAGGCACCGCAGCGAGGAGGTCGACGATGTAGCCGAGCACCGAGGCCAGGCGGCGCGGCGCGTAGTGCGAGATGAAGAGGGCGATGCCGATCGACACCGGCACCGCCATGAGGAGCGCGAGCGCTGCGGCCCAGACCGTGCCGAAGACGAGGGGTCCGACATAGGCCCAGAAATTCGTCGGGAGGATCGAGGCGTCTTCGTTCGATGCGAAGAGGGCCGGAAGGCTCTGCACGATGAGGAAGAGCGCGACGGCGGCGAGGGTCACGAGGATCATCGAACCCGCGAAGACGGCGGAACCCGAGAAGACCCGGTCGCCCGGTCGCTGTTTCGCCTTGATCGCGGCGGTTGCGGTGCTCATCTGACGCAATCCTCGAGTTCTCTGGTTCGAATCTGGGACATGGCCGTGCCCGACCCCTTCATGTTCCTCGGAACGTCGGGGTCGGGCACGAACCTACTACTGGATCGAGTCGATCGCAGCAACGACCTTCTCGCGCAGGGCCTCGGAGATCGGTGCGGCGCCGGCGCTCTCCGCGGCGACTGCCTGGCCGTCTTCGCTCGCGATGTAGCCGAGGTAGGCCTTCACGAGCTCGACGTTCGCGGGGTCCTCGTACTGCTCGCACGCGATGAGGTAGCTCACGAGCACGATCGGGTACACGCCGGCCTCTTCAGAGGTGCGGTCGATCTCAATCGCGAGGTCGCCCTCGCTCCGACCCTCGACGAACGGCGACGCGTCGACGATGGCGGCAGCGGCCTCGGGCGAGTACGGCACGAACTCGTCGCCGACCTGCACGGCGACGGTACCGAGGTCACCGGCGCGTGAGGCGTCGGCGTAGCCGACCGTGCCGGTGCCGTTGGTCACGGCGTCGACGACGCCCGACGTGCCCTGAGCGGCTTCGCCACCCTCGAACGGCCACACGCCGTCGGCCTCATAGGTCCAGACGTCGGGAGCTGCCGCACCGAGGTACTCGGTGAAGTTCTCCGTGGTGCCCGAGTCGTCGGAGCGGTGCACGGGGGTGATCGCCGTGTCGGGAAGCTCGACGCCGTCATTCAGGGCGGCGATCGCCGGGTCGTTCCACGTCGTGATCGTGCCGGCGAAGATGCCCGCGATGGTCGCTGCGTCGAGGTTCAGCTCGTCAACGCCCTCGAGATTGAAGATGACGGCGATCGGCGAGACGTAGAGCGGGAGCTCCACGATGCTCGAGTCCGCCGCGCACTTGGCGAAGCCGCCGGCGGCGATCTCCTCGTCGTTGAACGCACGGTCGGAACCGGCGAAGTCGCTCGCGCCCTCGAGGAAGGTCTCGCGACCGGCGCCGGAGCCCGACGGGTCGTAGTCGATGGTGACGTCGGGGTTCGCGGTCTGGAAGCCGGCGATCCACGCCTGCTGTGCGGCGTCTTGGGAGGACGCGCCGGCGCCGACGAGGTTGCCCGAGAGCGACGAGGCCGCGTCCTCGGGTGTTGCGCCGCCTTCGTTCGAGGCGCAGGAGCTGAGCGCGATCGCCGCGGTGACGGCGACGACGGTGGGCACGCCGAAACGCTTGAGGTTCACGTGGTTCCCTTCCGGGGTTTCAATTGCAGGGGGTTTCGGGCCGGTGCCGACCCGCCTGCGACGCTAATGAGCGCGCCTTACGAGCATCCGCCACGTCGGTGAACGGGAGGTGAACGAGCGCTGTCGGGGCAGAGGCCGCGGCTGTGAGGTTGATGGGAGGGCCCTGACGCGAAGCGTCAGGCCCTCGGCGCATGCGTCTCAATGGCGATGATGCCCGAACTCGGGTTGCTGGCCGAGAGGTGCACGACGCTGAACGCGCCCGCCTCGAGCCCCGCGGCATCCGTCACGTACGAACCGATCGGCGTTCCGGTGGCGAGGGCGATCTCGCGCATGATCTCGGGGAGCACGGGACCGTGGCTGCACAGCACGGCCGCCTTCCCGGCGCGCACCCGCTTGCCCACCACGCGACGCACCTCGCCGTTGCCCGACTCCCAGGCCTCCTGGCTGATGCCGGCGTCGCGCTTGATCTTCACTCCGGTCGCGGCGGCGAGCGGTGCGACCGTGGTGACGCAGCGCACCGCCGGACTCGACACGATCCGCTTCGGAGCCCACGCCGTGAGGGTCTCGACGAGGGCGGCCGCTTGCCGCACGCCGCGCTCGACGAGCGGCCGCGAGGCATCCGATCCCTTCCACCCACTGCGCGTCGAGGCCTTGCCGTGCCGCAGCAGCGTGAGGGCGAAGGTGCTCGTCACCTCCTGGTCGACGAGCTTCGCGAAGGCGTCGAGGATCTCGACGTCGGGCGAATAGCTCAAGTAGCCCCGGGCACGCTTGATCGTGACCCATTCGAGTGCCGCGACCTCCGCGTTCGGCCGGAACGTGGACCGTTGCACCGCTCGCTCGCTGACCTCGGCGGCCCAGTAGTGCACGATCTTCTCGCGGCCGCTCGGCAACGGATAGCGCGAGATGCCGAGCGGCACGCCGAGTGCGACCTCGAGCCCGGTCTCCTCGGCGATCTCACGCACCGCGGTGCGAGGCAGGGATTCGCCGGGCTCGACCTTGCCCTTCGGAATGGTCACGTCGCCGTAGACCGTGCGGTGGATGACGAGCACGTGCACCTTGCCGTCGATGAGACGCCAGCAGACCGCGCCGGCGGCATAGACCGCCGTCGTCAACGCCGTTTCCCGATTCGCGGGCGCGCGCCGATCTGGTGCATGAGCACATTCTGCATGTCGCCGAAGGGGTGCCCCTCCTCGGAGACCGAGTGCCGGATCCATTCACCTGAACCGTCGAGCCGCCACGAGCTCGTCGTGTCGTCCATCGCCCGGTCGAAGAGCGCGTCGATCTCGGCGAGGTGGTCGATCTCGGTGAGTCGCACGAGCGCCTCGACGCGGCGATCGAGGTTGCGGTGCATCATGTCGGCCGAGCCGATGAAGGTCTGCGGGTCGCCGTCGTTCAGGAACGAAAAGATGCGCGAGTGCTCGAGGTAGCGGCCGAGGATGGACCGCACGCGGATATTTTCGCTGAGCCCCGGGATGCCGGGACGCAGGCTGCAGATGCCGCGCACCCAGACGTCGACGGGCACTCCCGCGTTCGACGCGCGGTAGAGCGCGTCGATGATCGACTCGTCGACGATCGAGTTCACCTTGATGCGGATGCCGGAGGGCCGGCCGGCCTCGGCGTTGCGGATCTCGGTCGCGATCAGCTTGAGCAGTCCCTTGCGCAAGTGGAGCGGGGCGACGAGCAGGCGCTTGAACTTCTTCTCGATCGCATAGCCCGACAGCTCGTTGAAGAGCCGGGTGAGGTCTTTGCCGACCTGGTCGTCGGCGGTGAGCAGCCCGAGGTCTTCGTAGATGCGGCTGGTCTTGGGGTTGTAGTTGCCGGTGCCGATGTGGCTGTAGTGGCGCAAGACCCCCTTCTCCTGCCGGATCACGAGTGCGAGCTTGCAGTGGGTCTTCAGGCCCACGAGGCCGTAGACGACGTGCACGCCGGCCTTCTCGAGCTTTCGGGCCCAGGAGATGTTCGCCTGCTCGTCGAAGCGGGCCTTGATCTCGACGAGCGCGAGCACCTGCTTTCCCGATTCGGCGGCGTCGATGAGCGCCTCGACGATCGGGCTCTGACCCGACGTGCGGTACAGGGTCTGCTTGATGGCGAGCACGTCGGGGTCGGCGGCGGCCTGCTCGAGGAAGGCCTGCACGCTCGTTGCGAAGGACTCGTAGGGGTGGTGGAGCAGCACGTCTTTCCGCGACACGGCGGCGAAGACATCCGCTCGCAGGTTCGACTCGGACGGCTGCAGCTGCACGGGCGTGGTCGGCACGTGCGTCGGGTAGTGCAGCTCGGGCCGATCGAGACGCGACAGGTCGAAGAGGCCGCCGAGGTCGAGCGGAGCGGGAAGGCGGAAGACCTCCTGTTCGGTCACGTCGAGCTCGCGCACGAGCAGGCCGAGCGTGACGTCGTCCATGTCGTCGGTGATCTCGAGCCGGATCGGCGGTCCGAAGCGGCGCCGCAGCAGCTCCTTCTCGAGGGCCTTGATGAGGTTCTCGGTCTCGTCTTCCTCGATCTCGACGTCTTCGTTGCGCGTGACGCGGAACACGTGGTGCTCGACGATCTCCATGCCGGGGAACAGGTCGCCGAGGTGGTTCGCGATGAGGTCTTCGAGCGTGATGTATCGCGCGTCTTCCACGGACTCGTCGGGCTCGACCCGTACGAATCGCGGCAGCATCTGCGGCACCTTGACGCGGGCGAACTCCTGTCGGCCCGTGCGGCTGTTGCGCACGCGCACCGAGAGGTTGAGCGAGAGCCCAGAGATATAGGGGAACGGATGCGCCGGGTCGACCGCGAGCGGCATGAGCACCGGGAAGATCTGCCGTGAGAAGTACTCGCGGAGGTGCTCGCGCTCCTCGTCGCCGAGCTCGTTCCAGGTGACGACCCGGATGCCGGCTTCGGCGAGGGCGGGCTTGACGAGCTCCTGGTAGGCGGCGGCGTGCCGCTCCTGCAGCTCGTGCGCCTTCCTCGAGATGTCGCTCAGCACGTCGGCGGGCGAGCGGCCCACGTTCGTCGGCACCGCGAGACCGGTCACGATGCGGCGCTTCAGGCCGGCGACGCGCACCATGAAGAACTCGTCGAGGTTCGACGCGAAGATCGCGAGGAAGTTCGCGCGCTCGAGCGCCGGCACCCGTGGGTCTTCGCCGAGTTCGAGCACGCGCTGGTTGAACGCGAGCCAGCTCAGCTCGCGATCGAGGTACCGTTCGGCGGGGAGCTCGGGCGCCCCCTCGATGTCGAGCGGCTCGAAGTCGTCGTCGAAGTCGCTCGACGTCCGGTCGTCGTCGAGGACACTGTCGGCGGTCATCCCCTCATCATGCCATTCACCCGCGAGACCGCGATGAGGAGCGTGTTAACGGGCGGTGACGGGCTGGTCGCGATCGTCTTCCTCGTGCACGTTGAAGCGATAGCCGACGTTGCGCACCGTGCCGATGAGGCTGTCGAGGTCGCCGAGCTTCGCGCGGAGACGTCGCACGTGCACGTCGACGGTGCGAGTGCCGCCGAAGTAGTCGTATCCCCACACCTCACTGAGCAGCTGCTCGCGCGTGAACACCCGGGAGGGATGCGCCGCGAGGAAGCGCAGCAGCTCGAACTCCTTGTAGGTGAGGTCGAGCGTGCGACCGTGCACCTTCGCCGAATAGCTCGCTTCGTCGATGACGACGCCCGACGTCTGGATGCGCTCACTCGGCAGGGCGGACTGCGCGCGCCCGATCGCGAGCCGGATGCGTGCGTCGACCTCGGCGGGACCGGCGTGCTCGAGCACGACGTCGTCGATGCCCCAATCGGGAGTGACCGCCGTGAGGCCGCCCTCGGTGACGATGAGCAGGAGCGGCACCGAGAGCCCCGTCGTGCGCAGGATCTGCGAGAGCGCCTTCGCGCCGGCGAGGTTCGTGCGGGCGTCGAGGAAGACGAGATCGGATTCCGGCGCTCTGACGAGCTGCTCAGGCGAAGCGGGGATGACCCGCGTTCGGTGAGTCAGGAGTGACAGAGCCGGAAGAACATCATCGTTGGCTGCCGGCGACAAGATCAGCAGCTGCGCCACGCACTCACCCTCCAGTAGTAAGGTGCGTCAATACTACGGGACGCCGGGCCCCCCGACGTGCGAGCCGAACGAGGAGACCATGCAAACGCATTCCGAGTCACGTGGATGGCCGGGCGTCTTCCTCGTATGGGCGATCGCCCTCGCCGGTGCGCTCGTCGTCGTCGCGCTCGCCTACGGCGGCACTGGCTCCTGGTTCGGCGACGCCTCGTGGCTCGCCGTGTACGGGGCGCTCGGAGTGGTGCTCGCGGCATCCGTGCTCGCGGCGCTCGTCACGCAATTGGCGTCGAGGCGGCCCGCGGGCTTCGTCGTCCGCGCGAGCGCGAGCGTCGGCGGTGCGGTTGTCGTGGTCGCGCTCGCGGCGGCCGCGGTGGCCCCCGTGGCAGCCGCGGTGAACGGGTAGACTTTCCGCATGGAGTCGTTGCTCGCCCTCGAATTGCTGTTCATCGGCCTGCTCGGCCTTGCGACCGTCGCGATCGCCTACATCAGCGGGGTCGTCGTCTACAAGTTGTTCCGGGGGCAGCGCTAACTCGTGATCGAGTTGCCCGTCGACCTTCCGGCCGAGCTCGTTCCGCTCTCCTGGCTCATCGGAGTCTGGGAGGGATCTGGCGTGATCGACTACAAGGTCGGCGACGGGTCGGTCACCCATGAGTTCGGCCAGCGCGTGAGCTTCAGCCACGACGGCCTCCCGCACCTGAACTACACGTCGTACACGTGGCTCTTCCCCGAGACCGCAGGCGGCGAGCCGGCTCCCCTCGCGACCGAGACCGGTTACTGGCGCATCGCCCGCGACCTCGGCGAGGGCGACGTCGGCCCTGGGCTGCTCCCTGCGGTCGGCAGGCCCCCCTATCCCGACGCCGACTCCGTGGAGACCCTGCGCAACACCGACGGGGGATTCGACCTCGAGGTGTCGATCGTGCACCCCGGCGGCGTCAGCGAGCTCTACCTCGGCCAGGTGAAGGGGCCGCGAATCGACCTCGCGACCGACGCCGTCATGCGCACAGCGGGCGCGAAGGACTACGCGGCGGCCACCCGGCTTTACGGCCTCGTCGAGGCGCACCTGCTGTGGGCGTGGGACATCGCAGCGCTCGGTCAAGACCTCCGCACCCACGCCTCTGCCCGACTCGCGAAAGTGGACTGATGACCTCCTCCCCGTTCCTCGCCGTACCCGGCGCCGTCGTCGCGGAGGGCGTCGACGCCGGCATCGTCGGCCACTACGGCGGCCCGATCGTCGAGCAGCGCAAGCTCGAACGCGGCGAGGCGATCGTCGACCTCTCCAACCGCGGCGTCGTCAGCGTCACCGGCCCCGACCGCCGCTCGTGGCTGCACTCGATGGCGAGCCAGGCGCTCGACCGCCTGCAGCCGGGCGAGAGCGCCGAGGCGCTCTTCCTGGGCGCATCGGGTCGCATCGAGCATGCGGTGCACGTCATCGACGACGGCGAGACCATGTGGCTCATCGTCGAGGGCGCAGAGGCCGAGCCGCTCGCGGCCTGGCTCGACCGCATGCGATTCATGCTCCGAGTCGAGGTCGCCGACCGCAGTTCCGAGTTCGCGGTGCTCGGGGCCATGTCGGTCGAGGCACTGGATGCCGCGACCCCGGCGTTCACGCCGGCCGGCATCGCCCTCGACTGGGTCGACCCATGGACGGCGCTCACCCCGGGCGGCTACCAGTACGCGCACGAGGCGGGCCACCCGGCATCCGCGTGGCGCTGGATCGAACGCATCGTGCCGCGCGAGGCGCTCGCCGACGCCGCGGCCGCCGTGGAGGCGGGCCGGGTCGCCCCCGCCGGTTCGCTCGCCGCCGAGGCCCTGCGCATCGCCGCGTGGCGGCCGCGCCTCGCGACCGAGGTCGACGAGAAGTCGATCCCGCACGAGCTCGACTGGCTGCGCAGTGCGGTCGACCTCGGCAAGGGCTGCTATCGCGGTCAGGAGACGGTGGCGAAGGTGCTGAACCTCGGCAAGCCGCCGCGCCGGCTCGTGCTGCTGCACCTCGACGGCAGCGACACGGTGCTGCCCGTCGCGGGCGACGCCGTGGTCGGCGAGAAGGTGCGGCCCGAGCCCGAGCCGGGAGCCGAACCCGAGCGCCGCCCCGTCGGCCACATCACCTCGAGCGCGATGCACCACGAGCTCGGGCCGATCGCCCTCGCCGTCGTGAAGCGGCAGGTGCCGCCGGGCCTGACCCTCATCGTCGAGAGCCACGGCATCGACGTCGCGGCGGCGCAGGTCGAGATCGTCCCCGCCGACGCCGGCGCGGCGGTCGACGTGCCGAGACTTCCTCGGCTCGGCGTTCGCAAGTGACCACGGCCGCCGAGGGGCTCGCAGCGCGGTTCGCGGCGGGCTCGCGGCGGCTCGGGGACTCCTTCCCCGCGATCCTGCAGATCACGGTCACCGCGGTCGCGTCCTACGCGTTCGCTCGGTTCGTGCTCGGGCACGAGCAGCCGCTGATCGCGGCGATCGTCGCCATCACCGCGCTCGGCTTCGTGCGCGATGCCCGGCCCGTGCGTGTGCTCGAGACGGTGATCGGGATGACGCTCGGCATCGCGCTCGCCGAGGCGCTGCTGCTCGGCTTCGGCGCCGGCATCGTGCAGTACGCGATCGCCCTCGCGCTGACGCTCGCCGTCGCGCGCCTGCTCTCGGGCAACGCGGCCTTCGTGATCGCCGCGGCCGTGCAGTGCTCGCTCGTCATGCTCGTTCCGGCGCCCGACGGCGGTCCGTTCGTTCGCACACTCGACGCCGTCATCGGCGGTGCGTTCGCCTTGCTCGCGACCGCGGTGATCCCGCGCGATCCGCGCCGCACCGCGATGCGCGACGGACGCCGGCTCCTCGACGAGCACGTGGCGGTGCTCGGCGAGCTCGCGGCGTCGCTGCGTGCCGGTGATCCCGATGCCGCAGGCCACGCGTTGTCGAGGGCGCGAGCCACCCAGCCGCTCGTCGAGGCCTGGGCGGCATCCGTCGACTCCGGACTCGCGATCGCGCGCGTCTCCCCGCTCGTGCGCCGTTCCCGTTTCGACCTCGAACGGCTGCGCGTCATGCTCGCGGGGCTCGACCTCGCGACGCGCAATCTCCGGCTCGTGGCGCGGCGCGTCGAGTGGACGCTGCGCGACGGCACCCCGCGGCCCGAGATCGCCGAACTCCTGGGCCGCATCTCGGTCGCGCTCGGCGTGCTCGCCGACTCCCTCCGCGACGTGGCCGCGCAGCCGATCGCACGCGAGGCGTTCGCCGAGATCACGCGCCATCTCGACCCCGAGCGCATCCTGCCCGACGCCCCGGTCGGCGACCGCAACGCCGTGCACGCGATTCGCCCCTACCTCGTCGACGTGCTCACGGCGACCGGGCTGAGCGTCGGCGAGGCGAGGGCGCTGCTGCCCGGCTGATGCGCTGCCACGTGCAGCGGGCACCCGGCTGTAGCCGGCCGGCCCGCGTCATCCGTCGCCTTGAAATGGGCCACCGGATGTCGCCGGGTTAGGCTGTTCGGCATGCCTCACACCCTCGTGCTGCTGCGTCACGGCAACAGCGTATGGAACCAGAAGAACCTGTTCACCGGTTGGGTCGACGTACGACTCAGCGAGCTCGGCGAGACCGAGGCGAACCGCGCTGGCGAGCTCCTCGTCGAGCACGGCGTGCTGCCCGATGTGCAGCACACCTCGGTGCTCACGCGAGCGATCCAGACGGCGAACATCGCGCTCGACGTCGCCGACCGCGCGTGGATCGACGTGCGCCGTTCGTGGCGCCTCAACGAGCGCCACTACGGTGCGCTGCAGGGCCTCGACAAGGCCGAGACGCTCGAGAAGTACGGGCCCGAGCAGTTCCAGCTCTGGCGTCGCTCGTTCGACGTGCCCCCGCCCGAGCTTGCCGACGGCGCCGAGTGGTCGCAGTTCGGCGACCCGCGCTACGCGAACCTCGCCGACGGCGAGCTGCCGCGCACCGAGTGCCTGAAAGACGTCATCGACCGCATGCTGCCCTATTGGCGCAGCGACATCATCCCCGACCTCGAAGCCGGAAAGGTCGTGCTCGTCGCCGCCCACGGCAATTCGCTGCGAGCGCTCGTGAAGCACCTCGACGGCATCAGCGACGCCGACATCGCCGAGCTCAACATCCCCACGGGCATCCCGCTCGTCTACACCCTCGGCGACGACTTCATGCCGCTCGAGCCGGGGAAGTACCTCGACCCTGAGGCCGCCGCGGCAGGCGCAGCGGCCGTCGCCGCGCAGGGCAGGAAGTAGCGGCGCCACCACGGCAACGCGAAGGGCGGGGGATGCGACATCCCCCGCCCTTCGTCATGCCCTGGTTCGGTCAGAGCGCCGACTTCTCGGGATCCCAGTCGCCGGTCGCGAGGTACTGCACCTTCTTGGCGATCGACACGGCGTGGTCGGCGAAGCGCTCGTGGTAACGGCTCGCGAGGGTGGCATCGACGGTGTCGACCGCCTCGCCCTTCCAGGTCTCGCCGAGCACCTTGTCGAAGACCTTGAGGTGCAGGGCGTCGACCTTGTCGTCTTCGTTGCGGATCTCCTCGGCGAGGGGCACGTCTTCGCTGCGCAGCAGCTCGACGAGCTTGCGTGCGATCTCCACATCGAGCCGGCCCATCTCGGCGAAGGTGGGGCGAAGCGACTTCGGCACCACCTTGTCGGGGAACCGGTAACGGGCGAGCTGGGCGATGTGCGTGGACATGTCGCCCATGCGCTCGAGCGAGGCGCTGATGCGCAGCGCGCTCACGACGATGCGAAGGTCACGCGCGACCGGCTGCTGCCTCGCGAGGATCGTGATGGCGAGCTCGTCGATGGCGACGGTGTTCTGGTCGATTCGGTCGTCGTCGGCGATCACCTCCTCGGCGAGGCTCACGTCGGACTCATTGAATGCCCTCGTCGCCTTCTCGATCGATTCGGCGACGAGATCGGCGATCTCGACGAGTCGGTCCTGCACCTCGCGCAGTTCCTGCTGGAACACCTCACGCATGTACGAAATCCTTGTCTGCTCGAGCCCGCGCACGGCGAGCATGGGGTCGTTCCGGCCCCGGGATATCCTCCCGGCTCCAAGTGAACAACAGGTTCTGGGACCCTGAACACTCACTAACGTACCGCCGCACGGCCGGACAACGGACGATCGAGGGCATCCGGCTCGTTAGGGTTATGGCATGGACTCCACGTGGGTGGTGCTCACCGCACTCGCCTTCGGCATCTTCCTCGGTGCCGCATTCATGATCGTGCTGCACATGGCCGAACGCCGTGGTTCCAGTGCCGCGCGTGTCGCCGCGCCGACCATTCCCGACGGAGTCGACCACGTGCTCGAGGTCCTGGAGTCGGCCGGCGTCGTGCTCGACCCCTCGAACAACGTGCTGAAGGCCTCGCCCGGCGCCCTCGCCATGGGCCTCGTGCGCCAGCAGGCGCTCGTGCACCCCGAACTGCTCGCCTTCGTGGTCTCGGTGCGCCGTGGCGGCGAGCCGGTCGACACCGAGCTGAGCCTCCCTCGCGGGCCGTTCGGTGATTCGCTCCTCCGGCTGCGCGTCCGCGTGGCCCGGCTCGGCACCCGATTCGTGCTGCTGCTCGCCGAAGACCGCACCGAGGCGCATCGGCTCGACGAGGTGCGCCGAGACTTCGTCGCGAACATCAGCCACGAGCTGAAGACGCCGATCTCGTCGGTGAGCCTGCTCGCCGAGGCCCTCGACCAGGCGGCCGACGAGCCAGAGCAGGTTCGTCGGTTCGCAGGCCGGCTCTCGGTCGAGGCCACGCGCCTCGCCCACATCACCAATGAGGTCATCGAGCTGTCGCGGCTGCAGGCGCGCGATGCCGTGCGGCCCGACGTGCTCGTCGATGTCGACGACGCCGTGGCGACCGCCGTCGACCAGAACCGGGTCATCGCGACGGCGAAGCGCGTGGACATCGCGGTGCGCGCGTCGACCGGCGCCCAGGTCTACGGCGACCGCGCCCTCATGGTGGTGGCCGTGCACAATCTCATCTCCAACGCGATCGCCTATTCGAACGAGGGCGGTCGTGTCGGGGTGGGGGCGAAGGTGAACGGCGACCTCGTGGAGATCGCCGTCACCGATCAGGGCATCGGCATCGCCGAAGACGAGCTCGATCGGGTGTTCGAACGGTTCTACCGGGTCGACCAGGCACGTGCGCGCAACACGGGCGGCTCGGGGCTCGGACTCAGCATCGTGAAGCACACCGTGCAGAACCACGGCGGCGACGTGCGCGTGTGGTCGCAGCCGGGCCGCGGATCCACCTTCATGATCCGGCTTCCGGTGGCCGAGGCCGCCATCGAGGCCGACAGCGCGGATGACACTGACATCGCCGCAACGGACGTCGCACCAGCAACGACGGCGACGCTCGCCGTGAAGAACCGAGGAGACCGCACGTGACCCGCATCCTGCTCGTCGAAGACGAGATCGCGCTGAGCGATCCGCTGAGCTTCCTGCTCGGACGCGAGGGATACGAGGTGGAGGTCGCCGGTGACGGCCCGGCCGCCATCACCGCCTTCGACCAGCACGGGGCCGACCTCGTGCTCCTCGACCTCATGCTGCCGGGCCTGCCCGGCACCGAGGTGTGCCGTGAGCTCCGCACGAGGTCGACGGTGCCGATCATCATGCTCACGGCCAAGGATTCCGAGATCGACATCGTCGTGGGGCTCGAGCTCGGAGCCGATGACTACGTGACGAAGCCGTACTCGACGAGGGAGCTGCTCGCTCGCATCCGTGCCGTGCTGCGTCGCCGTATCGAGGTCGAGGACTTCGACGACGCCGTCATCGAGGGCGGCCGGGTGCGCATGGACGTCGACCGGCACACCGTCGAGGTCGACGGCGTCGCGGTGCCGATGCCGCTCAAGGAATTCGAGCTGCTCGAGCTGCTCATGCGCAATCCGGGCCGGGTCCTCACGCGAGGCCAGCTGATCGACCGGGTATGGGGCTCGGACTACTTCGGCGACACCAAGACGCTCGACGTGCACATCAAGCGCATCCGCTCGAAGATCGAGGTCGCACCGTCGGAGCCTGTGCAGCTCGTGACCGTGCGCGGCCTCGGCTATCGCTTCGAAGCCTGAGGGCGCGGGCGCCACTCCGGCGGAGCATGGAAACGGGTTGCGCGCCCGTTCTACGGTGCGAAGGAGGAGTACTCGGGCAGGCTGCTGTCGAGCACCGGAACGAGCTTCTCGGCGCCCTCGGCGTCGCCGTACTGGAAGTACACGGGCAGGAATGTACCGGGCTCCGTGTCGATGCCCTCGAGGAGGAGCGGCTCTTCGTCGTCGCTGCCGAGCACGAGCGACTCGCCCGCTTCGACCTCGACCTCGAGCGTCTCGGAGTCGCCGTCGCCGAACTGCAGACCGAGCGAGACGTCCTCTTCGCCGGTGTTGACGACCGTCATGATGAGGTTGCCGTCGACGCCGTCGTCGCTCACGATGAGCACGTTGCGCAGGTCGAGGTCGCCGATGTTGGCAGCGATGCCGTCGCTCGGGGTGTAGGCCTCGGTGGTGGCCTGGTAGGTGAGCATCGAGCAGCCGCTGCTGCCCAGTGCGAGACCGAGAGCGAGAGCAGCGGATGCCGCAAGACGCGCCTTCACAGAACCTCCAAGTGCGAGCGTGCGCATGGGCCCTGATAGCCCGTGCGCGAAGGGATCGAGACCGAGTGTAGCCTACGGTCCGACCCCGTCCCGGAGGGGTGGCGAACCTTAGCATGATCCCGATGTGATATCCTGAAAGTTGCCGAAAGGACTTTTATTCATGCTTTTTGAGGTTGGCGAAACCGTCGTTTATCCCCACCACGGAGCCGCAACGATCACCGAGGTGAAGAAACGGATCATCAAGGGTGAAGAGAAGCTCTACCTCAAGCTGAACGTCACGCAAGGCGACCTCGTCATCGAGGTTCCGGCTGAGAACGTCGACCTTGTCGGCGTTCGTGACGTCATCGGTAAAGAGGGCCTCGACAAGGTCTTCGAGGTACTGCGCGCTCCCTTCACCGAAGAGCCCACGAACTGGTCTCGCCGCTACAAGGCGAACCTCGAGAAGCTCGCCTCCGGCGATGTGATCAAGGTGTCCGAGGTCGTCCGCGACCTGTGGCGTCGCGATCAGGATCGCGGTCTCTCCGCTGGTGAGAAGCGCATGCTCGCGAAGGCACGTCAGATCCTCATCTCCGAGCTCGCGCTCGCCGAGAAGACCGACGAAGAGCAGGCGTCGACCGTGCTCGACGAGGTGCTCGCCTCCTAGGCGCAGCACTTCGGGGCCGTTGCCGGCAGTGTTCGGCGCGGCCGATGAACCGGTCGGCGATACGCTCGAGTCGTGAGCTCCGTGACCACCGCCGTCATCGTCGTCGCCGCCGGCAGCGGCACCCGCCTCGGGCATTCCGAGCCCAAGGCGTTCGTGCCGCTCGGCGGTGACACGATCCTCGGCGTCGCCCTCGATGCCGTGCTCGGCATGCGCGAGCCTCCGCACGTCGTGCTCGTCGTGCCTGCTGAACGGGTCGACGAGGCGCGCGAGCGCTACGCGGCCGTCGCGGCGGCGGCATCCGCCCCCTTCGACGTCGTGCCCGGTGGGGAAACCCGCCAGGGGTCTGTCGCCCGCGGACTCGCCGTACTGCCCCGCCTCATCGACACGGTGCTCGTGCACGACGCCGCGCGTCCGCTGACTCCGCCGGCCGTCTTCGAGGAGGTCGCCGCCGCCGTCCGCGCTCGGGGCCGCGGCGTCGTCCCCGCGCTCGCCGTGGTCGACACCGTCAAGCGCGTCGACGCCTCAGGGCGTGTGCTCGAGACGGTCGACCGCTCAGAGCTCGCCGCGATGCAGACTCCGCAGGGCTTCCCGCGGGGCGCGCTCGACTGGGCGTACTCGCACGCCGATGAGGAGTACACCGACGACGCGGCGCTCGTGGCATCCACGGGGCTGGCGGTCGACGTCGTGCACGGCGACACGCGCGCGTTCAAGATCACGCTCCCCGCCGACCTCCACCGCGCCGAGCAGCTCGTGGCCGAGCGTGAAGGAAAGACCGCCGTCGCCGGGTCGGCCTCCGCGGGCTCCGCGGCCGCACGTGCGCCGCGCATCGGCACCGGAGTCGATGTGCACGCCTTCGATGACGACCCCGAAACCCCGCTCTGGCTCGCCGGCCTGCACTGGCCGGGGGAGCGCGGGCTCGCAGGGCACTCCGACGGCGACGCCGCCTGCCATGCGATCTGCGATGCGCTCCTCGCAGCGGCCGGCCTCGGCGACGTCGGCGGCATCTTCGGCACGAGCGACCCGGCATTCGACGGCGCTCACGGCGAGGTGTTCCTCCGCGAGTCGCTCAATCGGGTGCGGGCGGCCGGCTTCGTCGTCGGCAACGTCACAGTGCAGCTCATCGGCAACCGCCCCAAGCTCGCGCCGCGCCGGGCGGAGGCCGAGGCGCTGCTCTCGGGCATCCTCGGCGCTCCCGTGAGCGTCGCGGCGACGACGAGCGACGCTCTCGGCTTCACCGGTCGCGGTGAGGGCGTCTCTGCGATCGCGACGGCACTGCTCCTGCCCGCGTGACGAACGCGGGGCCGGCGCCTGCCGTTCCACCCGCCGGGCGATGCGCTCGCGTCACACGTCGGACGCCCGGATCGTCGCCGGTAGGCTTGGCGAGTGACCGTGCGACTCTACGACTCCAAGGCCCAGGCCCTGCGTGACTTCGTGCCCCTCCGTGAGGGGTATGTCGGCATGTACGTCTGCGGACCCACGGTGCAGTCGAGCCCGCACATCGGCCATCTGCGCAGCGCGCTCGTCTACGACATCCTGCGGCGCTGGCTGGCGTATCGCGGCTACGACGTCGCCTTCGTGCGCAATGTCACCGACATCGACGACAAGATCCTCCAGGCGGCGAGCGAGGAGCGCGCCGAGGAGTGGTGGGCGCTCGCCTACCGCGTCGAGCTCGAGTTCACGGCCGCCTACGCCTCGCTCGGCATCATGGCGCCCACCTACGAGCCGCGCGCCACGGCGAGTGTGCAGCAGATGCAGGAGCTCATCGCCCGGCTCATCGAACGTGGGCATGCGTATCCGGCACCGGATGACTCCGGCGACGTCTACTTCGACACCGCGAGCTGGCCCGTCTACGGCGAGCTCACCCGCCAGTCGCGCGACCACATGGAGGCCGCCGCCGACGCCGACCCCCGCGGCAAGCGCGATGCCCGGGACTTCGCCCTCTGGAAGGGAACGAAGCCCGACGAGCCGGCGTCCGCGAGCTGGAGCGCGCCGTGGGGAGCGGGGCGTCCCGGCTGGCACATCGAATGCTCGGCGATGGTCACGCGCTATCTCGGACCCGAATTCGACATCCACGGCGGCGGACTCGATCTGCGCTTCCCGCACCATGAGAACGAGCTCGCGCAATCGACGGCCGCGGGCGATCCGTTCGCGCGCTACTGGGTGCACAACGGGCTCGTGAACGTCGGCGGGCAGAAGATGTCGAAGTCGCTCGGCAACTCCGTCTACGCGTCCGAGTTGCTCGAGCTCGCCTCGCCCCTCGCCGTCCGCTACCTGCTCGGCGCCGCGCACTACCGTTCCACCCTCGACTACACGCCCGGCTCGCTCACCGAGGCCCAGGCCACCGTCGATCGACTCAGCGCGTTCCTCACCCGCGTCGAGCGACGTCTCGCCGGCACGCGGTTCGCGGGCGTCGGCAGTCCCGTCATCCCCGAGGCGTTCGGCGAGGCCATGGACGACGACCTCGGCGTTCCGCAAGCGCTCGCCGTGCTGCATGACACCGTACGCAGCGGAAACCAGGCGCTCGACGACGAAGAGCTCCACGACGCGGCGGTCGCCCACGGGCACGTGGTCGCGATGGTCGAGGTGCTCGGCATCGACCCGCGCGACCAGCAGTGGACGCTCGAGGCGGGGCCCGCGGCATCCGCCCTCGACTCGCTCGTCACTCGCCTCATCGAGGATCGCCAGGCCGCGCGAGAGTCGAAGGACTACGACGCGGCAGACCGGATCCGGGCGGAGCTCACAGCCGCCGGGATCACCATCGAAGACAGTCAGACCGGAACGCATTGGAGCCTCGGATCATGAAGGGCAATACCGGAAAGCCGCGCGCCGGAGCAGTGCGCAAGAAGGGCAAGGGCCAGAAGGTCGGCACCGGAGGCCACGGGCGCAAGTCGCTCGAGGGCAAGGGGCCGACGCCGAAGGCGGAGGAGCGCAGCTACCACGTCGCAGGCAAGCGCAAGGCGGCGCAGGAGCGACTCGCAGCCACGGCCGGCGGCCGAGGGGCGAAGCCCGCCCAGCGCGCCGGGCAACCGCGTGGGGCATCCGGCGCCGCCCGGCGCTCGAAGGCGGGCGACGAGTCCGAGATCGTGACCGGCCGCAACTCCGTGGTCGAGGCGCTGCGCGCGAACATTCCCGCCTCGACGCTCTATCTCGCCTCTCGCGTCGAGATGGACGACCGCGTGAAGGAGGCGCTGAAGATCGCGACCCATCGCGGCATCCCGATCCTCGAGGTCATGCGCCCCGAGCTCGATCGGCTCGCCGGCGAGGGCGGTGTGCATCAGGGCCTCGCGCTCAAGGTGCCGCCCTACGAATACGCGCATCCCATCGAGCTGCTCGACGAGGTGCTCGCTCGCGACGCGACCCCGCTCCTCATCGCCCTCGACGGCATCACCGACCCGCGCAACCTCGGTGCGATCATCCGTTCGACCGCCGCGTTCGGCGGACACGGCGTCATCGTGCCGCAACGCCGCTCGGTCGGCGTCACCGCCGCTGCATGGAAGACGTCGGCCGGCGCCGCGGCGCGCACGCCCGTGGCGATGGCGCCGAACCTGACGCAGACGCTCAAGGCGCTGAAGGATCGGGGCGTGTTCGTGCTGGGCCTCGACGGCGGCGGGGATGTCTCGCTGCCCGGCCTCTCATGGGCCGACCGGCCGATCGTGGTCGTCGTCGGCAGCGAGGGCAAGGGACTGTCGCGGCTCGTCACCGAGACGTGCGACGCGATCGTCTCGATTCCGATCGAGGCGGCGACCGAGTCGCTGAACGCCGGCATCGCGGCCTCCGTCACCCTCTACGAGATCTCGAAGCTCCGCGCGGAGCAGTGAGCGACCTGGCGCCTCAGACCTTGAGGCGCCAGTCGTCTTCGTCGTCGGGGTCGATCGCACTGATGGCGGCCGTGTCGGTGGGGATGGTCTCGATCGGCAGCGTGAACGCGCCGGTCGGCGGGTCGATGACGGTCGCCTCGTCGCGTCGATGGCGCAGGATCGTGTTGACGTAGGAGGTGACGGCCTCGGCGAGCGGCACGTCGCTGCCGGACTGCTGCGCGAGGTACCAGCGGTGCTCGAGCAGCTGGTGGAACACCTCGGCCGGCTCGAGCTTGCCGCGCAGGTCGGTCGGGATCGCGCGCACGACGGGCTCGAAGACACGCATGAGCCACTCGTGGGCGACCATCTCCTCGTCGAGGTCGGACTTGCCGTAGGCGGCCCGATACGAGTCGAGGTCGTTCAGCAGGCGCCGGGCCTGGTTCTCTCCGGCGTCGAGGCCCGTCAGTCGCAGCAGGCGG
Organism: Agromyces albus; assembly: GCF_030815405.1. Lineage (NCBI taxonomy): Bacteria > Bacillati > Actinomycetota > Actinomycetes > Micrococcales > Microbacteriaceae > Agromyces > Agromyces albus. Next base: position 2,589,289 of record NZ_JAUSWX010000001.1, on the reverse strand, counting down.
CGCTGGTGGTGGCCCGCGTCGACGACTTTCGGCTGGATGCGCACCGTGGTGCCCGTGCCGTCGGTCTTGATCGCGAGCTCCTCGATGTCGAAGCCGAGGTCGTTCAGGCGGTTCACTCGCTCGTTGATGCGCCACCGCTCCGCGCCGGGGAAGGATTCGGGCCCGGTGAGCTCTTTCCAGAGGCTTCGGTAGGCGTCGACGATGCCGTTGGAGATGTTGACCGGATCGAGCTCGTCGGCGACGCGGCCGCCGGCCTCGAGATCGAGGAGCTCGCCGGCGATGTTGACCCGGGCGATCTCGAGGTCGTTCTCGCGCTGCCCGTTCGAGAGGCCGCCGGAGTAGAGCTTGCCGGTCTCGGCGTCGACGAGGTAGGCGGCGAATGCGCCGGCATCGCGGCGGAACAGGGTGTTCGAGAGCGACACGTCGCCCCAGAAGAACCCGACGATGTGCAGCCGCACGAGCAGCACCGCGAGCGCGTCGACGAGCCGGGTGGCGGTGTCGGGGCGGAGCGTCTGCGAGAAGAGGGCTCGATAGGGGAGCGAGAATCGGAGATGCCGGGTGACGAGCACCGGCTTCAGCGCATCGCCTTCGGAATCGGTGCGATTGGTGATGACCGCGGCCGGTTCGACGCACGGGATCTCGAGGCGCTGCAAGGTGCGCAGCATCTCGTACTCGCCCTTGGCCATGTCGTCGGTGGTCTCCTTGATGGCCACGATGTGGCCGCTCAAGTGGGCGAAGCGGACGAGGTGTCGCGAGATGCCCTTCGGCAGCGCCGCGATGTTCTCGTTGGGCCACGCCTCGAGGGGGAGATCCCACGGCAGGTCGAGGAGTGCAGGGTCGGCCATGGCCGAGGTGATCGAAAGTGAGCCGCTCATCGTGGTTCAGCGTAGTCGCGGTTGCACATGGGCGCTGAACGATCACCCGCGCAAACGGCGATGCCGGCCGGGCCCGAGGGCCCGACCGGCATCACTTCGCTGCAGCTGGGAGTCAGGCGACGACCGGCTTCTTGCTGAGGCGGAGGCCCGTCTCGGCGTCGAAGATGTGCACGTGGCCCGGCGTGGCCGTGAGGTACACGCGCTCGCCGGCGTTCGGGTGCACACGGCCGTCGACGCGCGCGACGATGTCGGTGCGCTTGCCTTCGACCGTCGAGTGGCCGTAGAGGTAGCCGTCGGCGCCGAGCTCCTCGACGAGGTCGACGTCGACCGCGAGGCCCTCGCCCTCGTGCGGCGACACGACGATGTCTTCGGGACGAACGCCGATCGTGGCGACCTTGCTGCTCGTGTCGGCGAGCGCGTCACGCTCGACCGGCACGTTGGCGGTGCCGAACATGATTCCACCCTCGACGAGGTCGGCGTGGAACAGGTTCATCGCGGGCGAGCCGATGAAGCCGGCGACGAACACGTTCTTCGGCTGCTCGTAGAGATCGCGGGGCGTGCCGACCTGCTGGAGCAGGCCGTCTTTCAGCACGGCGATGCGGTCACCCATGGTGAGGGCCTCGGTCTGGTCGTGCGTGACGTAGACGGTCGTGACGCCGAGACGACGCTGGAGCGAGGCGATCTGCGTACGGGTCTGGACACGGAGCTTCGCGTCGAGGTTCGACAGCGGCTCGTCCATGAGGAACACCTGCGGCTGGCGAACGATCGCGCGGCCCATGGCGACGCGCTGACGCTGACCGCCCGAGAGTGCCTTCGGCTTGCGAGCGAGGTAGGGCTCGAGGTCGAGGAGCTTCGCCGCCTCGAGCACGCGAGCTGCGCGCTCCTCCTTGCCGACGCCCGCGATCTTGAGCGCGAAGCCCATGTTCTCGGCGACGGTCATGTGGGGGTAGAGCGCGTAGTTCTGGAAGACCATCGCGATGTCGCGATCCTTCGGGGGCACGTCGGTGACGTTGCGGTCGCCGATGAGGATGTTGCCTTCGTTGACCTCTTCGAGGCCCGCGAGCATGCGGAGCGAGGTCGACTTGCCGCAGCCGGAAGGGCCGACGAGCACGAGGAACTCGCCGTCTGCGACCTCGAGGTCGAGCTTGTCGACGGCCGGGCGATTCCCGCCGGGGTACAGGCGGGTGGCCTTGTCGAACGTGACTGACGCCATGGTTCTGTTCTCCTTCACCGGCAGGTACGTGCCGGACGATCCGTAGTGATGGACTGCGTCGACGTCGACGCCCACTCAGTATCGCACGCGAACGCGGCGTCGTCGTACGGGGTGTGGGGAACCGTCGTGCGGGACGCGGTGACGGGATGCAGCGGGGACACGGCTCGCGTGCGGCATCCGTTTGGGGGATTCCCAGACACCGGACCTACTATCGTGGGTGCGTTCGCTCGCACAGGAGCGCGCCACACAGCGACCGGAGTGACCATCGATGACCAGCGGCGGAATGCAGCCACGCCCCACCCGTAACGACCGCAGGGAAGCGGCTCGGGAGAAGGCCAAGGTCCTCCGCGAAGGACAGAAGAAGCGGGAACGCCGCAACAAGGCGCTCATCCAGGGCGGCGTCATCCTGGCGGTCATCGCGATCGGTGCGCTGATCTTCGGCTTGATCATCGATGGTCAGCGGCCCGCCGGCCCCGGCCCGCGGAACATGGCGAGCGACGGCATCGTGCTCGTCGGCGGGGAGTCCGGCATCGCGGCCGTCGAGACGCCGGCACTGGAGCCCAAGGCCACGCCCACGCCCACGGTCCCCGACGACAGCGGCACGGTCGCGAACATCGTCATGTACATCGACTACCTCTGCCCGTTCTGCGGGCAGTTCGAGAAGACGAACTCCGAATCGATCCGCACCATGATCGAGTCGGGCGCCGCGACCCTCGAGGTGCACCCCATCGCCATCCTCACCAACAAGTCGGCGGGCACGCGATACTCGGCGCGAGCAGCGAATGCGTCGGCGTGCGTCGCGAACTCGTCCCCCGAGTCGTTCTTCGACTTCAACGCACTGCTCTTCGAGAACCAGCCCGACGAGGGCTCCACGGGGTTCACGAACGACGAGATCAAGGCCCTCGCGCAAGAGGCGGGCGTGAGCTCGCGCTCGACGATCGACAAGTGCATCGACGACGAGCAGTTCAAGGCCTGGGTGGGGGATGCCACGAACCGCGCACTCACCTCGAAGGTGCCGAACTCCGACCTCGAGTCGATCACGGGCACTCCGACGGTGCTCGTGAACGGCAACCAGTACAAGGGCTCGCTGGAAGACCCTGCCGAGTTCCAGTTGTTCGTGCTCCAGGCGGCCGGCCAGAGCTTCGAGTCGAACCCGACGCCGACCCCGACCCCGACGCCTGCTTCCTAGCAGTCGCAGCGGCGACCACTCGACCACCACGAAGTCCCGGCATCGTGCCGGGTCTTCGTGCTGTCGATAGGATGTCGGGGAGGCAACGCCCTCGCCGCCTTGGCGCAATTGGTAGCGCACCGCTCTTGTAAAGCGGTGGTTGCGGGTTCGAGTCCCGCAGGCGGCTCCAGATGAGCACACACCACCACGCCGAGCGCGCACGACTGCCGCTCTGGCTTGCGGTCGTGTTCGCCCTCGCGTGCGGGGCGCTCACCGCGGTGCAGTCCCGCATCAACGGCCAACTCGCGGGAGCGATCGACGACGCGTTCACCGCAGCCGCCATCTCGTTCGGCAGCGGGCTCGTGATCCTCCTCGTGAGCCTCGCCCTCTGGCGACCCGGACGTGCCGGATTCCCGCGCGTCCGCGCAGCGCTCCGCGAGCGCCGCCTCGCCTGGTGGATGGTGCTCGGCGGCCTCTCCGGGGCGTGGTTCGTCACGACGCAGGGCCTCTCGGCCGGGGTGATCGGGGTCGCGCTCTTCACGGTCGCGATCGTCGCCGGCCAGACCATCGGCGGCATCGTCTTCGACCTCGTCGGGCTCGGGCCGGGCGGTCGCAGGCCGCTCACCGTCACCCGCGTCATCGGCGCCGTGCTCGCACTCGCCGCGATCGGCTGGGCGGTTTCGGCGCAACTCGCGCACGAGGTGCCGCTCTGGCTCATGCTGTTCCCGTTCCTCGCGGGCATCGCCGTGGGCTGGCAGCAGGCGGTGAACGGCCGCGTCAAGATCGAGGCCGGCAGCGCCCTCACGGCGACCGTGTTCAACTTCGCGGTCGGCACCGCCGCGCTCGTCGTCGTCGTGCTCGTGCGCGCGGCGATCGTCGGCTGGCCCGAGTCGCTGCCCGACGAACCGTGGCTTTACGCAGGCGGCGCCATCGGGTGCATCTTCATCGCCGGCCAGGCCACGCTCGTACGCATGGTGGGCGTGCTGCTGCTCGCGCTCTGCGGAGTCGCGGGCCAGCTCGCCGCGGCGCTCACGCTCGACCTCGTGCTGCCCACTGGCGGGCGTCCCGTCGATGTCGCGACCGTCGGCGGCACGGCGCTCGCCCTCGTCGCGGTGGTCGTGGCGAGCATCAGGTGGTCGCGGCGCAAGCACGCCGTGGCGGTGCAGGCCGGCGAGGCCGAAGCAGGAGTCAGTCGAGGGAGCTGAACCGGCCGGCCGCGATCGAGCCGTCGCGTTCGCCACGCGGGCGGGAGATGCGTCCGCCGACGTAGAGCCAGCCGAGCAACCGCTCATGTTCGCCGAGCCCGTGCATGCGAGCGACGACCGGATGCCGCGTGTACGGCCCGGTGCGCCACATCACGCCCCATCCGGCTTCGTCGAGTAGCAGGCTCAGCACGTGCCCGACGCCCGCTGCCGACGCCTCCTGCTCCCACTCGGGAACCTTCGGGTGCGTCGTGGTGACGGCGACGATCGCGAGGAGCAGCGGCGCCCGAAGCGGCTTCGCCGCCAGGCGTGACGCGTGCTCGCCCTCGAGGCCGGCCGCGGCAACGAGCGCCTCGCCGAGTCTGGCGCGCGCCGCTCCGCGGAGCGCGATCACCCGCCAGGGGCGAAGCGACGCATGGTCGGCGACCCGTGCCGCGGCGTCGAGCAGCGACACGATCGCGTCATCGTCGGGAGCGGCATCCGTCACCTTCGACGACGACCGTCTCGTGAGCGCAGCCTCGCGCGCGGAAGCCACGCTCAGGACTCGGCGGTGAAATCGAGAGCGATCGAGTTCATGCAGTAGCGGTCTCCGGTGGGCGTGCCGAAGCCGTCGGGGAACACGTGGCCGAGGTGGGAACCGCAGGCCGCACAGCGCACCTCGGTGCGCACCGTGCCGAGGGAGGTGTCTTCGAGGAGTTCGACCGCCTCGGGCCTCACCGACTCGTAGAAGCTCGGCCATCCGCATCCGGAGTCGAACTTCGTGCCGCTCTTGAACAGCTCGGCGCCGCACGCCGCGCACGAGTAGACGCCGGCGCGCTCCTCGTCGAGGAGCTCACCGGTCCACGGCCGTTCGGTGGCCGCTTCGCGGAGCACGGCGAACCGGTCGGCGTCGAGCTCGGCGCGCCATTCCTCGTCGCTCTTGTTCACGCGGTATTCCATGAGCACTCCTCTCGGCGTCGGCCACGGTGGCCCCACCATGCTCGCAGGTCTTGCTGCAAGGAACTGCAACGTCGACCGGCGGCCCACTGTTCCGCACTCACACGCCGTCGGCGCTCGGCGCACTCCATGCCCGGGGTGCCTAGGATGTGCTGCAGGCGGACCATCCGCTGCGACGGGAGGAACGGATGAGCGCCGAGCGCGTGCCCTCCCACCGCGACGATGCGGTGCTCGACGAGCGAGAGCTGCAGATCCTCGCATTCGAGGCGAGAGCATGGCAGCATCCCGGCGCGAAGGCGGACGCGATCCGGCAGGAGTTCGGACTCTCGGCCGCCCGCTACTATCGGATTCTCGGCGAGCTCATCGACTCGCCGGCAGCTCTCCGGCACGACCCGATGCTCATCAAACGACTCCAGCGGATGCGTGAGGCGCGCGTGGCGGCGCGCTCCCGGCGTTCGCTCTCGATCGGCCGACCGCTCGATTGAGCCGGCCCCGAACCGACGACTGGACCCATGGCGCAGAAGTTCCCCCGCGATCGATTCGACTCCATCCCGCACGGGATGGAGCGGGTGGGGGCGCATCGCGCGCCGGCGCGTCGCGGCGCCAGGTGGGTGGCGTTCGGCTGGGCCGCGCTGGCGACGATCGTGCTCGCGGCCGTGGGCATCGGCGCAGTCGTGGTCTCGAACGATCGGCTGAACTTCCTCGCGCCGCCCGTCGCCACCCCGACCACCGAGCCGGTCGCCACCGCCGAGCCGACGATCGCCCCCGACATCGCGGTGCTCGTGCTGAACGGAACGTCGACCTCGGGGCTCGCGGCGCGAGCCGCAGAGACCCTCACGGCAGGCGGCGTGCCGGTGGGCACGACGGCGAACGCGAGCGCGAACGACCTCACCGAGACGATCGTCTACTACACCGCTGCCGAGCTCGAGGGCGCAGCTCGAGGCGTGGCCCAGCTCCTGCCCGAAGCCGACGTGCGCCTCTCCGACCAGTTCGCGGGAACGGAGACGCCACTCGTCGTCGTGCTCGGATCCGACTACGCAGACGCCACTGCAGGCTGATCTCGCGCGAATCGTTGCCAATCTGCGACCATTCCTTGCGCCCAGCCTCTTGTGCCCGCGCGTCACGTCGTTACTATCTGGAATTGGTCGCTCAATCCCGTGTGAACGCCCGGTGCCGCTCGCGGTGCCCGCCAGCGCGATTCTGAGACCCGGTACAGGCGAGAGGCACGTGCTGATCCAACACGGCAACATGGGAGCAACGCATGGCGAACGGAACCGTCAAGTGGTTCAACGCTGAGAAGGGGTACGGGTTCATCACCGTCGACGGTGACGGCTCAGACGTCTTCGTCCACTACTCTGCGATCGATATGTCCGGATACAAGGTGCTCGAGGAAGGCCAGCAGGTCGTCTTCGAGGTCGGCACGGGTTCCAAGGGTCCGCAGGCCGAGGCGGTTCGCCCCGCCTGAGTCGCGCTGATGAACGCGCTGCCGGCAGTCCGGCGGCGCGTTCGCGCTTCGCCGGCACCTCGGGAAGGGCGCGCCGCGGCGGCGCCCGCTTCCGTCGCGCTTCACGACTACGCTGACGCCATGAGCGGGCCGGCCGGGGAGCCATCGCGACGACGACTGGCCACGCTCGGTGCGTTCGCGGCATCTGTCTTGCTGCTCTCGGGATGCCAAGGCAGCCCACTCGAGCTTGATTCGGCGCCGAGCGAGCCCGGTCGCCCCGTCACCACCACTCCGCCCATCTCGGTGTCGTTCGCGCCGTTGCGAGGCATGATGATCGAAGCGCCGCTCGGCCATCCCGCCCTCGGCGTGAAGATCGACAATCATGAGGCGGCCCGGCCGCAGATCGCCCTGAATCGCAGCGACATCGTCTTCGAAGAGCTCGTCGAGGGCGGAATCACGCGATATCTCGCCGTGTGGCACTCGGACGTGCCCGAGGAGGTCGGGCCGGTGCGCTCCATCCGCCCGATGGACCCCGACATCGCCACCCCGTTCGGCGGCATCATCGCCTACTCCGGAGGCCAGGAGCACTTCGTCGACATGATGAGGTCGACGGGGCTCGTCAACATCGTGTTCGACTTCGACGACACCGGCCTGTTCCACCGCGCCGATGACCGCCCGGGGCCGCACGACGTGATCCTCGCCGCCCAAGAGGCCGTGGCGCGCAACTCGGAGCTCGCACCGCCGCCCGTGCAGTTCGCGTACGGTTCGGCCGACCCGCTCGCCGCGCCGGCTCTCGCGGCGACCCCCACCTCGAGCATCGACCTCGTGTTCTCGGACGCGCGGTTCCCGGTGTGGGAGTGGGATGCCGCGGCATCCGTCTGGCTGCGCTGGCAGGAGGGCGAGCCCGACGTCGAGTCCTCGGGTGAGCGTGTGCGGGCGACCAACGTGGTGACCCTGCGAGTCGGAATCGATTGGAGCTTCGGCGAGGTACCGCGCACGATCATGGTCGGCTCGGGCGAGGCGTGGGTCTCGGCCGGCGGCCGCACGGCGCACGGCACCTGGTCGAAGGATGCCGCAGGCTCGCCGATCGTGCTCACCGCCGCCGACGGCAGCCGATTGCGACTCGCGCCCGGGAACACGTGGGTCGAGCTCGTTCCGAACGAGGGATCGGTGACGTTCCAGCCGTAGGCCGCCCATCAGACTCGGCCTCGACGGCGCGACCGGCATGGGGACGGGCGCTGCCGAGGCGGCTCGCGCTCGCTTGCACTCGCGGCGGTCGAGTGCCAGAATCGTCTTAGCACTCACTCGTTTTGAGTGCTAAACCAACGAATCTTTGAAGACGTCCGGGAAAGGACGAGAAACACACATGGCAAAGATCATTGCTTTCAACGAGGAGGCCCGCCGCGGCCTCGAGCGTGGCCTCAACCAGCTCGCCGACGCGGTGAAGGTGACCCTCGGCCCGCGTGGCCGCAACGTCGTGCTCGAGAAGAAGTGGGGCGCGCCCACCATCACGAACGACGGCGTGTCGATCGCCAAGGAGATCGAGCTCGACGACCCGTACGAGAAGATCGGCGCCGAGCTCGTCAAGGAGGTCGCGAAGAAGACCGACGACGTCGCCGGCGACGGCACCACCACCTCGGTCGTGCTCGCCCAGGCGCTCGTGCGCGAGGGCCTTCGCAACGTCGCCGCAGGCGCCGACCCGATCTCGCTGAAGCGCGGCATCGAGAAGGCCGTCGCAGCCGTCACCGCTGAGCTGCTCTCGGCGGCCAAGGAGATCGAGACCAAGGAAGAGATCGCGGCCACCGCATCGATCTCCGCCGCCGACCCCGAGATCGGCGCGATCATCGCCGAGGCGATCGACAAGGTCGGCAAGGAGGGAGTCGTCACCGTCGAGGAGTCGAACACCTTCGGCACCGAGCTCGAGCTCACCGAGGGCATGCGCTTCGACAAGGGCTACCTCTCGGCGTACTTCGTCACCGACCCCGAGCGCCAGGAAGCGGTCTTCGAAGACCCGTACATCCTGATCGTCAACAGCAAGGTCTCGAACATCAAGGACCTGCTGCCGATCGTCGACAAGGTCATCCAGACCGGCAAGCAGCTCCTCATCATCGCCGAGGACGTCGACGGCGAAGCACTCGCGACCCTCGTCGTGAACAAGATCCGAGGCATCTTCAAGTCGGTCGCCGTCAAGGCTCCCGGCTTCGGCGACCGTCGCAAGGCGCAGCTCCAGGACATCGCGATCCTCACCGGCGGCCAGGTCATCTCCGAGGAGGTCGGCCTCAAGCTCGAGAACGTCACCCTCGACCTGCTCGGCCAGGCTCGCAAGGTCGTCATCACCAAGGACGAGACCACGATCGTCGAGGGCGCTGGCGACCCCGAGGCCATCGCCGGCCGCGTGGCGCAGATCCGTGCCGAGATCGAGAACACCGACTCGGACTACGACCGCGAAAAGCTCCAGGAGCGCCTCGCGAAGCTCGCCGGCGGCGTCGCCGTCATCAAGGCGGGCGCTGCGACCGAGGTCGAGCTCAAGGAGCGCAAGCACCGCATCGAAGACGCCGTGCGCAACGCGAAGGCCGCCGTCGAAGAGGGTATCGTCGCCGGTGGTGGCGTGGCCCTGATCCAGGCCGGTGCGCGTGCGTTCGCGACCCTCGAGCTCACGGGCGACGAGGCGACCGGTGCGAACATCGTGCGTGTCGCGATCGAGGCTCCGCTCAAGCAGATCGCCTTGAACGCCGGCCTCGAGCCGGGCGTCGTCGCGAACCGCGTCGCGGGCCTGCCCGCGGGTCACGGCCTCAACGCCGCGACCGGCGAGTACGGCGACCTCATCGCGCAGGGCATCATCGACCCCGCCAAGGTGACGCGCTCGGCGCTGCAGAACGCCGCGTCGATCGCCGGCCTCTTCCTCACGACCGAGGCCGTCGTCGCCGAGAAGCCCGAGCGGAACCCGGTTCCGGCCGGCGACCCCACGGGTGGCATGGACTTCTAGTCCGAACCGATCTCCGGCCCCCGGGCCGAGGTCACAACGCGAAGGGCGTCTCCTCAGGGAGGCGCCCTTCGGCGTACCCCGAGGCGTGATGGAATCGTGACGACGTCGCGGCGACCGGATGCCGCTGTCGCGAAACCCTACGCTGGCGCCATGACCACGTCGCCGCGGCACGGATTCGCCGCCCTGCTCGCCTCCTCCGCAATCGCAGTGCTACTGCTCGCCGGGAGTGCGCCTGCCGCCGCTCCGGTTCCCTCCGAGACGGCGACGGCTTCCGAGCCGGCCGAACCGACGCCGGCCCCTGCCGCGACTCGTCCGCTCAACGTCACGGCGACCTCGTGCGAGGAGTTCACTCCTCGCGCGGGCGGCCGAGGTGGCCGAGCAGGGCCACGAGGATCGTGATGGCCGCCGAGAGGGCGATACCGAAGGCGATGTGCACGTTGAGCGCGAGGGCGCCGACAGCGGCTCCGGCGCCGATGAGCGCGATCGCGCCGGCGCGGCGGCGCCACGGGTGCTTGTCGACCCGGGAGCCGAACACCGAGTCGGCGGCGAGGCCCGTGATCGTCGAGGTGACGACGACGGTCGTGACATCCTTCACCGCGATGTGACGTGCTGCGCCGGCCTGGGCGCCCATGGCGAGGCCGAGCGCCGTCGTGACGCCGAGCAGCACCGGCTCGGCGGGATCGGCGAGCACGATCATCGTGACGCCCGCCGCGACGAGCACGAGCGCGACGAGCGAGAACACCACGGTCGTCTTCGTGCTCCAGCCGGCGACGAGGTCGCGCAGCAGGCGGCCGGCGACCGCGGCACCGACCATGAAGCCCGCGAGGGCGAGCACCGGGCCGAGGATCGGCAGGTCGTCGGCGCCGGTGAGGGCCATGCCCAGGATGACGATGTTGCCCGTCATGTTGCCCGTGAACACGCGGTCGAGGCCGAGGAAGCCGACCGCGTCGATGACGCCCGTCGAGAAGGTGAGGGCGAGCATCAGGCCGAGGTGTGTGCCGGCGGGGTGGCGTCGCATGGTCGAGATCACGGGGTCTCCTTGCAGGTCGGCCCCGTGTCGACGCCGTCGGCGAGCACCGGGCGGGCGGGACGGTACTCTCGACCAAGAATGACACACGACAGTCGTGGCGACACACGGATGGGGCGCTGAATGGGCAAGTTTCAGGGAGTGCTGCAGGCCGGATCCGGCGTCGGAGGCGGAACGTACCTCCCGGCCGAGCCGGACGCACTCGGTTGGGGCCGCCTGCCGGCGCGCGGGGACTCGCCCGTGCTCACCGTCGACGACGGCGCAGAGGTCATCATCGACACGGTGAGCCATGAGGGCATCCTCGAAGACCAGGGCCGCGATCCTGCGGCGTTCTTCCGGTCGCACGGCGTCGAGCGCGAGCACGTGCTCGACGAGGCCGTGGCGCTCGCGGCATCCGATCATCCGCGCGACCCGGCCAAGGACGGCCCGCACGTCGTCACCCGGCCCGATCGGGGTGCGCGGCGCCCGGCCCGGCGACCTGCTGAAGCTCACGGTCGTCGACACGACCCCGCGCGTGCCCTACGGCGTCATCTCGAATCGCCACGGTCGCGGCGCGCTGCCGGGGGAGTACCCGCAGGGGGAGGCCAACGTCAGCGTCTTCACCCCGATCGAGCGCGACGAGCACGGCGCCTGGTTCGGCGCGCTGCCGCTCGTCGAGGGCGGAGAGCGGGGCATCCGGTTCCCGCTCGCGCCGTTCCTCGGCATCATGGGCGTCGCGGTCGACGACGACGTGCGGCCGCACTCCGTGCCGCCCGGCGCGCACGGCGGCAACATCGACATCAACCTCCTCACCGAGGGCGCTTCGCTCTACCTGCCGGTGCAGGTCGACGGGGCCCTCGCGTACGTCGGCGACCCGCACTTCGCGCAAGGCGGCGGCGAGGTCGCCCTCACCGCGCTCGAGGCGTCGCTGCGCGCCACGATCCGCTTCGAGGTCGTGCCCGCCGAGACGGCGCTGCGCGACTTCGGCGAGATCGCCGGGCCGCTCGCCGAGACGAGCGAGTACCTCGTGCCCACGGGTCTCGACGCCGATCTCGACCTCGCCATGCAGAATTGCGTGCGCCAGGCGATCGGCCTCCTCGGCGCGCGCTACGGCATGGCGCCGCACCTCGCCTACGCGTACCTCAGCGCGGCGACCGACTTCGACATCTCGCAGGTCGTCGATCTCGTGAAGGGCGTGCACGCTCGTATCCGCACCTCCGACTTCCGCGCGGTGAAGCGTGGCTGAGCGGATGCCGCAGCCGAGCGCCGATGGTGTGCGCGTGCATTACGGCGTGCCCGTGCACCTCCCCGAGGGCGCCCGGGCGCCCGACGGTCTCGTCGAGGCGGCACTCGGATACGAGGCTGCACTCATGTCCGACGACCTCACGACGCTCGAGGGGTACTTCGCGCCCGGCGACGCGACGCTTCGCGGCGACGAGGGCGGGCTCCTCGTCGGACGTGACACGATCACCCGGTTCCGCGGCCGCCGCGGTGGCGCGCCGAAGCGCGTGATCGAAGCGCTGCACGTGCGGCCCATCGGCGACCACCACGCGTGGGTCGCCGCGGTGACCGCCCCGCTCGCGGGCGGTCGAGGGCTCGTCACCCAGCTCTGGGAGCGCCAGGAGGGCGCGTGGCGCATCACGGCCGCGCACGTGTCGGCCCCGCCGCGGGCACTCGACCCGCGCGTGTGGCGCGTGGTCGGCGAGCCGCTCCTCCGTGCGTCGGCGTCGGGCCCGCTCGACGGCTTGACCTTCGCCGTGAAGGACGTGTTCGCGGTCGAGGGGTTCCCGATCGGGGCGGGAGTGCCCGCGTACCTCGAGGGCGCACGGCCCGAGCCGCGCTCGGCGGCGAGCCTGCGGGCGCTGCTGGCGGAAGGGGCATCCGTTCGCGGCATCGCACAGACCGACCAGTTCGCCTACAGCATCGCTGGACGCAACGCGGCCTACGGCACCCCGCCGAATCCCGCCGTGCCCGGTGCGATCTCGGGCGGCTCGTCGAGTGGCCCGGCTGCGGCGGTCGCGATGGGGCACGCGACGATCGGGCTCGCGACCGACACGGCGGGGTCGATCCGCATCCCGGCGTCGTACCAGGGGCTGTGGGGACTGCGCACGACGCATGGGGCGGTGAGCACCGAGGGCGTGCTGCCCCTCGCGCCGAGCTTCGACACGGTCGGCTGGCTCACGCGCGACGGGGAGACCCTCGCGGCGGCGGCGCGGGCGAGCCTCGATCCAGCGTCGCAGCTCCGGGTCGGCGCCCGGCTCGTGACGGCGGCGGCGCTCGCCGAGTCGGCGACGCCCGAGGTCGCGCGCTCCTTCGCGAGGGCCGTCGACGCGCTCGCGGCGAGCGGCTCCGATATCTCGGAGCTCGACGACCCGGCGTTCGGCGGCGAAGCCCTCGATGCGCTGTACGCCGCGTTCCGCACGGTGCAGGCGTCGGAGGCCTGGGCGGCGCACGGTGCGTGGATCCAGGCGCATCCGGGGGCCCTGGGGGCGGATGTCGCGGCTCGCTTCGAATGGGCCGCGGCGATCACGCCCGAAGCGGCGTCCGATGCCCGCGTCCGGCTCGAGGCAGCGCGACGGGCACTTGATGCCGCGCTGGGCGACGCCGTGCTCGTGCTGCCGTCGGCGGCATCCGTCGCTCCCGCCGTCGACGCCGATGGCGCCGAGATCGAGGCGATCCGTGCGGCGACCCTCAGGATGACCGCCGTCGCCGGTGCCACCGGGCGGCCGGCCGTGTCGGTGCCGGGGCTCACGGCCGACGGCGCGCCGATCGGCGTCTGCTTCGTGGGGCCCCGCGCCAGCGATGTCGCACTCGTCGACGCGGCGATCGGCTGGTCGGAGCAGCTGAAACACGCCTGAAACCGGCGTTGCGTAGACTGGTGTCCTGAAACACGAGATTCAGGGAGTCATCATCGCCGTCGCACCGATCAACCCGCCCGCCCGCCTGCTCATGGGCCCCGGCCCGGTGAATGCCGACCCGCGTGTGCTGCGCGCGATGTCGGCCCAGCTGATCGGCCAGTACGATCCCGCGATGACGGCGTACATGAACGAGACGATGGAGCTCTATCGCGGGGTGTTCCGCACGGGCAATGCGGCGACGCTCCTCGTCGACGGCACCTCGCGAGCGGGCATCGAAGCCGCGATCGTCTCCCTCGTCGCCCCCGGCGACCGGGTGCTCGTGCCGATCTTCGGTCGCTTCGGCCACCTCCTCGCCGAGATCGCCGGGCGCGCCGGCGCCGAGGTGCACACGCGCGAGATCGAGTGGGGTGGCATCTTCACGTCGGCGTCGATCGAGCAGGCGATCGTCGAGGTGAAGCCCGCGCTCCTCGCGGTCGTGCACGGCGACACGTCGACCACCGTGGCGCAGCCGCTCGACGAGCTCGGCGAGATCTGCGAACGCCACGGCGTGCTCTTCTACACGGATGTCACCGCCTCGCTCGGCGGCAACGCCTTCGAGATGGACGCCTGGGGCCTCGACGCCGCCACGGCCGGCCTGCAGAAGTGCCTCGGCGGCCCGTCGGGAAGCTCGCCGATCAGCCTCTCCCCGAAGGCGGTCGCGCGTATCGAGTCGCGCAAGAGCGTCGAGGCCGGCATCCGTGCCGAGGGCGACGCTGTGCGCGACGACCCCATCCGCTCGAACTACTTCGACCTCGCGATGATCCTCGACTACTGGGGCGAGAAGCGGCTCAACCACCACACCGAGGCGACCTCGATGCTCTACGGTGCGCGCGAGTGCGCCCGCCTCCTCGTCGAGGAGGGCATGGATGCCGCGATCGAACGTCACCGGCTCCACGGTGCCGCGATGGCGCAGGGGGTCGCGGCGCTCGGCCTTCGGATCTTCGGCGACCGGGAGCATCGCATGAACAACGTCGTCGGCGTCTTCATCCCCGACGCCGTCGACGGCGACCGGGTGCGTACGGCGCTGCTCGAGGACTTCGCGATCGAGATCGGCACCTCGTTCGGGCCGCTGCACGGCAAGATCTGGCGCATCGGCACCATGGGCTACAACGCCCGCAAAGACGCGGTGCTCACGACGCTCGCTGCGCTCGAGCAGGTGCTCCGCGCCGAAGGGCACCGACTCACCGCGGGCGCCGGCGTCGGCGCGGCGCGCGACGTCTACGCGGAAGTGACGGCATGACCTCGCGGCCCGCACCCGATTCGATCACGATCGCGGAGCGGGTGCTCGACCGGTGCGACGAGCTCGCCGCGATCTCGTCGAGCCCCGAACTGCTCGAGCGCGTGCACCTCTCGCCAGAACATCGCAAGGCGAACGATCTCGCGGCCGGATGGATGGAGGAGGCCGGGCTCACCGCGTGGCAGGATGCCGGCGGCAACCAGTGTGCTCGGCTCGAGGGCGCCGATCCCGGCCTGCCGGCACTGCTCCTCGGCTCGCACCTCGACACCGTGCGTGACGCGGGCCGGTACGACGGCATGCTCGGAGTACTCCTCGCCATCGAGGTCGCTGCACGCTTCGCCCGGCGCAGCGAGCGGCTGCCGTTCGCGCTCGAGGTCGTGGGCTTCACCGACGAAGAGGGCACCCGGTTCGGCAACGCCCTGCTCGGCAGCCGCGCGCTCGCGGGCGAGTTCGATCCCGAGTGGTGGGAGTCGCGCGACCGCGACGGCCTCACCCTCCGCGAGGCGCTCATCGACTTCGGCCTCGACCCGTCGCGCATCCCGAGCGCCGCACGACGCCCCGAGTCGCTCGTCGGCTACCTCGAGGTGCACATCGAACAGGGCCCCCACCTTGAAGACGCCGACCGGGCGCTCGCCGTGGTCTCCTCGATCGCGGGCGCCCGCCGATTCGAGTTCACGATGACGGGCGTGGCCGGCCACGCTGGCGGCACGCCGTACAACCGGCGCCGCGACGCGCTCGTCGGCGCGAGCGAACTCGTCGTCGGCATCGAGGAGATCGGCCGCGGATCAGGGGTGATCGCGACCGTGGGCCGCCTGCAGGCCTTCCCGGGCGGCGTCAACGTGATTCCGGGCCGGGTCGACTTCAGCCTCGACCTGCGCGCCGAGTCCGACGAGGATCGCGACCGGACGCTCGCCGACATCCGCCGCCGTGCCCGCGAGATCGCCGAGCGCCGTGGGCTGCGCTTCGAGTCGCGGGAGATCTACCGCGCCGACTCCACGCCGTGCGCGGGGTGGCTGCGGGATGCCGTGGCGAGCGGCATCCGTCACACCGGCGACGCGGAGCCAATGACCATCTGGAGTCGCGCCGGGCACGACGGCATGGCCGTGAGCGCGGTCACCGACATCGCGATGCTCTTCGTGCGCTGCGGCAACGGCGGCATCAGCCACCACCCCGACGAGACGGTGACGCTGCAGGATGTCGCGCTCGCACTCGACGCGTTCGAGGCCGCGGTGCTCGTGGTCGCCGATCGCGTGCGGGCCGAGCCCGAACGACTCGGCGGCGCGCGATGACGACCGCCCAGGCCCCGGCACCGATTCCGGCACCGGCCCCGGCCTCGGCTCCCGCGTCGGGAGCGGTCGGCGACATCGAGCACCGGATCGAGGCGGCGATGCCGCAGCTCACTCCGCAGGAGCAGCGCGTCGCCGAGTTCATCCTCGATCACGTGAGCGAACTCGCCGTGTACAACTCGAGCGAACTCGCCGGCATGAGCGGTGTCTCGAAGGCGACCGTGAGCCGCCTCTACCGGCGGCTCGGGTTCGCGAGCTCGCACGAGGTGCGCGAGCACGTGCTGGCCCGGCGGAGCGCCGGCACGCCGCTCGGGGCCGCGGGCGCGCCTGCCGCCTCGCCCGAGGGAGTCGCCGCGCTGCTCGCATCGGAGCGGGAGAATCTCGCCCGCTTGCTCGACGCGCTCGCCGGCGGAACCCTGCACGCCGTCGTCAGCGCGCTCGTCGAGGCCCGCGAGGTGCTCGTCGTCGGCTACCGGAACAGCTACCCGGTCGCCCTGCACGTGCGCGAACAACTCGTGCAGTGCCGCGGCCGCGTGCGAATCGCCCCGCAACCCGGGCAATCCCTCGGTGAAGACCTCGCCGACCTCGGCGAGGGCGATGTCGTCGTGCTCGTCGGGTTCCGGCGTCGCCCGGCGCGGTTCGCCGAGATCCTCGACGCCGTCGTGGCGACGGGGGCGCGATGCATCCTCATCACCGATCCGAGCGGGCGGGCCCTCGCCGCGCGCGCCGACCTCATCATCGAGTGCCCGCTCGAGAGTCCGGCGGCGTTCGACAGCTACGCGAGCGCGATGAGCCTCGTGAGCCTCGTCGCGAGCGCCGTGCTCGGCGCCGACATCCGGCGCGGTCGTTCCCGCATCGCCGGCATCGACGCCACCTACCGCGGCCTCGCGGAGATCGAGGGCGTGTGACGGAGCGGTCGCTCAACGATCCCGGTCGAGCCCAGCACTGAGATCGCCGCACTCGACCCGAGCGGCATCGTGCCGGGCGAGGTACCCGCCCGCCCCGGCGTCGCCCGAGACCTCGGTCGCCACCGCCGCCCAGTGGTCGCGGCCGATGAGCACCGGATGCCCCGGACGACCGTGGAAGACGGCCCGGGCGAGCGCCGCGTGGCGCGCTGGCCCGGAGCCCGCCGCGTCGACGACCCGCCGGCCCACTGCAGGGGGCAGCCCGGCGAGGTCGACGAGGCTCACGAGCACCGCGTCGGCGTCGGTGCCCGCGGCGAACTCGAGCCCGGCGCGGAGCGACGCGGAGAGTCCGAGCGCCCAGTCCGCGGCGACGACGACGTCGGCCTCGGCTGGAACGAGGGCGCGAGCGACGTCGGCCTCGGCGCCGAGCACGACGACGACCTGGTCGCATCCGGTCGCACGAAGCATCCGGCATCCGTCGACGACCCACGGCACGTCCGACCCGTCGCGGACGAGCGCCTTCGGGCGACCCATTCGCGTGCCGGCACCCGCGGCGAGGAGCACTCCGAGGAGCGAGGCGGTCATGGCTACAGTTAACCCGAGCCGCGCGTGCGGCGGGGGAGGAGTCACGATGAACGTGTCCACCGATGCCCGAGAGCGGTTCCGAGACGAGCTGCGAGCGTGCCTGCATGTCGCCCGCTGGGTCGACGAGGTGGCGGATGCCGCACCGTACGAATCCCTCGACTCGCTGCTCGCCGCGGCATCCGACGCCGCCTCCCCGCTCTCGCCCGCAGAGATCGACGAGGCCCTCGCGAGCCACCCGCGCATCGGCGAGAAGCCCACCGGCACCGGCATGGCCGAGCGGTTCTCCCGCTCCGAGCAATCGTCGGCCGACGCTGAGGATCCCGAGCTCGCCGCAGCGATCGCCGCCGGCAATCGCGCGTACGAGGAGCGCTTCGGCCGGGTCTTCCTGATCCGCGCCGCGGGGCGCTCTCGGGCCGAGATCCTCGGCGAGCTCTCGAGGCGGTTGCAGCACGACGACGCCGCCGAGCTCGCCGTCGTCGGCGAGCAGCTGCGCGAGATCACGCTGCTTCGCCTCGAACGGATGTACGCGGATGCCGCGTGGCCGATCGGGGTGGCGGCATGACCGGCCGCAGCCACGTCACGAGTCACGTGCTCGACGCCGTGACGGGCCGGCCGGCCGAGGGCGTCGACGTGCGGCTCGAAGCCCGTACCGATGTCGGTGCCGCCTGGGCGCCGATCGCCGCCGCCGTCACCGACGCCGACGGTCGCGTGTCCGACCTCGGCCCTGAGGAGTTGCCCGAGGGCGTCTACCGCGTCGTCTTCGACACGGGCGCGTACTTCGGCGACCAGCCGGCGTTCTACCCCGAGGTTTCGATCGTGTTCGAGATCGCCGAGGCATCCGAGCACTACCACGTGCCGTTGCTGCTCAGCCCGTTCGCCTACTCGACCTATCGCGGCAGCTGACCCCGGCGCTACTCGACCCATCGGGACGCTGCCGGATCACCGCGCGAGCAGCCGCCCGCGCGGTTCACCCGTGGTGGCGGTGCCGCGGAGCCACGTGGTCGAGACGACACCTCGCAGTCGTGCGCCCGCGAACGCGGAGACCGGGTTCTTGTGGGCGAGCGCAGAGGGCACGACGGTGAACTCGGTGTCGGGCGCGAAAGCGACGAGATCAGCGTCGGCACCGACCGCGATGCGACCCTTGCCCGCGAGCCCGGCGAACTCTGCCGGCGCTTGCGACATCCAGCCGAGCACGCGTTCGAGGCCGGTGCCGCGGCGAGCCGCCTCGGTCCATACGTTCGCGAGGCTGAGCTGCAGCCCGGCGATACCGCCCCAGGCCCGGCCGAAGTCGCCGTCGAACCCGAGCTTCAACTCGGCCGTCGCGGGGGAGTGGTCGGAGACGATGAGGTCGATCACGCCGTCGAGCAGGCCTTGCCAGAGCCGGTCGCGGTTGCCCTCGTCGCGGATCGGCGGGCAGCACTTGAACTCGGTGGCGCCGTCGGGGATGTGCTCGGCATCGAGCGTGAGGTAGTGCGGGCACGTCTCGGCGGTGAGCCGAAGGCCCTCCGCCTTCGCCTCGGCGATGAGCGGGAGCGCCGCCGCCGAGGAGAGGTGCAGGATGTGCGCTCGGCCGCCGGTTTCGCGGATACCGTCGATGACACCCTGGATGGCGACGAGCTCGGCCTCGGGCGGGCGCGAGTCGACGAACCGCGGATAGCTCGGCCCGCCGTCGTTCTCGTGCGCCGTGAGCACCGACGGATCCTCAGCGTGCACGATGAGCAGTCCGTCGAACTCGGCGAGCTCGCGGAGCGCCGCGAGCAGTCCGGCGTGATCGAGGTGGGGGAACTCGTCGACGCCCGACGGAGCGAGGAAGCACTTGAAGCCGAACACGCCGGCGTCGTGCAACTCGCGCAGCGAGCCGAGGTTGCCCGGCACCGCGCCGCCCCAGAAGCCGACGTCGACGACGGCCTGCGGAGCGGCCGAGGCGCGCTTGACCGCGAGGGCGGCGGGATCGATCGTGGGCGGGATGCTGTTGAGCGGCATGTCGACGATCGTCGTGACGCCGCCCGCAGCGGCCGCACGCGTCGCGCTCGCGAAGCCCTCCCATTCGGTGCGTCCGGGCTCGTTGACGTGCACGTGCGTGTCGACGACCCCCGGGATCAGCCGCTCACCGGGGGCGAGGGTCACCTCCGACCTTGCATCGACCCCGGCCGGCCCAGGAGGCTCGATCGCGGCGATCACGCCGTCGCGGACCGCGATCGTCGCGGCGCGGAACGCCCCGTCGATGAACGCCGACTCGGCGTGCACGACGAGGTCGTACTGGTCGTCGATTGCCGTCATGTTTCCTCCGCAGGGACCATAACAGCGCCCCATTTCCAGCTCGTTGCACGCACATCATCCCGCACGGGGCCCGCGGACGTAGGATCGACGGAAAAACGGGGAGGCATCGTGCTCGAGCTGTCGGCGGAGATCAGCGCGCGACTCGCGCGCGGCGAGCGGTTCGCGCTCGCGACGGTGACCGCCGTCTCGGGCTCCGCGCCGCGCGATCCGGGTGCGTCGATGATCGTCGACCTCGACGGCCGGGTCACTGGGAGCGTGTCGGGCGGTTGCGTCGAAGGAGCGGTGTACGAGCTCTGCGAACGCGTGCTCCACGGCTCAGGTGTCGAGCACGGCCGATTCGGCATCGACGACGAGAGCGCCTTCGCAGTGGGGCTCAGTTGCGGCGGCGAGATCGACGTGTTCGTGCAGTCCGCCGGCCCCGGCCTCCTCGACCCCGTTCCGTTCGACCGGGTGCTCGACGGGGAGTCGAGCGGGATCGCGACGCTCGTGGCCGGCCCGGCCGCCCTGCTCGGTCGCGTCGTGGTCCCGGGCCGGAGCGGCCCCGGCGCCCGAGGCGCTGGCCCTTCCGACAGCGCGCCCGAGCTCGACGATGTCGAGCTCGCCGCGGCGGGCGTCCGCGGCATCTCCGCCGCGCGCATCGTCGCCGAACTCGACCGAAGCGTCCGCTCCGGCCGTTCGGGTCTCGTGCACTTCGAGTGCGACGGCGACGAGCTCGTGTTCTTCTGCGAGAGCCGCCTCACGCCGCCGCGCCTGGTGATCTTCGGGGCCGTCGCCTTCGCCGAGGCGCTCTCCTCAGCGGCGGCGCTCCTCGGCTACCGGGTGAGCGTGTGCGACCACCGCCCGACGTTCGCAACGGCCGATCGATTCCCGGCCGCGCACGAGGTGGTCGCGCAGCGTCCGGTCGGCTATCTCGCCCGCCTCGATGTCGATGAGCGCACGGTCATCTGCGTGCTGAGCCACGACGCACGCACGGAGGTTCCGCTCCTTCGTCTCGCGCTCTCGCTGCCGGTCGCCTACGTCGGCGCCCTCGGCTCCCGGCGCACGCACGAGGAGCGAGTCGAGCTGCTCCGCGAGGCGGGCGCGACCGCGGGCGAGCTCGAGCGTCTGAGATCCCCGATCGGTCTCGACCTCGGCGCGGCGACGCCCGAGGAGACGGCCGTGTCGATCCTCGCCGAGGTGATCGCCGTGCGATCCGGTCGCGACGCGCGACCGCTCAGCGCGACGACCGGGCCGATCCACGCCACCGCCGATCGTGAGGCGGTGATCGGGGTGTCGTAGTCCGCTGAGCGAGGTCGCCCGCCCGGCGACCGACGTGTCGCGCGTGAGTCGAAAATGTTCATCTGGGAAACATCCCCGTCATGTCACTTCGATTCACTGGTGCCGAAGGGAATCGCCATGGACCTCAACACGATCACGGGCTATCGGTACGCGCGCTCGCGCAGCGACCTCCTGCTCGGCGACGCCGAACGGTTCGTGGCCGGCGGCACCTGGATGTTCTCCGAGCCGCAACTCGAGGTCACGGGACTCGTCGACCTCTCGACGATGGGCTGGCCGGCCCTCGAGGTGAGCGACGACGGGCTCCGCATCGGCGCCACGTGCACGGTCGCCGAGCTCGCCGAGATGCCCGAGCACGAGGGCTGGGCCGCGCATCCGCTGTTCTTCCAGTGCGCCACCGCCCTCCTCGCCTCGTTCAAGATCTGGAACGTCGCCACCGTGGGCGGCAACGTCTGCAGGTCGTTCGCCGCCGGGGCCATGGTGTCGCTCGCCGTCGCACTCGACGGTGCCGCTCTCGTGTGGACGCCCGACGGCGGCGAATACCGGATGCCGGTCGAGCGACTCGTGACCGGCAACGGCACCAACTCGCTCGCGCCCGGCGAGGTGCTGCGCGCCGTCGACATCCCGGCCCACGCGCTGCGCGCCCGCACCGGATACCGCAAGATCGCGCTCGCCGAGCTCGGCCGTTCGGGCGCTGTCCTCACCGGCCGGGTCGACGAAGACGGCCGCGCGGTGTTCGGCATCACGGCGGCGACGTGGCGCCCCACAGTGCTGCGATACCCCGAGCTGCCGGATGCCGCGACGCTGCGTTCCGACGCGGCATCCGCCGACGGCTACTACACCGACCCGCTCGGCACCGAAGACTGGCGGCGCGAGGTGAGCTGCGTGCTCCTCGAGGAGATCCGGCAGGAGCTCACCGCATGAGGTTCACCGTCAACGGGAGCGCGCGCGACAGCGAGCCGCGCGCCGGCCAGTGCCTGCGCACCTTCCTGCGCGACCACGAGCATCTCGAGGTGAAGAAGGGCTGCGACGCGGGCGATTGCGGGGCGTGCTCGGTGCTCGTCGACGGTGTGCCCGTGCACTCGTGCATCTACCCTGCGCAGCGCATCGAGGGGCACTCCGTCACGACGGTCGCGGGCCTCGGCACGCCCGACGAGCTCCACCCCATGCAAGCGGCGTTCGTCGACCACTTCGGCTTCCAGTGCGGGTTCTGCACGGCCGGCATGATCGTCACGGCATCGACCCTCGACGAGGAGCAGCTCGGCGACCTGCCACGGCTCATGAAGGGCAACCTCTGCCGTTGCACGGGGTATCGCAGCATCCGCGAGTCGATCACGGCAGGCGTCGCGGCAGCGGGCGAGGCAGCGTCGAGCGAAGCGAGCAGCGCCCCGGCGACCGAGCACCCGGAGACGGATGCCGCGCACCCACGCGGCGCGCGCAACCTCGGTTCGACCGGCGCCGACGATCGCCCGGCGTCGCTCATCGGCCGCTCCGTCGAACCGCCCGCGGCACGGCGGGTCGTCACCGGCACCGAGCCGTTCACCTTCGACACGGCGACGCCGGGTGCCTTGCACCTCAGGGTGCTCGGTTCGCCGCATGCGCACGCGCGCATCCGCTCGATCGACACGAGCGCGGCCCTCGCCGTCGACGGCGTCGAGCTCGTGCTGACCCACCACGACGTGCCGGCGATGCGCTTCTCGACGGGCCGCCACGAGCACCGCACCGACGATCCAGACGACACCCGCGTGCTCGACGACGTCGTGCGCTTCGTCGGGCAGCGTGTGGCGGCGGTCGCAGCGATCAGCGCCGCGGCCGCCGAAGCGGCGTGCCGGCGCATCGTCGTCGACTACGAGGTGCTGCCGGCGGTCTTCGACCCCGAAGAGGCTCGCACTCCCGGCGCGCCCCTCCTCCACCCCGACCGCACGCCGGCCGATCGCGTCGAAGACGCCGGCCGGAATGTCGTCGCGACGCTCCACGCCGGCTATGGCGGCGACGTCGACGAGGCGCTCGCGGCATCCGACGTCACGGTCTCGGGCACCTGGCAGACGCAGCGGCTCAGCCATGCCCAGCTCGAGACGCACGGATCGGTCGGGTGGCTCGACGACGACGGCCGGCTCGTGGTGCGCACGAGCTCGCAAGTGCCCTTCCTCACGCGCGACGAGTTGTGCCGGCTGCTCGACCTGCCGCAGGATCGCGTGCGCGTGTTCACTGCACGGGTCGGCGGTGGCTTCGGCGGCAAGCAGGAACTCCTCACCGAAGACCTCGTCGCGATCACCGTGCTGCGCACCGGCAAGCCCGCCGTCTACGAGCTCAGTCGCACCGACGAGTTCGTGCGCACGTCGGTGCGACACCCGATGCGGGTGGCCGTCGCGCTCGGGGCCTCCCGCGACGGCCGGCTCACGGCGATGCGCGTCGACGTGCTGAGCGACACCGGTGCGTACGGCAACCACTCTCGTGGCGTGATGTTCCACGGATGCGCCGAATCAAGCAGCCTCTACACGAGCCCCGTGAAGCGAATCGACGCCGCGGCCGTCTACACGAACAACACCCCGTCGGGCGCATTCCGCGGCTACGGGCTCGGCCAGGTCATCCTCGGGGTCGAGTCCGCGATGGACGAGCTCGCGATCGAGCTCGGCATCGATCCGTTCGAGTTGCGGCGCATCAACGCGATCCGTGAGGGCGACGTGCCGCTCGGGTTCTTCGGCGCACCCGAGCACGATATGGTCCCGGGCAGTTACGGCCTCGACCAGTGTCTCGACCTCGCCGAGCAGGCCCTCCTGCGCGGCAACGGCGTCGAGGCGCCCGATGGCGAGCACTGGCGCGTCGGCGAGGGCATGGCGGCATCGATGATCGCCACGATGGCGCCGGGCGGGCACGTCTCGAAGACCACGGTGACCCTGCGCCCCGACGGAAGCTACGTGCTCGGCGTCGGAACGAGCGAGTTCGGCAACGGCACCACGACCGTGCACGCGCAGATCGTCGCGACCGATCTCGGCACCTCCATCGACCGCATCCGGCTGCGCAACTCCGACACCGATGCGGCCGACTACGACACCGGGGCATTCGCCTCGGCCGGCACCACGGTCGCCGGCAAGGCACTGCACGCGGCGGCGCTCGCGTTGCGTCACGTCCTCGTCGGCACTGCGGCGACCATCACGGGCACGGATGCCTCGGCGTGCGCGCTCGGTGTCGACGGCGTCACCGCGGGCGGGCGGCTCGTCGGCTTCGCCGAGCTCATCGCCGCGGCCCCGGCCGAACATCGCACGGGCGACGGCATCGTCGCCTCCGCCGCGGAGTACGGCGAGCACCGCTCGCTCGCGTTCAACGTGCAGGCCTTCCGAGTGGCGGTCGACGTGCGCACCGGGGTCGTGCGGGTCCTGCAGTCGGTGCAGAGCGCGGATGCCGGCACGGTCATGAACCCCGCGCAGTGCCGCGGCCAAGTGGAGGGCGGTGTCGCGCAGGCGATCGGCGGTGCCCTCTACGAAGAGGTCATGGTCGAGGAGGGCCGCATCCAGACGCCGGTGTTCCGCATGTACCGGGTGCCGCAGATGGCCGACATCCCCGACACCGAGGTGCTCTTCGCCGAGACGAGCGACGACCTCGGGCCGTTCGGCGCGAAGTCCATGAGCGAGAGCCCGTACAACCCCGTCGCGGCCGCGCTCGGCAACGCGATCCGCCGTGCGATCGGCTCACGTCCGTTCGAGACTCCGTTCTCGCGCGACCGCGTGTGGCGGCTCGCTCGCGATGCCGAGGCATCCGTCGCCTCGATCTCGACCGCCTGAACGGCGGGCGCAGCCCGGCCCCGGCACGCCCCCCGACCCCGACGACCAACGACTAGGAGCAGCAGATGGCCATCGTTCTCGGAGACCACCAGTACGGCAAGGCGGAGAACCGCGTCGTGCGGATCTACCGTGACTCTCCTCGCCACGAGATCCACGACGTCAACGTCTCGACCGCGCTGCGCGGCGACTTCGCGGCGGCCCACCTCACCGGCGACCAGTCGAGCGTGCTGCCGACCGACACGCAGAAGCAGACGGCCTACTCCTTCGCGAAGGAGAAGGGACTCATCTCGATCGAGGAGTACGGGCTCGAGCTCGCCCGTCACTTCGTCGACGACGTGCCGCCCGTCGAGGCCGCGCGAATCGAGATCGAGGAGTACGCATGGGAGCGGGCACTCGTCGACGGCGCCGAGCACGACCACACGTGGGTGCGGAAGGGGCAGGAGGTGCGCACGGCGTCGGTCACGGTCGAGGGCACCGGCGACGAGCAGCGCACGTGGATCACCGGCGGACTCAAGGACCTCGTGATCCTGAAGTCCACGGGCTCCGAGTTCCACGGCTTCTACGAGGACGAGTACACCGTGCTCCAGCCCACGACCGATCGCGTCATGGCCACGTCCCTCGTCGCCAAATGGCGGTTCACGACGACGGAGGCTGACTGGAACGAGGTCTATGCAGGCGTCAAGGCGATCCTCGTGAAGCAATTCGCCATCGTGCACTCGCTCGCCCTGCAGCAGACCCTCTTCGAGATGGGCAAGGCTGTGCTCGAGGCCTACGATTTCATCGCCGAGGTGCGCCTGTCGGCCCCGAACAAGCATCACTTCCTCTACGACCTCTCGCGCTTCGGCGTCGAGAACGACAACGAGGTGTTCCACGCCGACGACCGCCCCTACGGGCTCATCCAGGCGAGCGTCATCCGCGACGACGCCCCCGACGCCGGCCCCGCGTGGCACCAGTACAGCGGGCTCGTGTGACGAACGTTCGAGCGGACGACGAATGACCCGGGGAGCCGGTCGCACCGTGATCGAGGGAGCGTACGTCGCGACGGTCGACGCGCGCGACACCGAACACCCCGTCGGTCATGTCGTCATCGACGGCTGCCGCATCACGTCGGTTGGGGAGGGCGCCGCGCCGGCGCAGGCGCTCGAGCAGGCCGACGTACGGATCGACGGCCGGGGGCACCTGCTCACCCCGGGTCTCGTGAACACCCATCACCACCTGTACCAGTGGCTGACGAGGGGCGTCGCGCAGGACTCGATCCTGTTCGACTGGCTCGTCGCCCTCTACCCGTCGTGGTCGCGAATCGATGCAGGGCTCGTCGGCGCCGGCGCGGCAGGCGCCCTCGCCGTACTCGCCCGGTCGGGCTGCACGACGGTCGGCGACCACCACTACGTCTTCCCGCGCGGCTCGGGCGACCTCGTCGGCGCGATCGTCGAGGCAGCGGCGAACATCGGCGTGCGAGTGCACGCGACGCGCGGCTCGATGGATCTCGGTGCGAGCCAGGGCGGGCTGCCGCCCGACTTCGCGGTCGAGACGACGGATGCCGCGCTCGCCGCGAGCCAGGCGGCCGTCGAGACCTATCACGACCCATCCTTCGACTCGATGGTGCGCGTGGCGGTCGCGCCCTGCTCGCCGTTCTCGGTGACGGCCGACCTGCTGCGCGAGTCGGCGCTGCTCGCGCGCGACCTCGGTGTGCGACTGCACACGCACGGCGCCGAGACGGTGGAGGAGGAGGCGTTCTGCCTCGAGCGGTTCGGCGCCACGCCCACGCGCTACCTGGAGGGGCTCGGCTGGCTCGGCGACGACGTGTGGATGGCGCACTGCGTGCACCTCGACCACGATGCGATCGACCGCTTCGCCCGCACGGGCACGGGCGTGGCGCATTGCCCGTCGTCGAACGCCCGGCTCGCGGCGGGAATCGCCCCGGTCGCCGATCTCCTGCGCGCAGGCGTGCCGGTCGGCCTCGGCGTCGACGGCGCGGCCTCGAATGAGTCGGGCCAGCTCGGCACGGAGATCCGGCAGGCCGTGTTGCTCGGCCGACTGCGCACGGGCGCCGACTCGCTCGGCGTGCGGCAGGCGCTCCGGATGGCGACGATGGGCGGCGCCCGGGTGCTCGGCCGGGAACGGGAGCTCGGATCGATCGAGCCGGGCAAGCTCGCCGATCTCGCGCTGTGGCGCATCGACGGCGTCGAGCACGCCGGGATCGCCGACCCCGTCGCGGCTCTCGGCCTCGCGGCCCTGCCGCCGCTCAGCCGGCTCATCGTGGGCGGCCGCACGGTCGTCGAAGACGGCGGGCTCACCCTCGCCGACGAGCGGGTCATCGCCACGAGCGCGGCGCGTGCCAGTCTCGAACTCGCCGGGCGGCACTGAGGGACCCGGCGGCCTGCGCCGGAACGGGCGGTCAGGTGCCGCGCTTCGCCGCCGCCGCTCGTGGCACCGCGACGACGCGTGGCCGCTCCTTGACCACGATGAGCTGGAAGATGCCGGCCTCCGACCACCACCGGTGGCGCACCCCGCCGGCGTAGTAGACCGCGTCGCCCGTGCCGAGCACAACGGTCTCACCGTCGAGGTCGACCATGACGGTGCCCGCGGTGACGTACAGGAACTCGTCTTCGGCGTGCACGTAGTAGTCGCCCGGCGAAGTGTTGCGTCCCTCGTACTCGAGGGGATGGAACGGTCGGTCGCTGTGCGCGAGCATCCGTGCCGTGCCCTCGGCGAATCCCGGCCCGTCGGGCGCGGCGTCGCCCGCCCGGCGCACTTCGATCACTGGCGGTTCCGCGGCGCTTTCGGCCGTGTCCTCGGCTGCGGCGACGAGCTCGATCGGGCTCGTGCCGAGCGCCACCGCGATGCGGCGCAGTGACGAGAGGCTGGGTTGTGCGAGTCCTCGTTCGAGCTGGCTGAGGAACGGGTGCGAGAGGTCGGTGAGCTCCGCGAGCTGCACGAGCGTGTCGCCGCGGCTCCGGCGGAGCCGGCGGATGTGCGCGCCGAGCCGCAGCGCAGCGGCATCCGTGTCGGCTGACCCGCGCCCGGTCGTCGCCATGCGTCAGACGCGCTTGTCGGGATGCATGCCCATGCGGGTGAGCACTACGTTCTCGACGATCTGCACGACGTTGTAGAGCACGAGTGACACGGCGGTGACGACGACGACCGACGCCCAGAGGGCCGAGAACTGGGCCTGTGTGATGTAGCCACCGACCGATCCGCCGATGCCCTCGCCCGTTGCCAGCCACTCGGCGAGCAGGGCACCCGTGATCGCACCGGGTACCGAGATGCGCACCGCCGCGAAGAACGACGGCAGCGACGAGGGAAGGGCGACTTTGCGCAGTGCCGTCACCGATGTGCCGCCGTACACCGTGATGACGTCGTTCATCTGCGGCGAGGCCGACTTGAGGCCGAAGGCGATGCTGACGAGCGCCGGGAACAGCACGACGATGCCGCCCATCACGGCGACGGTCCAATAGTCGCGTCCGAAGATCATGATGATGACGGGTGCCATCGCGATGAGCGGGACCGAGCGCAGCAGCATCGCGACGGGCATGAGTGCGTGCTCGACGCCCTTCGAGAGCTGGAAGACGATCGCGCCGAGAAGCGCCACCGCGAGACCCGCGGCGAAGCCGATGAGCGCGTCGCCGAGCGTGACGGCGAGGTTGTCGCCGACCTCGGCACGGTTCGCCGTGGCATCCGGCACGGTGAACAGGAAGTTCCAGACGTCGGCCGGACCCTTGGCGATGTACGGCGAGATGTCGAGGGCCCAGAGCACGCCGACCCACAGCACGAGCACCGTCACGATCGTGACGAGGAAGGTGACGACACTCGTGCCGAGCGCGCGGAGCACCGACCGCATCGACTCGGCGCGGACCTCCTTGCGCAGGATGGCGGCGGCGTTCGGCTGCGTCGTGGTGGAGACCGCCATGTCAGTTGCTCCTTCCGCGCGACCACGGGGCGACCGCCCGGGCCACCAGCCCCACGAGCGCGAAGCCGAGCAGCGCCACGGCGCCGCAGACGAGCGCGATGCCCCACACTCGCGGAGCGTCGAGTCCCTGCTGGGCGGCGATCATCGCGGGACCCACGCCGAGCTCGACCTTGCCGAGGAACTCCCCGAGCACGGCGCCGAGGAATGCGGCGGGCACGGCGATCTGCAGTGCGGTCAGGATGTGGGGGAGCGCCGCGATGATGCGGACCTTCACGAGTTGCGTGAGTCGCGTGCCGCCGTAGACGGTGACGACGTCGAGGCTCGCGGCGTCGGCTGCCTTCAGCCCGAGCAGCGACCCGACCACCGTCGTGAAGAACACGCTCAGGGCGGCGAGGAAGACGGCCGTGCCAGAGGGCTCACCCGGCGAGGGGGCGCCGATGATGATGAGTGCCAGCGGTCCGATCGCGACGATCGGCACGC
This sequence comes from Agromyces albus, assembly GCF_030815405.1. Classification (NCBI taxonomy): domain Bacteria; kingdom Bacillati; phylum Actinomycetota; class Actinomycetes; order Micrococcales; family Microbacteriaceae; genus Agromyces; species Agromyces albus. The sequence continues at coordinate 2,559,822 of NZ_JAUSWX010000001.1, read as the reverse complement.
AATACGTGATGATGGCGAGTTGCATCACGGCGCCCTCGAGTCGAGGCACGATCAGGACGAGCGCGGCGAGGAGGAGTGCCAGGCCGTTGCCCCAGAGGTACCCCTGGGCGGCCTCGACGAGCGTGACCGAGAAATTGCGCCAGTAGAACTCGAACCCGCTGTCGGCGAAGCCGATGATGACCTCGGGTGGGGTCGGAATCGCACGGTTCGCACCCGCGCCGGTGTTCGAGAACACCGTGAGGGCGCTGACCCACCAGAACGCGATGAGGGCCGTGCCGCCGATGAGGCCGGTCGCCCACGGGGGAAGTCGGAACGTCTTCACCGCGGCTCCTCAGTGCTCGTCGACCGCCGCTCCGCCCTGCCCGAAGAGCAGGTCGGAGGCGTGGTCGACGTAGGCGTGGAACTCGGGCGTGCGCTGCATCTCGGGGGTGCGTGGGCGGGGCAGGTCGATGTCGATGACCTCCTTCACCCGGCCGGGCCGCGGACTCATGACCGCGACCTGGTCGGAGAGGAAGATCGCCTCTGAGATGCCGTGCGTGACGAGCAGCGTCGTGGCGGGCTTCTCGGTCCAGATGCGGAGCAGCTCGAGGTTGAGCTTCTGGCGCGTCATGTCGTCGAGCGCGCCGAACGGCTCGTCGAACAGCAGGACCGAGGGCTTGAGGATGAGGGAACGGGCGATCGACGTTCGCTGACGCATGCCACCCGAGAGCTGCGCCGGCTTCGCCTTCTCGAATCCCCTGAGACCCACGAGGTCGATCATCTCCCGCACGTAGTCGTGATCGACCGGCACGCCGGCGACCTCGAACGGCAGGCGGATGTTCGCGAGCACGCTCCGCCACGGCAGGAGCGCGGAGTCCTGGAACGCGATGCCGAGCTCGTTCGCGGCGCGCAACTCCTTGGGGTTCTTGCCGTCGACCCGGGTCGTTCCGCTGGAGGGCTCCTCGAGCCCCGCGAGGATCCTGAGGATCGTCGACTTGCCGCAGCCCGATGGGCCGAGCAGGGAGAGGAAGCTCCCCTGATCGGTGTGGAGGTTCGCGTCCTGGAGCGCGACGACGTTGCGCCGCCCCATCGTGAACACCTTGTTCAGGCCGGTGATCTGCAGGCCGGTGCCCAGGGATTGCTCCTGGACACCGGCCACTTGCTCGTACGTCACGTTCGTGTGTTCCTCACGTGTGGTGCGCTACTTCAGGTACTTCACGAGCTCGGGGTGCTCCTCGTAGACCTCGGCAAGCAGGCTGAGGTCGAACAGGTCGTCGGCGCTCACGTCGATTCCCGCTCCTGCGAGGCTCGCGAGCGTCTCCTCCTGCAGGGTCTCGGAGATGGTGAACAGGCCGTTCGCGGCGGTCTCGTCGGAGACGACGAGCTCCTCGGCCTGCTTCACCGCGCCGGCGATCGAGTTCTCGGGGTTGAGGTCGAGATCCTTGCCGTACTCCTCGACGGCGAGCCGCGCTCCCTCTTCGGGGTCGTTCACCGCGTCGGTCCAGCCGAGGATCTCGGCGTAGAGGAACGCCTTGAGCTTCTCGCGGTCGCTTGCGATCGCCTCATCGGTCACCGTGAACGTCTCGGCGACGAAAGGGAGCCCATTGTCGGCGAACGGAAGGTCGACCGTCTCGTTGCCCTCGGCTGCGACCGTGATCGACTCGTTCGTGAGGTAGGCGACGAAGCCGTCGACCTCGCCGTTCGTGAGGGGAGCCGGATCGTACTGCACGGGGACGATGGTGAGCTCGGACTCGTCGATGCCGTTGGCGGCGAGGAGCGCCTTGAAGAGGCTCGCGTTGGAGTCTTGGACGCCGATCTTCTTGCCCTTCAGGTCGTCGGGCGTCGCGATGTTGCCCCCGTCGGCCAAGGAGAGGATCGTGAACGGGTTCTTCTGGTAGGTGGTGCCGATGATCTTCACTGGCGCCTGCTCGTTCGCGACCGCCGCGCCCACCGAGACGGCGTCGCTCAGGGCCACGTCGGCGCTGCCCGAGACGAGCTCTGCCACGCCGGTCGAGGGGCCAGGCACGAGGCTCACCGACGAGAATCCGGCCTCTTCGAAGTGGCCCTCGGAATCCGCGAAGAACTCGCCCGAGAACTCCTCGTTCTTGATCCACGACAACTGCACGGTGAGCTCACCGAAGCCGGCACTCGCGTCGCCGTCGCCCGTACTGGACGATGCGCCTGAGGCGCACGCGGCGAGGGCCATGGCCGAGGCCGCGGCGAGGGCGGCGACGGCGATGCTGCGGAGGCGTCGAGCGCCGACGGGGGAACGGAATGTCATGTGTGGATCTCCACTCTTGGATACAGGGGGGACTGGCATCGTCGAACCGGCTGGTGCGGAGCCGGCTCACGTGACGCAGCGCACAAGGGGCTTCCCCGTGAGGATAGGAGATGTAGATTTCACGAACATACGCGGCCGTGTTTCGCTCGCGTGAACACGCTCGCCGAGGGCAGGTGCTCTGCTCAGCGGAGGAAGAGCCGGGCGTTCGACTGCTCGGCCTCGGCGTACTGGACGCCGGCGGTGCCGAGGGCATGGTTGAGGCCCGCGAGGCTCTGCTCGACCTGCACCTGGGTGACGCGCCAGTCCGCGACGGCGGCCTGGAATGCAGCCGACGCCTGGCCGGTCCATGACGACTGGAGGCCCGTGAGCTGGCCGAGGAGCGACGACACCTCGGACTGGATTCGCCCGATCGTGCCCTGCACGGTCTGGTTCGCGGCGGACACCTGGTCGCTGTCGACGTGGTAGCTGGTCATGGAGATCCTCCCGTTCGTTCGGTGTTCCGCCGACTACGCGGGCGCGGGCGGTGGCAACCGAACGAGTGCAGGGAGGTGAGCGGCATCCGTCGACGAACGCCTGTCGAGGAGGAGTGTCAGCCCTCGACGACGCGCTGCGGCGCGGACGCCGAGCTCGCGAGGGGAAGCGAGACCCGGAACGTCGCACCGCCACCGGGAGTCTCGACCACGTCGACGACGCCGTTGTGCGCGGCCACGATCGACGACACGATCGCGAGGCCGAGTCCCGACCCGCCCGTCTCCCGCGTGCGCGACGTGTCGGCGCGCCAGAACCGCTGGAAGATCTTCTCGCGGATCTGCTGCGGGATGCCCTCGCCGTGATCGATGACCTCGACCATGGCGCGCTCGGCGGAGTCGTCGATAGAGATGCGGATCTCGAGCGGGCTGTCGTCGGAGGTGAAGCGGATCGCGTTGGCCATCAGGTTCGTGATGACCTGCCGGATCTTGTTCTCTTCTGCCAGCACGATCGCATGGCGCACCGGCACGGCAGCAGACTGCGTGAGGGGTGCCATCGCCGTCGCCGACCTCTTCGAGGCAGCGGATGCCGCAGCGGCGGCTTTCCCTGAAGCGCCGCCGCGGCGCGGCGCCGCCGTGGCGTGCACGTCGGCGCGAGTGCGGCGTCCGCGGAGCCGCGCGAGCGTGGCGCCCGCGAACGAGATCGCTCCGGTGGGCGTGCGGCCGCTGTCGGGTTCGAGCTCGACCTCGACCTCGACCTCGAGGTCGAGGTCGGGTGACGGTTCGCCCGGGGCATCCGTACCGCTCGTCTCCTCAGGGGCGATCACGGTGATCGTGCGAGCGGGATTGGCCGCCATGGCGTCGAGCGCGGCGTCGCGCGCGAGGGGCACGAGGTCGACTTCGCCGAGCTCGAGCGGCTTCGCCTCGTCGAGTCGGGCGAGGGCGAGCAGGTCTTCGACGAGGCCGCCCATGCGGATGGCCTCCTTCTCGATGCGGTCCATCGCCTGCGCGACCTCGTCGGGGCTCTGGAGGGCGCCCATGCGGTAGAGCTCGGCGTAGCCGCGCACCGACACGAGCGGGGTGCGCAGCTCGTGGCTCGCATCGCCGACGAATCGCCGCATCTGGTCGATCGTTCGGGCGCGGTCGCGGAACGCCCGGTCGATGCGGTTGAGCATGGTGTTGAGCGAACGGGTGAGGCGGCCGACCTCGGTGTTGGGCATCGCCCCGCCGAGGCGCTGGCTGAAGTCGCCGTCGGCGATGGCCGCAGCGGTGCGCTCGACCTCGCGGAGCGGGCCGAAGGTGCTCGTCACGAGCATGCGGGTGAGCAGGGCGCCGATGAGCACGACGCCGAAGCCGAAGCCGAGGAAGATCGTCAGATATACCGCGAGCAGCTGCTCGGTCTCCTTCGAGGAGATCGCGATGATGACCGGTGCCAGGGAGCCGTGCTCATCGGAGACCATCAGGGCCGTGACGGCGCGGAAGGTCGGCGCGTTCTGCGCGTCGCGGAGCTGGAGCACCGCGTAGCCCGACGGGTTCAGCTCGGTGACCTCGGCTTGCGTCAGGGTGCGCGGGAACTGCGGCCACGTGCTCTCGTCGCGCTCTTCCCAGTTGTTCTGCAGGTACGCGCCCGAGGGGCTGTACACCGCGACGAACACGTCGTCGGCCGGCTTCAGGCGAAGGTTGCCGAGATCGGGCTTGCCGCCGTTGGGCTCGAAGTACTCCTCGAGGTCGCCCGACGCGAGCGCGGTGAGCTTCGACGACATCTGCTCTTCGACGTAGGAGCGCAGCATCGCCGCCGTGCCGATGCCCGAGACGAGGAGCCCGAGGGTCAGCATGAGCACCGTCACACCGGTGATCTTGGTGCGCAGTGAGATGCGGTTCCACCGCTCGAGGATCTTCGACTGTTGCATGGCGGGCCGAGTCTAGGCGGCGAAGCCTGAGTCAGGGCTTCGAGGATTTCAGCATGTAGCCGAATCCGCGCTTGGTCTGGATCAGCGGCTCGGTGGAGTGCTGGTCGAGCTTTCGGCGGAGGTAGGAGATGTAGCTCTCGACGATGCCGGCGTCGCCGTTGAAGTCGTACTCCCACACGTGGTCGAGGATCTGCGCCTTCGAGAGCACCCGGTTCGGGTTCAGCATGAGGTAGCGCAGCAGCTTGAACTCGGTGGGGGAGAGTTCGACGGGAATGTCGCCGACGAGCACCTCGTGGGTGTCTTGATCCATCGTGAGCTCACCGGTGCGGATGACGGCGTCTTCCTCGGCGTGCATCGTGCGGCGCAGGATCGCCTTGATGCGCGCGACGATCTCGTCGAGGCTGAACGGCTTCGTGACGTAGTCGTCGCCGCCGACGGTGAGGCCGGTGATCTTGTCTTCCGTGTCGTCTTTCGCGGTGAGGAAGAGGATCGGCGCGGTGTAGCCCGCCGAGCGGAGTCGCTTCGTCACGCCGAACCCGTTCATGTCGGGCAGCATGACGTCGAGGATGATCAGGTCGGGCTCTTCCTCGAGCACGGCGGAGATCGTCTGGGCACCGTTGCCGACGGCGCGCACGGCGAAACCGGCGAAGCGAAGGCTCGTGGTCAGAAGGTCGCGGATGTTGGGTTCGTCGTCGACGATGAGAATGCGGGGTCCGTCGCTCATATGTCGATTCTCTGCGCATCGGCTGAAACTTTCCTGAACGTTGTTCGAGGGTCGGGTGACGGATGACGCGCTCCCGCGAGCTTGTGGATCGCATTGGCTCGCTCGCGCCACGCGTGACAGACTCGGCAGCATGACGAGTCATGAACGAGTCGTCGTCGTGGGCGGCGGACTGACCGCGGCGCGGGCCGTCGAGGCCCTCCGCGAGTCGGGTTTCGACGGCGAGGTCGTGGTGTACGGCGATGAGCCGCGGCTGCCCTACGAGCGTCCGCCGCTCTCCAAGGCGTACCTGCAGGGAACGGATGCCGCGAGCGTCGTCTACCCGCACGACACCGCGTGGTACCGCGAGCATCGGATCGACGTGCGCAGCGGCATCCGCGTGCGCTCGATCGATCCCGCCGAGCACACCGTCTCGATCTCCGACGACGAGGTCGTCCGCTACGACCGGCTGCTCCTCGCGACGGGGGCCTCGCCGCGTGCGTTCTCAGGGCCTGGCGCCTCGCTTCGCGAAGTCCACACGCTGCGCCGCCTCCCCGACTCCGCGCGGTTGCGCACCGCGTTCCGGGAAGGACGCAAGCGAGTGGTCGTCGTCGGCGCCGGCTGGATCGGCCTCGAGGCGGCTGCGGCGGCACGCGGCTTCGGCAACGACGTCACCGTGCTCGGCCGCGGCGACGTGCCGCTCGCGTCCGCGATCGGGGCTGAGCTCGGCGGCATGTTCGCCGACCTGCACGAGGCGAACGGCGTGCACCTCCGCATGGGTACTGGAGTCAGCGGGCTGCAGGGCGGTCGCGGATCCGGCACGCGCGAGCAGGTCACGGGTGTCGTGCTCGACTCGGGCGAGGTGGTCGAGGCCGACCTCGTGCTGTTCGGCATCGGCGCGACGCCGAACGTGGAGCTCGCGGCATCCGCGGGCCTGCACGTCGACGACGGCGTCGTGACCGACGAGGGCTTCCGTACGAGCGCCGCCGACGTGTTCGCCGCGGGCGACGTGGCGAGCACCTGGAACGCGAGGCTCGGCCACCACTTGCGCGTGGAGCACTGGGCGAACGCCGAGCACAGCGGGCGCGTCGTCGGTCGCGCGCTCGCGGGTGAATCGCTGCGCTACGACGAGATCCCGTACTTCTACACCGACCAGTTCGACCTCGGTATGGAGTACTCGGGCTACGGCGAGCTCGCCGCCGGCGCACGCCTCGTCGTGCGCGGCGACCTCGCAGCACGCGAGTGCATCGCCTTCTGGGTGCTCGACGGGCGCGTCGTCGCCGGCATGAACGTGAACATCTGGGACGTGAACGACGAGGTGCAGCGGATCATCCGCTCCGAGTCCGTCGTCGACGAGGCGGCGCTCGCCGACCCAGCCGTGCCGCTCGGTACGCTCGCGGGCGGCGCGACGTGACGCCGGGCGCGACGACGAGACGCATCGGGCCGCGGGAGTTCGACTTCGCCCGAGAGGTGGCCGTGATGGCCATCGTCAACCGCACGCCCGACTCGTTCTACGATCGCGGCCGCACCGATGCCCTCGACGCGGCCGTCGCCGCCGCACACCGCGCGATCGCCGAGGGTGCCGACTGGATCGACGTCGGCGGCGCGAAGTTCGCGCCCGGCCCCGAGATTCCCGTGAGCGAGGAGATCGATCGCGTCGTCCCAGTGGTCGCCGAGCTCGCCGACTCCGGCGCCGTGATCTCGGTCGACACCTTCCACCCCGAGGTCGCACGCGCGGCGATCGCCGCCGGAGCCCACGTCGTCAACGACACGACGGGCCTGCACGACCCGGCGATGGCCGACGTGGTCGCCGCGAGCGGGGCGGCGATCATCATCACCCACAGCCTCGCGAGGCCCCGCACCCCGTACCCCTCGCCGCAGTACGACGACGTGGTCGCCGAGGTGGTGGCGTTCCTCACCGAGCGGGCCGCGCTCGCCGAGGCGCGGGGCGTGGCATCCGACCGCATCATCGTCGACCCGGGCCATGACCTCAACAAGCACACGCTGCACTCGCTCGAGCTCACCCGCCGGCTCGGCGAGGTCACCGCGCTCGGCTATCCCACGCTCGTCGCGCTCTCGAACAAGGACTTCGTCGGCGAGACACTCGGCCGCGCTCGCGACCAGCGCATCGAGGGGTCGATCGCCGCCGCGGTCTATTGCGTCATACAGGGCGCTCGCATCGTGCGCGTGCACAACGTGCGCGAGACCGTCGACGCGATGCACATGATCGAGGCGATCGAGGGCTGGCGTCCGCCCGCCTTCCTGGAGCACAACCGGTGAGGGGTGACGAGGTGACCGTCGACCGCGGATCACTGCTCGAGGCGTATGCCCTGCCCGAGGGGGCGACTCCGCACGTGCGCATGAACTTCGTGTCGAGTCTCGACGGAGCCGTCAGCATCGGCGGCCGCAGCGGTGGGCTCGGCGACCAGGCCGACCGGCTCGCGATGCGCGTCATGCGCACGCTCGCCGACGTCGTGCTCGTGGGCGCCGGCACCGTGCGTGTCGAGGGGTACGGCGGTGTGCGGGTCGGCGAAGCGGATGCCGCGTGGCGGCTCGAGCACGGGCGCGCACCGCAACCCCGCCTGGCAGTGGTCTCGTCGGCGCTCGACCTCGATCCGCAGCATCCGTTCTTCGCCAAGGCGGTCGAACGGCCGATCGTCGTGACGCACGCCGCGGCGCCGGCCGACCGCCGTGCCGCGTTGTCGGCCGTCGCCGATGTGCTCGTCTGCGGCGACGGCGGGGCTCGCGCCGACAGCGACGGTGCCGTCGACCTCGAGGTGATGCTCGCCTCCCTCGTCGACCTGGGCATCGGGCGCGTGCTCTGCGAGGGCGGACCGCGACTGTTCGGCGCGCTCATGAACGCCGACCTCGTCGACGAGCTGTGCCTCAGCCTGAGTCCCATGCTCGTGGGCGGGACCGCGGGCCGCATCTCTCGCGGCGCAGTCGAGATGGAGCGGAGCATGCACCTCGTGCACGTCATCCCGGCGGGGCGACCTGCTGTTGCTGCGGTACTCGCGCGGCTGATCGGCGTCAGCGGCCGCCCGCAGCGTAGGCGAGCACGCGGCTCGTCGTCGAGACCGTCACGCGCGTGCCGATCGGCAGGAGTCCGGCCGCCGTCACGCGGGCGTCGATGCGGGTCTCGTCATCGAGCACGAGCGACAGCATGGCATCGTGCCCGGTGTAGCTCACCGCCGTGACCGTTGCTGCAAGGCCTGCCTGTCCTGCCGCGTCGCCCGTCGCCGGCACTCCTTCGAGCACGGCCTCGAGCGGACGGAGCAGGAGCTCCTCGGGGCGCACGAGCACGTCGACGGATGCCCCGTCGACGGGCGCCTCGAGCGGCGACGCCGTGGCCGCATCATCCGACACCCAGTCGGCGGGCAGCCGCCCGAGGGCGCAGGTCACCTCGTCGCCGTGCCACGTGCCCGGCAGGAACACGGCGTCGCCCACGAATCCGGCCACCCATGGAGTCGCCGGCCGCCGGTACACCTGCTCGGGGGTGTCGAGCTGCAGCAACTCGCCGCCGCGCATGACGCCGACGAGGTCGGCGATCGAGAGCGCCTCGGCCTGGTCGTGGGTCACGAGGATGCCGGTGACCCCCTCTTCGCGGAGGAGCTCTCGCACCGAGCGGCGCAGCTCGGCGCGCAGGATCGGGTCGAGCGCTCCGAAGGGCTCGTCGAGGAGCACGACGTCGGGGCCGGAGGCGAGCGCGCGAGCGAGGGCGACACGTTGCGCCTGCCCGCCCGACAACTGCGTCGGCAAGCGGTCGCCGAGGGAGCCGAGCCCCACGAGGTCGAGCAGGCGCAGCACATCGTCGCGATTCGCTGCACGCCGGGCGCTCCTCGCGGAGCCGCGAGCGGTCGGCAGTCCGAAGGCGATGTTCTCGGCGACGGTGAGGTGCGGGAAGAGCGCGGCGTCTTGCGGCACCCAGCCGATACGGCGCTTCTCTGGCGCGAGGTGGATGCCGTGCGTCGTGGCCATCCGGTGGCCGATGCGGATCTCGCCGGCGCGGGCGCGCACGAGCCCGGCGATCGTGCGCAGCAACGTGGTCTTGCCGCATCCGCTCGGGCCCACGATCGCGAGGAGCGAGCCGTCGGGCACCTCGAGGCTGACGGAGCGCAGCACCTCAGTGGAGTCGTAGCCGACGACCAGGTCGCGTACTTGGAGCCGGCTCATGCCACGGCCTCGTCGAGCTCGCCGGCACCGGCGCGGGCGCGGGACAGGAGGAACGCGGGCACCGCGGCCACGAGGAGGAGCGTGACCGCGTAGGGCGCGGCAGCACCGTAGGCCGACACGTCGGTGCGCGACCACAGCTCGGTGGCGAGCGTGTCGGTTCCCGTCGGTCGGAGGAGCAGCGTGGCCGGCAGCTCTTTCATGGCGGTGACGGCGACGAGCAGTGCGGCGGCCGCGATACCCGGTCGAGCGAGCCGCGCGGTCACGAGCCACCAGGTGCGGAGGCGCCCGTTTCCGAGCGTGCGCGAGACGTCTTCGAGCGACGTGGGCACCTGGGCGGTGGCGCTGCGGATGCCGCCGATGGCCTTGGGCATGAACAGCACCCCGTAGGCGAATGCGAGCACGAACGCGGTCTGGTAGAGCGCCGGCACGGCAGCGAGTGAGAAGAACACGAGCGAGAGGCCCACGACGATGCCGGGCAGTCCGAGCGCCAGATAGCCCGTCGTCTCGATGGCGCGGATGATGCGGCCGCGGTACCGGGCCGCGAGGATGCCGATCGGCAGCGCGAGTGCGACGGCGACGACCGCGCCGCCCGCTGACAGCAGCACGGTGTTGCCCGCAGCGGCGGCGAGCTCGGCCGGATCGAACTCCCGCAGCGTCTGCGCCTCGAACAGGCGGACCATGAGCACCATGACGGGCACGACGACCGCGAGCCCGGGCGGCACGGCGAGCAGCGCGACCGCAGGCGCCGACCACCTGCCGAGTCGCACGCGCCGCTGACGCGCCGGTCCGGTGACGGCGCCGAACTGCCGGGCGGCCCTGCCGCGCGCGAACTGCTCGGCGATGACGACCGCGACGGCGAGGAGCACGAGGAGGCTCGCGAGGATCGCCGCATAGTCGCGGTTGAAGCTCGCGCCGTAGGCCTGCTGGATCGCCGTCGTCAGCACCTGGTAGCGGAAGAGCGCGACCCCGCCGAAGTCGCTCAGCGTGTAGAGGCACACGAGGAGCGCGCCCGCGAGCACCGCCGGCCGGATCTGCGGCCACGTGCCGAGTCGGAACGCGGCCAGGGGACCGCGTCCGAGTGTTCGCGCGACATCGTCGAGCCCCGTCGTGCCGGCCCGAAGCGCAGCCGCGACCGGGAGCGTGACGTACGGCACCGCGACGAGGCTGAGCACGAACCAGGCGGCCCAGAATCCCTGCATCCAGGGCAGCGCAGCGAGCCAGCCGTAGGCCGCGAGGTACGAGGGCACCGCGAGCGGCAGCGCGGCGAGCACGGTCCACACGGCACGACCGCGAAGTCGTGCACGAGCGAGCAGGAATGCGCTCGGCACGCCGATCGCCACGGTCGTGAGGGTGACGGATGCCGCGAGCAGCACCGTGTTGCCGATGAGCACGGGCACCCGAGGCCGCTCGAACACCGCGACGACGTCTTCGAGCCCCGCGGTGCCGACGCGGACGAGCAGGTACACGAGGGGGATCGCCGCGAGCGCACACGCGACGACGGCCGCCGCGAGCAACGCTCGGGGCGGCCGTACGGCGCGTGTGCGAGACATCCGTCCCAGCCTACGGGGGAAGCCGGTTACAGCAGGCCGGCGTCGGCGAGGAGCTGCTGCGTCTGCTCGAGCGACTCGAGGTCGGCGAGGTCGAGCTCGGGGTTGACGAGGCTGTCGAGCGCCGGCAGGCCCTCGGGGGCGGCGATGCCGGGGAGCAAGGGGTATTCGAACGTCTCGTCGACGAAGAACTGCTGCGCCTTCTCGGAGACGAGATACTCGACGAACTCGAGTGCGTCGGCATCGTCGGCCGCGCCCTTCAGGATCGCCGCACCGCTCACGTTCACGATGCCGCCCGGGTCGCCGGGGAGGAACTCGAGCTTGGCGCGCATGTTCTCCTCGCCGAGCTCGGCGGCGCGCTCGAACCAGTAGTAGTGGTTGATCAGGCCGATGTCGGCCTGCCCCGAGTTCACGAGGTCGAGCGTCGCGAGGTTGTTGTCGGTGAGGATCGGGTCGTTCGCGGCGATCGCCTCGACCCATTGGGCAGCGGAGTCCTCGCCCTCGAGCACGCGAAGTGCCGTGATGAAGGACTGGAAGCTCGCGTTGCCGGGCGCGAAGGCCACGCGGCCGCTCCACTCGGGCGCCGTGAGCGCGTCGACGTTGTCGGGCACCGTCTCGCTCGTGAGGTGCTCGCCGTCGTAGGCGATGACCCGCGCGCGGCCCGTGACGCCGATCCAGCTGTCGTCGTCGGACGTGAAGCCGGCCGGGATGAGGTCGGCGAGCTCGGCGGGGATGGGCGAGGTGAGCCCGGCGTTCGCGATGGAGCCGAGCGCGCCGGCATCCTGCGAGAGGAACACCTCGGCGGGGGTGCGTTCGCCCTCCTCGAGGAGCAGCGCGTTGAGCTCGGGGCTCGTCGCGTAGCGCACGTCGACCTCGATGCCCGTGTCCTCGGTGAACTGCTCGATGAGCGGGCCGACGAGCGCCTCGTTGCGGCCGGCGTAGATCGTGAGGGCGTCTGCGTCGGCGGTCGACGTCGATTCGCCGCTCTCGCCCGCGGCGCACGCCGTGAGGGTGAGGGCGACGGCGAGGACAGCGCCGAGGGCGAAGGCAGTGCGGGATAAACGCATGAAGGTGCTGCTCCGTGAGTCGGGGAGGGCGCCCTCGAACGAAGGCTTAGGTAAGCCTAAGCTAGCTGCCGCTTGCGAACAAAGCCCGGCGTCACCGACCGTTGCAGTGTCAGGCGGCGGCGAGCGAGTGCGAGTCGAGGATCGTGTACGAGTACCCCTGCTCGGCGAGGAACCGCTGCCGGTTCTGCGCGAAGTCCTGGTCGACGGTGTCGCGTGCGACGAGCGTGTAGAAGTTCGCGGAGAGGCCCGACTCCTTGGGCCTCAGGAGCCGCCCCAGCCGCTGGGCCTCCTCCTGGCGTGAGCCGAACGACCCCGAGACCTGGATCGCGACGGTCGCCTCGGGCAGGTCGACCGAGAAATTCGCGACCTTCGACACGACGAGCACCGTCGTGGTGCCCTCGCGGAACTCCTGGAAGAGCCGCTCCCGCTCGTCGACGGGGGTCGCGCCCGTGAGCTTCGGCGCCCGCAGCGCGTCGGCGAGCTCGTCGATCTGGTCGAGGTACTGCCCGATCACGAGGATGCGCTCGCCGGCGTGCTTGGCCACGAGCTCCTTCACGACCCCGAGCTTCGCGGGTGCGGTCGCGGCGAGCCGGTATCGCTCGTCGTCGGCGGATGCCGCGTAGACGAGCCGCTCCGACTGCGGCAGGTCGATGCGCACCTCGTAGCACGCGGCGGGGGAGATGAAGCCCTGAGCCTCGATCTCCTTCCACGGCGCGTCGAACCGCTTCGGGCCGATGAGCGAGAAGACGTCGCCCTCGCGGCCGTCTTCGCGTACGAGCGTCGCGGTGAGGCCGAGGCGCCGGCGGGCCTGCAGCTCGGCCGTGAGCTTGAACACGGGCGCGGGCAGCAGGTGCACCTCGTCGTACACGACGAGGCCCCAGTCGAGCGCGTCGAGCAGGGCGAGGTGAGCGTACTCGCCCTTCCGCTTCGCCGTGAGGATCTGGTAGGTCGCGATCGTGACGGGCTTGACCTCCTTCACCTGCCCCGAGTACTCGCCGATCTCCTCGGCGGTGAGCGAGGTGCGGCGCAGCAGCTCGTCGCGCCACTGGCGTGCCGAGACGGTGTTCGTCACGAGGATGAGCGTCGTGGTCTTCGCGGTCGCCATCGCGCCCGCGCCGACGAGGGTCTTGCCCGCGCCGCACGGCAGCACGACGACGCCCGAGCCGCCACCGAAGAAGTTGTCGATCGCCTGCTGCTGGTAGCCGCGCAGGTGCCATTCCGTCTGGTCGAGCTCGATCGGATGCGGCGTGCCGGGCGTGTACCCGGCGAGGTCTTCAGCCGGCCAGCCGAGCTTCACGAGCTCTTGCTTCAGCTGCCCGCGGGCCCACGCCGCGACGAGGAAGCTCTCGCCGTCGATCCGATCGGTGAGCAGCGGCGCGATGCGCTTCGCGCCCGCGACCTCCGTGAGCACGGCCATGTCATCGCTGCGAAGGCGCAGTGCCCCGTCTTCCGTGCGGTCGACGATGAGCCGGCCGTACCGGCCGACGGTCTCGCGCATGTCGACGGCGACGGTCTGCGGCACCGGGAACTTCGCATACCGCTCGAGGGTGCCGAGCATGTCGTCGGCGTCGTGGCCGGCTGCACGGGCGTTCCAGAGGCCGAGCCTCGTGATGCGGTAGGTGTGCACGTGCTCGGGTGCGCGCTCGAGCTCTGCGAAGACCGCGAGATCGTGCCGGGCATCTTCGGCGAGCGGGTGTGCAACCTCGAGGAGCACGGTGCGGTCGCTCTGCACGATGAGGGGGCCGTCTGACATAACGATCGAGTCTACGCCCGTCTGGCGAACGGTCGGCCGGGTGGCCCGAAGACGGAGGTGCTGCTCAGCCGTCGACGGGGCCGGGGGTGACGGCGGCGATCGCCGAGAGCGGCAGTGTGCGCTCGATGTCGGCCTTGCGATCGCGCGCGCGCAACCTTCCGTTGGCCACGCTCGCGGGAGCGAGCAGGTAGTCGGCCGTCTGACCGCCTGGCATCCGCACGGTGACGGTGAGCGTCTCCTTCGCTCGAGCGGCGGCCTCGAGCTGCCGGGCGAGCCATGCGAGCTCGGTGGCGCCCTCGTCGCCCTGCTCGAGCACGCGATCGAGGAGTGCCGCGATCGGGTCGGTCTTGGGTGCTGGAGCCGGGATGTGCGCGAGCCGGTGCCGGCGCAGTCGCACGATGCGACCGCTGGGGTCTTCGGCGGCGACGGGATAGCGCGCGTCGGAGAGGGCCCAGAACACGACCTCGGCCGGGAATCGCGAGAGCAGGCGGTTCGGGCCGGACTGTCGCAGCCCGACCGACGCGAGCGACTGGTCGACCGAGAGCGTGCGGATGAGTTGCTCGTCGTCGGAGCGGATCGATGCGCGCGCCGGGGCATCCGCCTCATCGGCCGCGGCGACCCTCACGGAGCCGAATCTCGCCGCCGCCTCGGCGACGAGGTACTCGAGGGGTTGCGGGATGCCGGTGAGCGAGAGCGCACCGAGGAACGACAGGATCGATTCGGCCGACTCGCCGGCGGCGAGGCCGCGATTCACGGATGCCGCGCTCACGCGGTAGGTCGAGGCGAGGTCGCGGCCCTCGACGTCGGCGAACGTGCGCAGCCTCGCGTCGAGTGACGGGTCGAGCGGACCGGGCGACACGATCGAGAGGTCGTGCTGGACGTACACCCGGTCGACCTGCTTGGGGAAGTGCGCAGCCAGTTGCGCGGCGGCGCGGTCGAGCTCGCCGGCGAGCACGAGCCGGCCGGCTTCGACGGGTTCGCCGGCGACCGCGAGGCCGAGTGCCTCGGCGTCGTCGACGAGCCGCTCGACTCCATCGGAGAGCCATCGTCCGCCCGCCGGGTAGAACCAGCTCACGTCGTCGCGGAACGTCGAGGCGGAGAGGGTCTCGCTGCGCCGGGCGACGAGCTCGCGCAACGCCGGCGGGATGCGGTCGCGCCAGCACTCGGCGAGCCTGCGCCAACGGCCCGCTGCGGTCTCGAGCGCCCACGCCGCTCCGAGATCGGACTCGAGCCAGAAGGCGCCGTCGCGCACCACGAGACCGGCCTCGTCGGCGCGGTGGAACAACCTCGGCAGCGCGTCGAGCTCGGTGCCGCTCGCCTCGGCGAGGCGCTTCGAGTCGGGCAGCGCGAGGCCGCCCTTCGCGAGCTCACGCGCAGGCTGCGTGCCGAGCTCGGCGATGAGTTCGGCGGTCGCGGCGACCGTCGCGTAGGCGGTCTCGGCTGCGCGCCGTTCGAGGATGCTGCGGTCGATCTCGTCGAACGCCACGAGCACCGGGGGAGCCGGGGCGGCGAGCTCGGCGGCCGAGGGGATCTCGTGGCCCGAGCGCGATGTCAGCCTGGCGGCGACGGCCGACGGCACGTGCACGCGATCGCCCGCTTCGACGACGAGCAGGTTCTTCGAGAGTGCCTCGAGCAACTCGCCCGCGGCATCCGAGAGCTCAGCGGATGCTCCGAGGCGCACGAGCTCTGCCCGCACCTCTTCGGTCGTGGTGCCTGCGTCGGCGCCGACGATTCCCGCTGCAGCGGCGAGCACCGCGAGTCGGGGCCGGTCGAGGCGACTGATGGCCTGGTCGACGGAATCCGGCGAGAGCAGCGCCTCGGCGAGGTCGAAGAGATCGCGAATGCCGAGCGGGTCGAATTCGCGCGTCTGAAGCGCTGCGGCGAGTTGCTCTCGCGGCAGCCCGCGAAGTCGTGCGGCGAGCTCGAGCATCGTCTCCGGGTCAGCTCGATCCGGCGCGCGACGTTCGGGCCCGGCGGATGCCGTTGACGATGAGGAGCGTGATGAGCAGGAGGAACGCGATCGGCAGGCCGAACCACGGCAGCATGAGCACGAACGGCCAGATGCCCTGACTGAATCCGTCGTCGGCTGCAGCGCCCGCCATCGTGCCGATCATGACGGCGAAGAAGGCGAGGATCGAGAGACCGACGACGGCGGCGAACATGTACGCAAGAACGCGTTCGGCGCGATTGTCGGTGATGTTGCCGGAATCGCTCACCTGTCCAGAATAGGCCCACCGGGGCCGCTCGCGCGGCCTTGGACTCTAGACTGGGCCGAGCACGGCGCCGCGATTCGGCGCGCCTGCAGACACGAGCGAGGTTTTCATAATGCCCACCGGCAAGGTCAAGTTCTACGACGAGGAGAAGGGGTTCGGCTTCATCAGCTCCGATGACGGCCAGGAGGTCTACCTCCATGCATCCGCCCTCCCCGCCGGTGCGACCGTGCGCGCGGGCACCCGGCTCGAGTTCGGCGTCGCCGAGGGCAAGCGCGGCGCGCAGGCGCTCTCGGTGCGCGTGCTCGACGCTCCGGTGAGCCTCGCGAAGATCAATCGCAGGTCAGCCGACGACATGGCGGTCATCATCGAAGACCTCGTGAAGTCGCTCGACGGCATCGGCGCAGACCTGCGCCGCGGTCGCTACCCCGACCGGGCGAAGGCCCGCACGATCGTCGCCGTGATGCGCAAGGTGGCTGATGAGCTGGATGCCTGAGCAACCCGACTCCGAAACCGTCCCCGCTGCAGCGGAACCCGAGATCGAGGAGCCCGGCACCGCCGAGCCGATGCCCGAACTCGAGACGCAGATCGCCGAGGCCGAACCGACGCCGGCCGTGGCCGACGAGGTGCTCCTGGCATCCGTCGACCTCGCCCGTCGGGCTTTGCTCGACGTGACGCCCGCGCAGACGGTGGGCTCCGTCGTGGGCCACCTCGTCGAAGACGAACACGTGCTCACGCTGCATTTCGCCGCCGACCTCGCCGGTTATCCCGGCTGGCACTGGAGCGTCACGATCGCTCGGGTCGGCGTCGACGACGAGGCCACCGTGCTCGAGACCGAGCTCATGCCGGGGGAGTCCGCGCTCGTCGCGCCCGACTGGGTGCCCTGGTCGGAGCGACTCGCCGACTACCAGGCCGCCCAAGAGGCCATCGCCGCCGCGGTGAGTGAAGCCGAGCAGGCCGAGGGCGACGACGAAGACGACGACGAGGAACTCGACGAACTCGACTCCGAGGACGACGATCACGACGATGGCGATGCCGACGACCAGTTCGACGGGATCGACATCGATGCGCTCGACGAGTCCGACGAGTCCGATGACTCGGATGACTCGGATGACGCCGACGACTCCGAGGATTCCGATGACTCGGATGACGCGGACGATTCCGACGATTCCGACGACGTCGACGAATCGGACGACGCAGGCGACGCCCGCGGCGCCTAGATCCGATCGGGTCCGCGCACCCGGATGATGATGACGGGCCCGTTCCCCATGGGGGCGGGCTCGCTCAGTCGCGCGTCGACCCGAGGATGCGCCGGCGAATGACGAACACGGCGGCGAGTCCGAGGAGCCCGGCCACGACCCCCGCGATCGACGCGGCCGTGAACCAGCCGAGCCCGGCCTCGTCGAGCGGCCCCTGCAACACGATCGAGACGATCAGCGCCACGATCCACGCAGCAGTGCCGACGGCGAGCGCTGAGCGAGCGTCGGTTCGTGCCGGCGCGGGGTCGGGCCGTCGCTCGCTCTCGCTCAGCCAGAGCCGCATGCTCAGCCGATCCGCTCGAGCACGTAGTCGATCGATGCGGTGAGGGCTCGCACGTCGTCGGGCTCGATGGCGGTGAACGTCGCGACCCGAAGCTGGTTGCGGCCGAGCTTGCGGTACGGCTCGGTGTCGACGACGCCGTTCTCACGAAGCACCGAGGCGACGCGCGCGGCATCCGTCGACTCGTCGAAGTCGATCGTGACGACGACTTGCGAGCGATGCGCCGGGTCGGCGACGAACGGGGTCGCCGCGGCCGTCTGCTCGGCCCAGTCGTAGAGCACCGACGACGACTCGCGAGTGCGTGCGTCGGCCCACGCGAGGCCTCCTGAGCCGTTCATCCAGTCGAGCTGGTTCTCGAGCAGCAGGAGCGTCGAGAGGGCCGGGGTGTTGAGGGTCTGGTTGAGGCGCGAGTTGTCGACGGCGTTCTTCAGCGACAGGAACTCGGGGATGTAGCGATCGCCGGCCGCGAGGCGCTCGATGCGCTCGATCGCGGCGGGCGACATGAGGGCGAACCAGATGCCGCCGTCGGAGGCGAAGTTCTTCTGCGGGGCGAAGTAGTAGACGTCGAACTCGGCAGGGTCGACGAGGATGCCGCCCGCGGCACTCGTGGCGTCGATGACGGTGAGGGCGCCGTCGTCGCCGGCGACCCGCGAAACCGGCGCCATGACCCCGGTCGACGTCTCGTTCTGCGGCCAGGCGTACACGTCGACGCCCTCGGTGGGCTCGGCGCTCGAACGCGAGCCCGGGTCGGCCTTGCGCACGTCGGGGGCCTCGAGCCAGGGTGCGCCGGCGGCGGCCGCGAACTTCGCGCCGAACTCGCCGAACGAGAGCAATTGCGCGCGACGGTCGATGAGGCCGGATGCCGCGGCATCCCAGAATGCGGTGGACCCGCCGTTGCCGAGCACGACCTCGTAGCCGTCGGGCAGGTCGAAGAGCGAGGCGAACCCGCTGCGCACGCGGCCGACGAGGTCTTTCACGGGGGCCTGGCGGTGCGACGTGCCGAGGATCGAGGGGCCGAATTCGGCGAGGTGGGCGACCTGTTCGGGCCGTACCTTGGACGGGCCGCAGCCGAAGCGTCCGTCGGCGGGCAGCAGGTCACGAGGGATCACGAGGCTCGGCATGCGTCGATTCTAGCGAGGGGGTGGCGGCCGGTAGGCTGGGTGACGGACTGCGGCAGGGAGGAACACGGGTGACCGATCTCATCGACACGACGGAGATGTACCTCCGCACCATCCTCGATCTCGAAGAGGAGAACATCGTTCCGCTGCGCGCCCGCATCTCCGAGCGACTCGGCCACTCCGGCCCCACCGTCTCGCAGACGGTCGCCCGCATGGAGCGCGATGGCCTCGTGGTCGTCTCCGGAGACCGTCACCTCGAACTCACCCAGGCGGGCCGCAGCAAGGCCGTGCACGTCATGCGCAAGCATCGCCTCGCCGAGCGGCTGCTCGCCGACGTGATCGGCCTCGAGTGGGAGTTCGTGCACGACGAGGCCTGCCGCTGGGAGCACGTGATGAGTGAGCAGGTCGAGCGCCGTCTCATCGAGATCCTCGGCAGCCCGCGCGAGTCGCCCTACGGCAATCCCATCCCCGGGCTCGAGGAGCTCGGCCTCCCCGCTGCAGACAAGTTCATGACCGGCGTGGTCCGCGTGCTCGACGCCGTCACGGCGAGCGACGAGCCCGTGCGCGGGGTCGTGCGGCGTCTCGGCGAGCCCGTGCAGTTCGACCCCGAACTGCTCGGCCAGATGAGGCAGGCGGGCATCATGCCGGGCGCAATGGCGTCGTTCAGCAAGGCCGGCGGATACGTGCTCGTGCAGGTCGACGGCGTCGACGGCGCGCTCGAGCTGCCGACCGAGGTCGCCAGCCACATCTTCGTCGGCGAGTAAAAGGCCTGATCAGAGGCTGGCCGTAATCAGAATGTGACATTCTGGCGAGCCTCGCGTATTCTCGGTCAAGTCCGCTGACGAGAAGCCCGTCGGCGGAACAGGGTCGAGACGCCTCCCATTGCCCGCCGCTCGATCCGGAACCCGTGAAGCGCCATTGCGCGCATCCGGTGGGGCAACACGTGTGTGTTGTGGGGCGACGGAGGTAAAGTTTTGGCTCGATTCTCCCGGCGTCGTCTCACCAGGAACCCCGCCCGCGGGGCCGCAATGAAGGCGATCGTCGCCGCGAAGGCATCCGTTTCCCCCAGTCCAGACCTCGCACACAAGGTCGCAACCAAGCCGCTTCCGTCGACCACCCGCAGGCTCCGCCGCGGCGGTCTCGCGAACGTCGTCGTCATGACGGTCGCCGCGGGCATCGTGGGCACCCTCGCGATCCCGGCCTACGCGTTCGCACCCGGTTCGGGCGGCCCGCAGTTCGCCACCACCGACGCGACGAGGCTCACCCAGGCACAGGCCCAGTCGGTCGACGTCGCCGACGACGTCATCGCCGCGCCGGTCACGAAAGACGGCTACGCCGCCGTCAGCGGGGCCGAGATCAAGGCCGCCGCCGAAGCCGCGGCTGCCGCCGAGGCGGCGCGCGTTGCGGCCGAGACGGCGATGACCTCGTACGCGGCCTCCTACAGCGGCCCGTCGGTCGGCGACTTCCTCGCGAACCCGCCGTACCCGAACTTCGACCTCGCGAGCGTCTACAACGTCGCGACGCAGTACATCGGCACTCCGTACGTCTACGGCGGCGCCACACCTGCGGGCTTCGACTGCTCGGGCCTCGTCATGTACGTCTACGCGCAGTTCGGCGTCAGCATGCCGCACTCCTCCACAGGGCAGGGCGCCATGGGCACGCGCATCTCCGAAGCCGACGCGCAGCCGGGCGACCTCGTGATCATGCCCGGGCACGACGGGTTCTACGCGGGCAACGGCATGATCCTGCACGCGCCCTACGAAGGGGCATCCGTTCGGGTGCAGCCCATCTGGACGAGCGACTACTACATCGTGCGCATCGGCATCTGAGTGTGAACATCACGTGACAGGAAGCACGAATTGCGCGCCGGGGGTCTCCGGCGCGCAATTCGTGCTTTACCCTTGTACCCTGACGATCCGAGAGCCGGGCAGGGGAAAGCCGATGGTCGAGACGCGCAGCATCCATTCCACGGACGCGCGCGCGCAATTCGACCAACGGCGCAGCAGTCAGCCGAGCACGAACCGGGCCAACGCGCCGACGGGCACTGTCTACATGACGGTGCCCGTTCTTTGTTTTCCGGGCGATTCGCGTGCTTCGGCATCGACGGCTCACACCACCCTGCCAGCACACCGCAGCGTCCTCGGAGCGCAGATCCGTTCACGCGGCTGGAAGCCATCCAGCCCCGATCGAAAGGCACTCCATGCGCACACTCGTGCTCAATGCGGGATATGAGCCCCTTGCCGTCGTGTCGTTCAAACGCGCCTTACTGCTCGTGATGAACCAGAAGGCCACCGTGATCCTCCACGAGGAGGGGAACCCGGTATGCGGCGCGAGCGGCTCATGGGAGAGACCGAGCGTGATCGTGCTCACCCGGTACGTCCGCACGCCGCGAGCGCACTCGGTGCCGGTGAGCCGGCGTGGGGTGCTCCGCCGCGACGAGCACCGGTGCGCCTACTGCGGCAGGTCCGCCGCGACGATCGATCATGTGCTGCCGAGATCGCGAGGCGGCCGCGACACGTGGGAGAACCTCGTCGCGTGCTGCTTGCGCTGCAACAACATGAAGAGCGATCACACCCCCGCCGAGATGGGCTGGGAGTTGCGTTTCACGCCACGGATGCCGCACGGTCGCAGCTGGATCGTGCGCGGCTTCGAGCGCCCGCTGCCGCAGTGGCACGAGTATCTCGCCACGGCCGCGTGACCGTGACAAACCGACGAGCCGTGCCCTATGGTGGTACGAGTTCGGAGGCCCCCTGTACCTCCATGACCGAAGAAGCCACTCCGCACCGGGCTGCATCGCGGCCTTGCGCGGGATCCGGAGGTTCAGCTGTTGAGCGGTGACGACACGAACGAGGCCCATCAGCGCCCGCGCTCCTCGCCTCGAACGGCCGATAGTGGTCGCGTTCGCACCGCCGCATCCCGTCCCACTCGCTCAGTGAGTGCCGCCCCCCGCCCTCCTCGCCGTCGCAATGGTCCGGCCCGCGTGTTCGCGACGTTGTTCGTCGTTCCGGCGATCATCGGTACCGTGGCATTACCTGCCTACGCGTTCATGCCGGGCGGCGAGAGCTTCGGCGCATCCGGCTCGTTCAGCCTCGCGGTCGCCGAGGCCCAAGACGTGGAGGTGTCGTCGCTCGCGGCCGGTGCCGCCGTCTCGAATGAGGGATTCGCGGTGACGTCGAAGGCCGAGATCGAGGCGGCCAAGGCCGAGCAGGAGGCCGCCGATCGCGCCGCATGGGCCTCGAACCTCGCGTCGCGCGGCACCGGCGACTATGCCGTCTACACGGTGAAGGCCGAAGGCGACGACTACCCCTGGTGGGATCAGGTGCCCGACGACTTCGGCGGAGGCCTCTCACCGCTGCGATATTACTTCCGGGAGTGCGTCGACTTCGCGGCGTGGCGCTTGAACCGCGACGCCGGCGTCACGAGCGGTCCATGGAAGTGGGACTGGGCCTCGCTCGGAGCTGGAAGCGCGCACTCATGGGCCGACGCGTGGGCGCGCAACGGCTGGCCGACGAGCAGCGAGCCCGTGGTCGGTGCGATCGCCTGGTTCCCCTACAACCACGTGGCTTACGTGCAGTCGATCAACGGCGACGGCAGCGTGAACATCGAGGAGTACAACCAGAACTCCGACCACTCGTACCACCGGCGCACGATCCCCGCCGGGTCGGCGCTGTACCTCTACCCTCCCGGCTGACCGCCCCGGCCTCCGGCGGTTGAGTAGCGGCGATGCAGCGTATCGAAACCCCGGCCCCGGGCCCTGCCTACGGCATCCGTGCGAGGCACGACGGCGCGGGCGTCGCAACCGTGCCGATGACGCCGGTCGGCACACCGTGCTCGAGCGCGACGATCGCGATGGAGTCCGAGCCCTGGTCGGCGACGAGTGCGAATCGCTCGTCGTGCGTCACATGGAGGTCTCGCGGATGCCGCCCGCCCGTCGGCACCGAGACGACGAGTTCGAGGGCCAGCGTGTCGGCATCGAACCGCAGCGCGCTCACCGCGTCGGCGTCTCGGTCGCCGACGAGCACGATGCCGTCGCGCGTCAGCCGGATGGCGGAGAACCCGAGTCCGCGCGGCTCGACCGTCTCGTCGACCGGGAACCACGCGAGCTCGCGACCCGCGGCGAGATCGACGATGCTCACCGTGCGGTCGAGTTCGTTCGCGGTGATCGCGAGGTCGCCGTCGATCACGAGGTGACGAGGGCCTGCGCCGGCGTGCACGACGATGTCGTCGGCGTCGTAGTGCTCGAGTGCGACGGGCAGGTCGCGGAGGCTGAGCACGCGGATGCGATCGGCCCCGAGGTCGGGCACGAGCACGCGATCGCGTGCGGAATCGAGCACGGCCTGGTGTGGGTGCGGCGCCTCCTGCCGCCCGCGGTTCGGGCCGGAACCCTCGAAGTCGACGGTGAGCACGGCCTCGGCCGCGGCATCCGGACCCACCGGATGCACCGACAGCCTGCTCCCCGAGTAGTTGGCGGCGAAGACGAGGTCGCCCGCCTCGTTGAACGAGAGATGGCACGGATCGGCCGCGCCGGTCGAGCCCGCGTCGCCGAACGGGAGGGCGGTGTCGCCCTCGATCGTCCACGCCGAGACGAGGCCGCTGCTCAGTTCGTGCACGATGCCGAGCACGCCGGTTGCCGCCGAGAACGCGAGGTACGTGGGGTTCGGCCCGACATCGACGACCTCACCGAGGGTGGCCGTGCCATCGGCCGCGACATCGAGCGGTCGGATGCCGCGCGCCGCCGATCCGATCCTTCCCATCGTCGATGCGCCAACCCAGAACCTCGTCGCGCCCGCTGTGCGGCTCACCCCAGCCTCTTCTCTCGCGGCCCCGCCGCGCTCGCATCCATGCCGATCGGCATCGCTGAACACGCTACCGTCAGCCGGTAGACTCATGCGGTCAGCCTCTGTAGCTCAATGGAAGAGCAGTTCCGTCCTAAGGAAAGGGTTGGGGGTTCGAGTCCCTCCAGGGGCACCACCCTCATCGCGGCTTCCCGCCGTAATGACCCGCGGATAGAGTGCGGGCATGAACGCCACCCCAGACTCTGCACGGACCCACGTCGAGAGCGCACTGAGCGCGGTTTCCGCGATCTACCGGAACACAGGTCCCGACGTCAAGGACGCAAATGACCGGCACGATTTCGCGTCCGCCGCGATCGCCCAGTCGAACATCGCGATCGCGGCGGCGCTCCTGGAGATCGCCGAGGCGATGCGCGAAGCACGCGGCTGATCACACAGGCCTTCGAGGCCGGCGCCGACTCAGTCACGAAGTGGGCGTGAGCTGCAACGAAGGGTCGACCTGCGACGAAGGTTCGAGCACGAGCAGGCGGTGTCGAGCGAGCATCTCGTCGGTGACGATGATGCCGCCGTTCGTGTTCGCCTCGCACATGAGCTCTTCGAGCCAATCCCGGTCGAGGTGCGGGCGCTCGTGGGTGTCGAAGGTCGCCCAGAGTTCCATCGCCGGATGCAGCCAGAAGCTGTCTTGGCCGTGCTCGGCCTGCAGGTGCTCCCACGACAGGATGAACTTCTCGTGCACACGGAACTTCGCGACGATCACGGCGTGCACGTGAGCGAGCGCGTAATCCTCGATCTCGACTTCCTGCCGGAGCTTGCCGAGATACAGCGTGCCCATGCCCAAAGAATACCGGCGTCCCAGCTTCGCGGCGCCGAGAAGCGGACGAGCGGTATGGGTGTTCGGGCAACCCTTGCCATTGACGTTTCCTGGAGATTCTTCTACTGTTTATTTAGTCCTGAACTAAGCGAGGGAATCAATGGCGATCAGCTCGACCGAACGCACCGACGTGAACCGGTCGGCCATCCTCGCGCACCTCGGTGCGAGCGGGCCGGCGTCTCGTGCGGAGCTCGCGCGCACCCTGTCGGTGTCGCCGGCCCTCATGACGCAACTGACGCGCGAGCTCATCAGCGACGGCCTCGTCGTCGAGCTGGAATCGGCTCCCTCGAGCGGCGGACGGCCTGCGCGCCTGCTCGGTCTCGTGGCCGGCGGCGGGCGGGCGATCGGCATCAAGGTCGTCGCCGATCACATCGCCTTCGTCGAGGTGGGCATCGACGGGCGAGTGCTGCGCTCGCAGAGCGAGCCGTTCGATGCCGCCGCGGCCACTTCCCTCGCCGAGCTCGCCGAACGCATCCGCAACTTCATCGACGGGGGCGCCGACGCACCGCTCCTCGGCGTGGGCGTGGGCGTGCCCGGCTCGGTCGATCTCCCGGGCAGCGGGGTCGTCGATGCGCCCCAGCTCGATTGGGTGCAGGTGCCGATCGGCGAGTCACTGCGACGGTCGCTCGGGCTCCCGGTCATCGTCGAGAACAACGTCAACGCGCTCGCCGCCGCCGAGCGTCTCTTCGGACTCGGACGCACGGCCGCGAACTTCCTCGTCGTGACGATCGGCACCGGCGTGGGCGCGGCCGTCGTCGCGAATGGCAGGATCATGCGCGGCGCGTCGGGTGGAGCCGGCGAGCTCGGACACTTCCCGGTCGCCGACGAGGGCCCGGCGTGCCGATGCGGCAACCGCGGATGCCTCGAGGCGCACATCAGCGAAGACGCCCTGGTCTCCGCGGGGCGCGAGCGCGGTGCCCTCCCCGCCGGGGCCGGCATCGCGGAGCTGCTCGCCGCCGCCGATCGAGGCGAGTCCGGTGCGATCGGCGTCTTCGAGGATGCCGGTCGGCTGCTCGGTCGAACGCTCGCGGGCGTCGTGCAGGTCGTCGACCCGGCCCTCGTCATCGTGCTCGGCGAGGGCACGGCCGCCTGGGCGCACTGGTCGGGGGGATTCGAGCCGGCGTTCCGCGCGCACCTCATGGCGCGCCGCCGGAGCATCCCGGTCGAAGTCGAACGATGGCAGGACGACAGCTGGGCGCAGGGCGCCGCCGCACTCGTGCTCGCCACCCCGTTCGAGTCCGAGGGGCTCACCGGCGACCAGGGCCGCCTCATCCGTGCCCGTCTCGTGGAACAGGCGGCCCGCGCGTGAGCGTCGTCACGACCCCGCCCACGGCGATCCCGATCGCCGCGGACTCTCCCGTCCCGCCGCGAGCCGTGCGGCCGCGGCGTCGTCGGGGCATCCGTCACGCGCTCGTCGTCGCTGCATTCCTGCTCCCGAGCGCCTTGCCACTGCTGTTCTTCGTGCTCGGCCCGATGGTTGCCGCTGCCGTGATCAGTCTCACTGAGTGGAACCTGCTCGCTCCCGCCGAGTGGGTCGGCCTCGACAACTACGCGAAGCTGCTCGGCGACCCCGCGACCTGGGCAGTGTTCGCGCACACCCTGTACTACATCGCGGGGTACCTCCCGCTCGTGTACTTCGGAGGGCTCGCCCTCGCGCTCGCGCTCAACACCGCGTTGAAGGGACGGTCCCTGCTGCGCGGCGTGTACTTCCTGCCGGTGGTCACGAGCTGGATCGTCGTCGCGATCGTATGGCGATGGCTGCTGAACCCCAGCAACGGCATCGTGAACGCCACCCTCGCGATCTTCGGCATCGACGGGCCGGGGTGGTGGACCGACCCGGCGTGGGCGATGCCGTCGATCATCCTCGCGTCGGCGTGGAAGGACCTCGGGTTCGTCATGGTCATCCTGCTCGCCGGACTCCAGGCGATCGACCCCGAGCTCGTCGACGCGGCGAAGGTCGACGGCGCCGGATGGTGGCGCCGCCTCGTGTCGGTCGTGATGCCGCTGCTCTCGCCGTCAACGTTCTTCGTCATCGTCATCTCCCTCATCAACGGCTTCCAGGTGTTCGACCAGGTGTACGCGATGACCGGCGGCGGACCCGGCGGCTCGACCCAGGTCGTGGTGCAGCAGGTGTACGACCTCACCTTCCGGTACGGGCGCGCGGGCGAGGCATCCGCTCTCTCCTGGTTGCTCTTCCTCGTGATCCTCGCCGTCACCGTCGTTCAGGTGCGCGGCCAGCGGAAGTGGGTGAACTATGCGTGAGACGACCCGCGGTCGCTCGATCGCGCTGCACGTCGTCGTCATCGCCGGCGCGCTCGTGATGTTCTTCCCCTTCTATTGGACGATCGTGACGTCGTTGAGTCCCGGAGCCGGCCTCAGTGTCACGCCGTCACTCTGGCCGGCCGATGCCGGGCTCGACGCGTATCGCGAGCTCTTCACCGAGTTGCCCTTCGCGCGGGTCATCGGCAACAGCATCGGCCTCGCGATCGTCACGACGCTCGTGCAGCTCGTCACGAGCGCGACCGCGGCGTATGCGTTCAGCAGGCTCGCGTTCCGCGGTCGAACCGTCGTCTTCGGCGTCTACCTCGCGACGATGATGATTCCCCTGCAGGTGCTCATCGTGCCGTTGTTCGCCGAGCTCAAGGCGTTCGGCCTCATCGACACGTATCTCGGTGCGCTGCTGCCGACGTTCGCGTCGGCGTTCGGCATCTTCCTGCTGCGGCAGGCGATGAACCAGGTGCCGTTCGAGCTCGACGAGGCGGCCACGCTCGACGGCGCCGGCCACTTCCGGATCTTCTGGACCGTCGTGCTGCCGAACATCCGTCCCGCCCTCGCCACGTTGGCGGTGTTCGGATTCATGGGCAGCTGGAACAGCTTCCTGTGGCCGCTCGTCGTCTTGCGCTCGCCCGAGCTGCAGACGCTGCCGATCGCCCTCGCCGGGCTGCAGGGCCAGTACACGACCCAATGGGACGTGATCATGGCCGGCTCGGTCGTGAGCATCCTGCCGATGCTCGCCCTCTACGTGTTCGCCCAGAAATACGTCATCCAGGGCGTGGCGAACGCCGGACTCAAGTGACCCCTGCACCGCATATCGAAGGAGATACAGCATCATGCGAACCACACCACTCACCGCGATCGGGCTCGCCGGCGTCGCCGTGCTCGCCCTCACCTCCTGCTCAGCCGGAGGCGGTGGCGACTCCGGACCCGTCACCATCACCTATACGAACTTCATCTCGAACGGCGGCAACGAGGAGAACCTGCAGGCCATCGTCGACGCGTTCGAGGCGGAGAATCCCGACATCGCGGTCGAGGTGACGACGCTGCCCTATGGCGACTACAGCACGGCACTGCAGACCGACCTCGCCGCCGGCACGGCGTCGGACGTGTTCGACGTCGAGTACTCGAACTACGCGCAGTACCAGGCGAACGGCGTGCTCGCCGAGCTCGAGGTCGACGACCCCGGCGTCTATCGCGACTCGGTGCTCGAGGCCTACCAGACGGATGGCGCGCAGTTCGCCCTGCCGAGTTCGTTCTCGACCGTGGTGCTCTACTTCAACCGCGACCTCTTCGATGCAGCCGGACTCGAATACCCGTCGTCCGACTGGACCTGGGCCGAGGAGAAGGCGGCAGCCGAGGCCCTCACCGACAAGGCGGCCGGCGTCTGGGGCGATCACCAGCCCGTGAGCTTCTACGAGTACTACAAGGTGCTCGCCCAGAACGGCGGTGACTTCCTCGACGAGTCGGGCACGAAGGTCGCGTTCAACAGCCCCGAAGGCATCGAGGCAGCGAAATGGCTCGTCGAGAAGAGCGGCACCGTGATGCCGACGATCGAGGAGGGCCAGGGCACTCCCGACTTCGACACGAACCTCTTCGTGGAGGGAAAGCTCGCGATGCTGCACACCGGCATCTGGGTGTTCGGCACCGTCGCGGACGTGCCGTTCGGTTGGGACATCGCCGTGGAGCCCGGCAACACCGAGCAGGCGAGCGCCGTCTTCTCGAACGCCGTCGGAGTCTCGGCAGACTCCGAGCACGTCGCGGAGGCGTCGAAGTTCGCGGAGTTCCTCACGTCGAGCGAGACCATGGTCGACACGAGGCTCGAGTCCGGCTGGGAGCTTCCGGCGATCTCCGACGAAGCCGAGCTCGCGGGCTACCTCGAGCAGGGGAATCCCGAGAACCGCCAGGCCGTGTTCGACTCGCTCGACGGTGTCGCGCTGCCGCCGGTCGTCGCCGAGGGCCAGCAGGAGATGCAGGACATCATCACCGAAGAGCTCGTCGAAGCCCAGGCCGGCCGCAAGTCGGTCGAAGACGCCCTCGCCTCGGCGGAGGAGCGCATCAACGCCGCGATCGGCGGCTGATCACGGGGTCCGGGGCGGGTGATCGCCCCGGACCCGCCCTCGACCTGACCACCGAACACAGAGAGCTGACGGATGACCCTCCAGGCCGCCACCCCGCCGTCGACGCCGCGCGTCGACTTCATCGAACCGGCACGACTCGGCGTGCAGCTCATCGAGCACTTGCAAGACGCCGACGGCGCCTACCCTGCGAGCCCGTCGTTCTCGGCGTACGCCGGATACAGCTGGTTCCGCGACGGCGCGTTCATCGCGGACGCGATGTCCGCCGCAGGATCGACCGACTCGGCCGAGCGGTTCTTCTCGTGGTGTGCGGCCGTGCTCGAGGCACGGGAAGCTCGCATCGAGGCGATCATCGCCGCTGCTCGGGCAGGAGCGCCCGTCGCCGATCACGAGATGCTCGGCACTCGCTTCACCTTCGCCGGTGAAGAGGGCTCCGATGACTGGTGGGATTTCCAACTCGACGGATACGGCACGTGGCTCTGGGCCGCCGGCCAGCATGTGCGGCGTCATGGCGGCGACCCAACTCCGTGGCGGCGCGCCATCGAACTGACCGTCGACTACCTCATCGCATCGTGGGAGCGGCCGTGCTTCGATTGGTGGGAGGAGCACGCCGAGCACGTGCACGTCTCGACGCTCGGATGCATCGCTGCGGGTCTCCGGGAGGCGGCCTCGATCGGCGTGCTCGACGCAGAGCGGATCGAACTCGCCCGATCGGCCGAGGCCGCGATCCTCGAACGGATCCACCGCGACGGCGTCGTCGACGGCCACCTCTCGAAGTGGATCGGCAGCCGCGAGGTCGACGCGAGCCTTGCCGCCGTGGTGGGACTGCTCGACGTCGTGCCCGCGACCTCCGAACTGGGCTTGGCGACCATCGCCGCCGTTCGAGGCGAGTTGGCCGTCGACGACGGCGTGCACCGCTATCTCGCCGACACGTTCTACGGCGGCGGGCAATGGCCGCTGCTCTCGTGCTTCCTCGGCATCGCCGAATCGAGAGCCGGCAACACCGCGGCGGCCGAGGCGCTCTTCAGCTGGGCCGCGTCGACCGCCACCGAGTCGGGCGACCTGCCCGAACAGGTCCGGACGCACGTGCTCGCCCCCGATCGGTTCGACGAGTGGGTCGAGCGCTGGGGAACGGTGGCGACACCGCTCCTGTGGAGCCATGCGATGCTCGTGCGGCTCGCCGTCGAACTCGGTGTCGAGCTCGGTGCCGGGGCCGGGGCCGGGGCCGGGGCCGGGGCCGGTCGATGATCCGGCACCGCCCGTTCGGATCGGGGCATCCGTACTCCGTCGACACCGAGCAGCGTTCGCCCGTCGACCCGGTGGCGGGCGAGCCGCTCACGCTCGGCGTACGGGCGACGCCCGACATCGGTGCGGTCGACCTCGAGCTCGAGGTGACGTCGCCCGACGGTGTCGTCGAGACCTCGCGGGTTCCGCTCACCCGCACGGGCCGCCGATCGCGCGGCCAGACGCTCGACGGCGGCCACCTGGCCTCCGCGCAGGCGCGGCTCGCGCGGGCGTCGGGCGGCTGGACGGCGGTGATCGAGGCCCCCGCTGCGGGCGGCGGCATCCGCTACCGCTTCGCCGGCTCGACTGACAGCGGTGCACTCGCGCGCACTCGATGGTTCGAGACCACGACGTCGAATTGGTCCACCGGCCCCGACGCGACGGTGACGCAGCACGGCGCGAGGCGAGTGCTGCCCGGCACGGTCGAGGTGCTGAGCGACGGGGCCCGCGTGCGTCGGGTTCGATTCGCGCTGCCGCTCACCGAGTCGGAGCATGTGACCGGCTTCGGCGAGCGCTTCGACGCCCTCGACCATCGCGGCGCCCGCCTCGATTCCATCGTGTTCGAGCAGTACAAGAGCCAGGGCGCCGAGCGCAAGACCTACCTCCCCATGCCGTTCGCACATGTCGTGGGCGGCACCGGATGGGGCTTCCACGTGCGCACGAGCCGGCGCGTCTGGTTCGACGTGGGCGCCGCGCACCCCGATCGCCTCACCGTCGAGGTGGAGACGGATGCCGCGAGCGGCGACCCCGCCGTCGATCTCGCCATCTACGACGGCACGCCGCCCGCCGTGCTCGACGCCTTCCTCGACGAGACGGGCCGCCCCGAGGAGTTGCCCGACTGGGTGTTCCGGCTCTGGGCGAGCGGCAACGAATGGAACACGCAGGAGCGCGTCATGCGCGAGCTCGACGCCCACGTCGAGCACGACATCCCTGTCGGTTCGCTCGTGATCGAGGCCTGGAGCGACGAGCAGACGTTCACCGCGTTCCGTGACGCGCACTCCGAGGTGCGTGAGCACGGCGCACCCGCGCGGCTCGCGGACTTCACCTTCCCGCCCGATGGTGCGTGGCCCGACCCCAAGGGCATGGTCGACGAGTTGCACGATCGCGGCGTGCGCGTGCATCTCTGGCAGATCCCGCTCATGAAGATGCGACCGCACCCGAAGGGCCAGGCGGCCGCCGACGCGCGGGCCGCGGTCGAGGCGAACGTGCTCATCCGGGAACCGGGTGCACGGGGCGCCCTTCGTCCGTACCGAAATCGCGGCTGGTGGTTCCCGCTCGCGCTCATGCCCGACCTCACCGACCCCCGCGCGGCGCGCTGGTGGACCGAGCAGCGCCGCTACCTCGTCGAGGAGGTCGGCATCGACGGCTTCAAGACCGACGGCGGCGAGCATGCGTGGGGCCGCCAACTCGAGTATCTCGACGGCACGCGCGGTGACGAGGGCAACAACAGGTTCCCCGTCGCCTACGCGAAGGCGTACGGCGACCTGCTGCGTTCGGCCGGCAAGGCACCGGTCACGTTCAGCCGCGCGGGCTTCACGGGTTCCCCGGCGCACGGGGCGTTCTGGGCCGGCGACGAGAATTCCACGTGGGAGGCGTTCCGCTGGTCGCTGTTCGCCGGCCTCTCGGCGTCGGCGAGCGGAATCCTCTATTGGGGCTGGGATATCGCGGGTTTCTCGGGCGACGTGCCGACGGCCGAGCTCTACCTGCGTGCCAGTGCGGCTTCGGTGTTCGTGCCGATCATGCAGTACCACTCGGAGTTCAACCACCACCGGCAGCCGTCGCACGACCGCACGCCGTGGAACATCGCCGAGCGAACCGGTGACGATCGGGTCCTCCCGGTCTTCCGTTCGTTCGCCCACTTGCGCGAGCGACTCGTCCCGTATCTCGCGGCCGAGGCGCGAGCGGCCATCGCGGTCGGTGCACCCTTGATGCGGCCCGTGTACTTCGAGCATCCGGCGGAGGATGCGGCGTGGTCGCATCCGTTGCAATGGATGCTCGGTCGCGACCTGCTCGTCTCGCCGGTCGTCGTCGAGGGCGAGACCGAGCATGAGGTGGCACTGCCGCCCGGGGCGTGGGTGGACGTGTGGACGGGTGCCGTGCACGAGGGGCCGAGCGTCGTGCTTCGCTCGACGGAGATCGACGAGGTGCCGGTGTACGCCAGACCCGACGCGTGGCCGGAGCTCGCAGCGATCTTCCGCGGTGATCGCTGAGCGCTCGGTCGTTCGAGCCGGCGTCACCCCGCGGCGCGGATGCGCGCGACGCGTCGGGACGCCCAGTTGCCGCTGAGCGGTCCGATGACGATGAGCAGCAGCCACGTCAAGCGCCCCCAATCGGTGCCGAACGCATACGCGATGGGGATCGACGCGAGGAAGACCAGCGGCGTCGTCATCGTGTCGAGGAGGTTCACGAGGTCGGCACGTCGGGGAAGGGGATCGGCGAGGATCCCGTCATGCCGGGCGACGAAGAACATCGCCGACTGCGCGAAGATCGCCGCCGAGATGTTCACCGCGTAGATCGCGACGGCGAGCGGCGCATCGCTGCTGCCCTCGTCGCTGATGCCCTGCGTCGAGAAGGGGATGAGCACGACGAACGCGATGGCCACGAGGTTGGCCACGATCACTGCGGGACTCAGGGCCAGGAACCCGGCGACCAGACGATGGTTCACGCGCCAGAACACTGCGATCACGACGAAGCTGATGGCGAAGCCCATGAGCTGGATGCCGAGCCCGCTGGCGAGCAGGGTGCCGGGGTCCGCCCACTCGGCGCCGTCGGGCGGATCGATGTTCACCGCCAGCAGCGTCAGCGCGAACGCGTAGACGGCGTCGAAGAACGTGAAGGCGCGAGCGAACTCGATGCTGTCACGGCGGTAGTGTCTCGCGGCCGGTTCCGTTGTGGTGCCCACGACAGGAGTGTGGCGCGCCGCGGCGCCACGCGGCATCCGACTCGCCGGTCAGTTCCAGTCGACGGCGTGAGACCAACCGGCGATGTACGCGCGCTCGTTCTCGCCGAGCCGCACGCCGAGGCGCGGGATCGGACCGGCGTCGAGCTCGCAGAGCTCATAGATGCGTCGCACCACGAACCACCGCAAGGGGGCGTTCAGGTTCTCGAGTACTTCGAGTTGGAGGGTGCGTTCGAGCATGGGCCACCACACGCCGATGGGTGGCAGGCCGTGAGCGCCGCGCCGGCGCTCATCGTGCTCGGGGTGGTCGATGATCGAACTCATTGTGCCGGCTCCTCGGAAATCTCGCCGGTCTCCGGGTCGCGCACGACCACCCGCTCATCGGGGTCTGCCTCTTCCTCGGCCCGGTGGTGCTGCTCGACGGCGTGGACCGCCGCGTCGAGTTCCTCCGCCGCGTCCGGATCTTCTGGACCATTCGGAACCTCTGGGCCAGAATCGGACATCGGCGGCTCCCTCTCTCATGGGTGGCCGGTGCTCTCCATCGAGCCCGGCCGTGTTCGACAGTACGCGACGGTTCCTCGCCGCGGCAGGGGATTGACCCGGCGTGAGCCGCGTGCTACTCCTGACCTGAATGAGGCCGGTACGTGGCCAGCCGATACGTCGCCATCAGGCCAGAGCCTGGATCAGGCCAGTACGTCGCCGAGGTCGTAGGCGAGGGGCCGATCGAGCTGGTCGAACGTGCACGAGCGCGGCTCGCGGTCAGGACGCCAGCGCGCGAATTGCGCCGTGTGGCGGAACCTCGCTCCCTCGAGCTGGTCGTAGCGCACCTCGGCCACGAGCTCGGGGCGAAGGCGAACGAAGGAGACGTCTCGGCTCGACGAGAAGCGGCTGCGATCCGTCTCGCCGCGGATCGCCTCGCCGTTCGGGTCGCGAATCACGTAGGGCTCGAGCTCGTCGATGAGCTCGAGCCGTCGAGCATCGCTGAACGCGGAGGCGCCGCCGACATTGCGCAACCCGCCCGAGTCGTCGTAGAGGCCGAGCAGCAATGAGCCGACACCTCGGCCCGACGTGTGCACCCGATAGCCGACCACGACGACGTCGGCGGTGCGGTGATGCTTCGCCTTCAGCATCACTCGCTTGCCCGGCGCGTAGGGCGCGGCGAGCGGCTTGGCCACGACGCCGTCGAGGCCGGCGCCCTCGAACTCCTCGAACCAGCGGCGCGCGAGTTCGACGTCGGAGGTGATGCGCGTGAGGTGGATCGGGTGGCCGATGCCGCCGACGAGTCGCTCGAGCGCGGCTCGTCGCTCCGAGAACGGCTGCTCGATGAGCGACCGGCCGCCGACCTCGAGCAGGTCGAATGCGACGAACATCGCCGGCGTCTCTCGCGCCAGCAGCTCGACGCGGCTCGCCGCGGGGTGGATGCGTTGCGAGAGCTGCTCCCAGTCGAGCCGTTGCCCGCCGGTCGCGCCGGCGCTGATCACGATCTCGCCGTCGAGCACGCACGGCTCGGGCAGCAGCCGGGCGAACGCCTCGACGAGCTCGGGAAAGTAGCGGGTCAGCGGCTTGGCGCCGCGGCTGCCGATCTCGACCTGCTCGCCGTCGAACGCGACGATGCCGCGGAATCCGTCCCACTTCGGCTCGTAGACGAGACCGCCCTCGACCGAGTCGGGCTCGGGCACCGACGGCACGGCCTTCGCGAGCATCGGCGCGACGTCCAGGTTGATCGCCATTCGTCAACGATAGGCCCCGGATGCCGCGGCCGGCGAGTGCTCGGCGTTCGCGCTCGGAGCTCGGAGCACGCAGCGCGTGCGCTCGCGCTCAGAGCACGGTGCGCAGCCCTGCCGACAGCGCGGTGTGGTGCTCGAACACGAGGTTCGTCTCGGTGAGGGCGACCGCGGGGTTCGCCGAGAGGTTGTTGAGCACGAACTGCCGCACGTGCTCGCTGTCGCGAACGCGCACGTGGATCAGGAAGTCCTCGGCGCCGCCGAGGAAGAAGAGCTGCGCCACCTCGGGCTGCGTGCGCAGCTCGTCGGAGATCTGCTCCATGAGGTGGCGGGCGCCGGGCCGGATGCGCACGCTCACGAGCGCCTGCAGGGTGAAGCCGAGGGCTGCGGGGTTGATCTCGGCGGTGTAGCGGATGATGACGCCGCGCTCGCGGAGGGAGCGCACCCGGGCGAGGCACGTCGAGGGCGAGACGCCGACCGCGCGAGCGAGGTCGATGTTGGGGATGCGGGCGTTCTCGTGCAGGCGCGTGATGATCGCGCGATCGATCGCGTCGAGCACGATCGGGGCCGGACCCGAAGCGGCCGGTTCGCTCATCTGCGGCAGATCGACCACGAGAGGGTGCCTTTCCGAACATTTGCGACGGATGCCGCCACTCTACCGAATTCTGTGCGGCAAGGGTTCCCAGTTGACGAACAAGCAGCGAACATGGAGGTACTCATCCACACAGCATTCGGAGTGACCATGCGCATCGGCGTGCCTGCAGAGATCAAGAACAACGAGTTCCGCGTCGCGATGACGCCCGCCGGCGCACACGCCCTGTCGCTGCGCGGTCACGAGGTCGCGATCCAGGCGGGCGCAGGAGTCGGCGCCGGATACCTCGACGCGGAGTACCTCGCGGCCGGCGCCACGATCGTCGGCACGGCCGGCGAGGCGTGGTCGGCCGAGCTCGTGCTGAAGGTCAAGGAGCCGATCGCGTTGGAGTACGGCTTCCTCCGCCCTGACCTCATCCTCTTCACCTACCTGCACCTTGCGGCCGACCTGCCGCTCACGCGAGCGATCCTCGACTCGGGCGCGACGGCGATCGCGTATGAGACGGTGCAGCTCGCCGACCGCACCCTGCCGCTGCTCACCCCCATGAGCGAGGTCGCCGGCCGGCTCGCGCCGCAAGAGGGCGCATCGCACCTGCACGCCTCGCGTGGCGGGCGGGGAGTGCTGCTCGCGGGCGTGCCGGGCACGGCGAAGGCCAAGGTGGTCGTGATCGGCGGCGGCGTCGCGGGGGAGCAGGCCGCGGCATCCGCCCATGGCATGGGCGCCGACGTCACCGTGCTCGACATCTCGCTGCCTCGCCTTCGCGAGCTCGACGCTCGCTACGGCGGCGCCATCCGCACGCTCGCCTCCTCGCCCTACGAGATCGCCCGCCAGGTGAAAGACGCCGACCTCGTGGTCGGCGCGGTGCTCGTGCCCGGCGCCGCCGCTCCGAAGGTCGTCACCGACGAGATGGTCGCCGCGATGCGGCCGGGGGCCGTGCTCGTCGACGTCGCGATCGACCAGGGCGGATGCTTCGAGGGCTCGCACCCCACAACCCACGCCGAGCCGACCTTCCGGGTGCACGACGCCATCTTCTACTGCGTCGCGAACATGCCGGGCGCAGTGCCCGCCACGGCGACGCCGGCGCTCACGAACGCGACCCTGCCCTACACGCTGAAGATCGCCGACCTCGGCTGGAAGGCGGCCCTCGAGGCGGACCCTGCCCTCGCGAAGGGCCTGAATGCCGTCGCCGGGCGACTCACGAACGCGGGCGTTGCACTCGCGCACGGCCTGGAGCTCGCGAGCGCGTAACCGGTCGAGGCGGGTCGAGTGGCGGCAGGCTCACGAGAGCGTGAGGAAGAGCTTCTCGAGCTCCGCCACGGTGAGGCGGTCTTCGCCGTCGGACACCACGTCTGCATCCTCGCTGAGGCATTCGCGCATCGCGCTCGAGATGATCGCGAAGCCCGCCTTGTCGAGCGCGCTCGAGACCGCCGCGAGTTGCGTCACGACGCTGCGGCAGTCGCCGCCCGACTCGACCGCGTCGATGACCGCGTTCAACTGGCCCCGCGCGCGCTTCAGGCGGTTGGCGATGCGCCGTTTCGCGTCGTCGGTCGTCGGATGCCTCGGGTTCATTCGGCATCGCCGAGGGTCAGCGGCAGGCCGGCGCGATACCACTCGAGGATGCCGCCCTCGATGTTGACAGCGTCGACCCCCTGCGACTCGAGGTAGTGCACGGCTTGCGCGCTGCGTCCGCCGACATGGCACATCACATAGACCGTGCGGTCACGCGGGATCTCGTCGAGCCGCTCGATGAGGGTGCCGAGCGGGATATGGAGCGTGCCGTCGATGTGCGCCTGGGAGCGCTCGCCGGGCTCGCGCACGTCGAGGATGAAGGCGTCGTCGATCGCGTGCGCGTCGATGGGGGAGATCGTCTGCAACTGGGGTCCTCCTGGTGGGCGCGAGCGGTTCGCCCGACGGTAGCACGATACCCAGGGGGTATCGAAACCCGGCCGAGCGCGGCGATGCTCCAGTGATTCGGGCGGATTCGCCGTATGGTGTCGGTGTGTGGCGGCTCGATCGGAACGATGACGAGGGGGAGATCCTCCGTTCCGAGACGGATGCCGCAGCCGAACAACTGACACCGGATCCCATGCGACAGGACATCACGAGCCCCAACGGCCTCAGCCTCGGCGACCCAGAGCTCGTCGCAGGCAATGTCGCCGAGCCCGTGTGGCGCCGCTGGCAAGGCGAGCTCGCGGCCGTCGGCGGTCGATCGCCTCTCGCGCGCTTCGCTGACTCGCCGCGCACCCGCATCGAGCTCTCGACGACGCATCCGGGAGGGCTCCCGCAATTCATCACGGGCAAGTCGACCCTGCTGTCGAGCCTCATCCGCGACGAACTCGCGCTGCGCAACGCCCGCCTGGCCGCTGCCGAGATCACCCAGAAGGGCATCGAGCTGCGCTCGGTGCGCGGCATCGAGTCGGTGCACCTCGCGATCGGCCTCGCCTCGTGGCGCAACGCAGGCGAGGAGTATCTCGCGCCGGTGCTCCTGCGACCGCTCGCGATCCGCCGCTACGGCCGGGACTTCGAACTGAAGCTCAAGGGCCAGCCCTACCTGAACCCGGCGCTCGCTCGCGAGCTGCGCGAGCAGTTCCAGATCACGCTCGACGCCGAGGCCTTCGTCGCGCTCGCCATCACGAACGGCGTGTTCAAACCGCAGCCGGTCATCGACCGCTTGCGCGGCCTGACCTCGCACCTGCCCTGGTTCCACGTCGCGCCGCGGCTCGTCGTCTCCTCATTCGCCGAGGTGGGCCCCGCGATGGCGGCGGATGCCACGCAGCTCGACCATCCCGTCATCGACGCGATCGCGGGCAATCCCGCAGCGCGTGCCGCCCTCGCCGTCGAGACCGAGCGCGCACGACCCGTCGCGCAAGACGAGCGCCCGCCGTCGACCGACACCCTCCTGCTCGATGCCGACCCCGAGCAGGAGCAGGCGGTCGCCGAGATCGAGTCGGGCGCGTCCCTCGTGGTGAAGACCCTGCCCGGCACGGGTGGCACCCAGACGATCGTCAACGCGATCGGCGCCCTCGTGGCGAAGGACAAGCGCGTGCTCGTCGTCGGCTCACGGCGGGCGAGCCTCGACGGCATCGCGCACCGGCTCGGCCAGGTGGGCCTCGGAGGTGCCGCCGTCACGACCGCGGGGCTGCGCCGCGAGCTCATCCAGTCGATCTCCCGCAACGAGAAGGCCGATCGGCCGCGCGTCGCCGATGTCGACGACGCCCTCGTGCGACTTCGGAAGGTCCTGCTCGACTATCGCTCGGCGCTCACGCGGCGCGACCCCGAGCTCCACGTCTCGGTGCTCGACGCGCTCAGCGAACTCGCCCGCCTCGCCCTCGTGCCCGGAGCGCCCTCCACGACGGCGCGCCTCGACCACGCCTCGCTCGTGGCGCTCGCCGAGGGTCGTGACGCCGTCTCGCGCGACCTCGTGCGCGCGGCAGCGCTCGGCGAGTTCAAGTACGGACCGGGTGACTCGCCCTGGTACGGCGCCTCATTCACCTCGACGACCGAGGCGACCACGGCGCACGAGCTCGCGAAGCGACTCAGCAGCGTCGCGCTGCCCCGGCTCCTCGAACGCGGCCGAGGGCTCATCGCGCAGACGCGGCTCCGCCCCTTCGAGTCGGTCGCGGAGCTCGGAGTGTTCCTCCGCCTCCTCCTCGACGTGCGCGAGACGCTCGACCGCTTCCAGCCCTCGGTCTACGACCGGCCGCTCGGCGAGCTCATCTCCGCGACCTCCTCGCGACGCGACTCGCCCGGGATGTCCGGCGCGAACCGCCGCCGGCTTCGCCGGCTCGCGCTCGAGTACGTTCGACCCGGGGTGCACGTCACCGACCTCAACGGGGCACTCCGCGGCATCCAGCAGCAGCGCACGCTCTGGCAGCGGTACTCCGAGGCCGGAGCGATCCCCGGCGTGCCGGTCGGCATCGACGAGGTGCACGTCGCGTTCCAGACGGTGGCGAGCGATCTTCAGGTGCTCGACGGCCCCCTCGGCGTGGTCGGAACCCCGAGGCAGCTCGCTGCGCGCCCCGTGCGCGAACTGGTGATGACGCTCGCGGGGCTCGCCGCCGAGTCCGAAGTGCTCACGAACCTGCAGGAGCGCACTGCGGTGCTCTCCCGCTTGCGCGACCTCGGCCTCGACCCGCTGCTCCTCGACCTCGCCAAGCGTCACGTTCCCGAGAGCGCCGTCGCAGCTGAGCTCGAGCTCGCGTGGTGGCAATCGGTGCTCGAGTCGATGCTCGCGAGCGACAAGGCGCTCCTCGGGGCGAACACGACGGTGCTCGACCGGCTCGAGGCCGACTTCCGCCTCGTCGACGAGGCGCACGCCTCGGCCGCCGGTCCGCAATTGGCCTGGCGGCTCGCCGAGAACTGGAAGATCGCGCTCCTCGATCATCCCGAAGAGGCTGATCGGCTGAAGCGGATGCTGCGCGGCGATCGCGTGCGGCCGACCGCCCTGCACGCTGAGACCCCGCACCTGTTCCGCGCCCTCGCTCCCGTCTGGCTCGCCTCTCCCTACGATGTCGCCGCGATCGACGACTCGATCTCGTTCGACACCGTGATCCTCGTCGACGCGGGCGCGACGACGATCGCCGAGAACCTCGGTGCCATCCGGCGAGCGAAGCAGGTCGTGGCGTTCGGCGACCCCGTGACGCAGACCCCCACGCTCTTCGAGACGGCGATCGCCGACCTCGAGCGCCCCGACGAACCCGCCCCCGAGCACCGTGTCGACGCGCTGCACGCCGATTCCGCGCTCGCCCGGCTCGGCGAGCTGCTGCCGACGCTCACCCTCACGCGCAGCTATCGAGCCGGCGGCGAAGACCTCGCCGAGCTCGTGAACAACCGCTTCTATGCCGGGCGCATCGTCTCGCTGCCGTGGGCCGGCAGCTTCCTCGGCCATGGCAGCCTCGGCCTGCACTACGTGAAGGGCAACGGACTGCCCGATCCCACGACGGGCACCGTCGAGAGCATCGATTCCGAGGTGGCGAAGGTCGTCGAGCTCGTCATGGAGCACGCCGTGAAGCGCCCCCGCGAGTCGCTCATGGTGATCACGGCGAGCGCCAGGCACGCCGCGCGAGTGCACCAGGCCGTGCTCGCCGCGTTCGCCAAGCGCACCGACCTCTCCGACTTCATCCTGAAAGACCGAGCCGAGCCGTTCACGGTGCTCACGCTCGAGCAGGCCGTGGCGCAGAGCCGCGACCGGGTCATCTTCTCGGTGGGCTACGGGCGCACCCCGCACGGACGCCTGCTCTCGAGC
Organism: Agromyces albus; assembly: GCF_030815405.1. Lineage (NCBI taxonomy): Bacteria > Bacillati > Actinomycetota > Actinomycetes > Micrococcales > Microbacteriaceae > Agromyces > Agromyces albus. The sequence goes on along the minus strand of NZ_JAUSWX010000001.1, from coordinate 2,519,318 downwards.
TTCGGCTCGCTCGGCGAACCCGGCGGTGATCGCCTGCTCGCGGTCGGCATGACCCGCGCCCGGCGCTCGATGGACCTCGTCTCGGCGTTCCGCCCGGAAGACATCGACGAAGACCGCCAGAGCCACGGCGTGCTCGCGCTCGCGAACGTGCTCTCGCAGACCGAGGAACGCGCTGCGGAGCAACCGGCGCCAGTGGCGAGCTCGTCGATGCTGCAGGACCTCGCGACCAGGCTCGAGCGGCGCGGCATCCGGGTCAGCGTCGGACACCGCGGCCGACTCGCGCTCGCGGCGGCGCACGCCGGCAAGGCGGTCGTGGTCGAGACGGATGACGCCCTCGCGGGCCTCAGCCTCAGGGAGTCGCTGCGGCTCCGGCCCGACGTGCTGCGCCGGCTCGGCTGGCACTACCTGCGGGTGCACAGCTTCGAGCTCTTCGGCAACCCCGAGGCGGTCGCCATGCGGGTCGCCGCGCTGCTCGGCAAGCCAGAGGTCGAGCGGCCGGCGAATGCCGCGACCGCACGCCGATGACCGACGAGCCGCGCCAGCGGGTCGAGCGCGCGTCGGGGCGGGCGCGTCGAGCCAAGCTGACGCCGGCACCCGGATCGGATCCCTCGCCCGAGACTCCGGTGCCCGGTGCTGAGAGTGCCGAGGGCGCGAAGACTGACGAGCGCTCGCCGAAGCGCAAGCGCCCGGCATCCGCCGACGACGACCGCATCAGCAGGGAACGGCCGCCGCACTGGGGCTGAGGCGGAGCCTCGGTATTACCGGTGCTTGCCCACCGCGCCGGAGTCGACGGCGCCGCCGTTGCGCTGCTCGACGAGCGCGTCGCGGATCTGGCCCAGGAGCACGAGCTCGGTCTCGGGTTGCGGGTCGGTGGAGTCAGGCGAGCCGCCGCGCTTCAGCCGCTCCTCCGCGTGCTTCTTCACGGTGTTGATGGGCAGCACGAAGACGAAGTACACGACGGCGGCGACGATCACGAACGTGAGGATCGCGCCGAGGACCGCGCCGAACCTGACGTCGGCAGTGGCCCCATCGATGGTCGGAATCTTGACCACGAGCGCGTTGTCGAGGCTGTCGGCCCTGAAGATCGCAGCGATCAGCGGGTTGAAGATGTTCGTCACGAGCGAGTTGACGACGGCGGTGAACGCCGCGCCGATGACGACGGCGACCGCGAGGTCGATGACGTTGCCCCGCATGATGAAATCCCGGAAGCCCTTGAGCACGGTTCCTCCTCGTCTCGAGTACTGCATTGCTGGAATTCAGGACGTGCCGGCCGACGACCCGCCGCCCGAACCGGTCGAGGTGGTCGACTTCGTCGCACCGGAGCCGGAAGAGCCGCCGGAACCGGAGCCCGACGACGCGCTGGAACCGGAGCCCGACGACCCGGCACCCGATGAGCCGCCCGAGTCCGAGCCGCCGGCACCCGAGCCGCCGGAACCCGACCCGCCGGAGCTGGAACCGCCGGAGCCCGAGCCCGATCCGCCCTCGCTCGCACGCGAGTCGGTTCGGTAGAAGCCCGACCCGTTGAAGGTCACACCGATGGTGTTGAAGAGCTTGCGGAGCCGGCCACCGCAGACCTCGCAGTCCGTGAGGGTGTCGTCGGTGAAGGCTTGGTGGATGTCGAAGGCGTTGTCGCACGAAGTGCAACGGTAGGAATACGTGGGCATGGTGAATCTTCCGGTTTCGGGCGGTGCAAGTTCAGAACGCGATGATGCGGGTGGGGGTCACGATGCCGTTCACGGGCTGGTCGTGTACCTCGCGCGGCACCGATTCGACGAATTCGCTGTCGAAGACGACGGCGTACACCGGAGGACATTTTCCCATCGAACCGAGCGTCTTGTCGAAATAGCCCCTGCCCCAGCCGAGACGCATGCCGGTGGCGTCGATCGCGGCGGCCGGCACGAGGATGAGGTCGACGTCGTTGATCGCCATGGGGCCGAGCAATTCGCCGCCCGGCTCGGGCACGCCGTGGAGCCCGTAGGACTCGGTCTCGTCTTCGCCGACCGTCCAGTCGAGCAGGCCGTCTTCGCGCGTGACCGGGAAGAGCACACGGATGCCGCGGGCCTCCGCCCAGTTCACGAACGGGCGCGTGTTCGGCTCGGTGGGCATCGACAGGTAGCAGGAGATCGACGTGGCTCCCGTCGAACCCACCAGTTCCTCGAGCCGCGCGGTGAATCCCTCGGTCGCAAGCTCGCGTTCGTGCTCGGGCATGTTCTGCCGGCGCTCGCGGAGCTCGGCGCGCAGCACGCGCTTCTGAACGTCCGGATCGTCGGGCATGGCACACATCCTAAGCGGAGCAGCGAGGAATCCGGGGCCGTGGTGGGGCCGTGCGACATCCGCTTCCCGCTACGCTGAATCGCATGACTGATCGGATCACCAAAGCCGTCATCCCGGCGGCTGGACTCGGCACGCGCTTCCTGCCTGCAACGAAGGCGATGCCGAAAGAGATGCTGCCCGTCGTCGACAAGCCCGCGATCCAGTACGTCGTGGAAGAAGCGGTCGCCGCGGGTCTCGACGACGTGCTCATGATCATCGGACGCAACAAGAACGCCCTCGCGAATCACTTCGACCGGGTCACCGAGCTCGAATTGAGCCTCGCGTCGAAGGGCGACGAGAAGAAGCTCGAGCGGGTGAAGGAGTCGAGCGATCTCGCCGACGTGCACTTCGTTCGTCAGGGCGATCCCAAGGGACTCGGCCACGCCGTGCTCCGCGCACGCAAGCACGTCGGCGATCAGTCGTTCGCGGTGCTCCTCGGCGACGACCTCATCGACGCCCGTGACCCGCTGCTCACTCGCATGCTCGACGAGCACGTCGCGCGCGGCGCCTCGATCGTCGCCCTGCTCGAGGTCGACCCCGCGTCGATCCAGATGTACGGCGCCGCCGCGGTCGAGGCCACCGACGACCCCGACGTCGTGCGCGTCACGGGCCTCGTCGAGAAGCCGGCGCCTGAGGTGGCACCGTCCAACCTTGCGGTGATCGGGCGTTACGTGCTGAAGCCCGAGGTGTTCGACATCCTCGAGCGCACGCCTCCCGGCAAGGGCGGCGAGATCCAGCTCACCGACGCGCTCATGGAGATGGCCGGCGACGTCGAGGGCACCGGCGGCGTCTACGGCGTCGTGTTCCGCGGCCGGAGGTACGACACGGGCGACAAGCTCGACTACATCAAAGCCGTCATCCAGCTCGCGTCCGACCGCGACGATCTCGGACCCGAGCTCCGGCCCTGGCTCACCGAGTACGTCGCCTCCTTCGACAGGCCCTGACCGTGCCCACCGCGGTGCTTCCGACACTGCGCGACGGCGACGTCACGCTGCGCCCCATCCGTGCTCGTGACGCGAAGCTCCTCGAACGGGTGCTGCTCGCCAACCGCAGCTGGCTCCGGCAATGGGAGGCGACGTACCCGGGCGGGGGATCGGTGGTCGACGCCCGGGCGAGCATCCGCAATCTCCTCGCGCATGCTCGTGCGGGCAACGCGCTGCCGTTCGTGATCGAGCACGATGGCCGCCTGGTCGGTCAGCTGAACGTCTCGTCGATCACGTTCGGCTCGCTCTCGTCGGCCACGATCGGCTACTGGGTCGCGCAAGAGGTCGCGGGACGCGGCATCACTCCGGTCTCGGTCGCCCTCGCGACCGACTACTGCTTCTCCACACTCCACCTGCACCGCATGGAGATCTGCATCCGGCCCGAGAACACCCCGTCGCTCCGCGTGGTCGAGAAGCTCGGCTTCCGGTACGAGGGTCTCAGGCGCCGCTTCATCCACATCAACGGCGACTGGCGCGATCACTTCGCGTTCGCCCTCGTCGCCGAGGAGGTGCCCCGCGGCGTGCTCCGCAGATGGCAGGAAGGCCGCGTTCCGGAAGACGCCGCACGGGTCACGGCAGAAGACCGGGCGGCCTCCGCACACCCGCTGCCGATCGCCGATCGCTGACACGCCCGCGGCGAGTGGGACCTTCCGCCCGCGGTGACCTAGCGTTGTGTCATGGACGTGATCGGTGGGGGAGTTCTCGTGGCTGCGGCCGCGACACTCTGGATCGCGTACCTGCTGCCGAGCTGGCTGCGCCGGCGGCAGTATCTCGCCACCGAGCGCAACGCGGTGCGCCTGCAGCAGACCCTGCGCATCCTCGCCGAGACGGCTGAGATGCCCGAGCCGGTGCGCCTCGAGGCGACCGCGCGCGAAGTGGCGACGCAGCAGCGCCTCCTGCACGAGCACGAGACGACCGCCCGACTCGAGGCCGAAGCCGCCGAACACCTCGCGATCGCCGAACGCCGCGTCGCAGAGGGAGCAGCGGATGCCGCGCGCGAGCTCGCCGCGGAAGCGATCGCCGCGCATCCCGTGACCGAACCCATCGCGGTGGTCACGCCCGAGAGCGCCGCTGCTGCGCGTCGAGCCCTGCGCCGGAAGCGCGCCCTCTGCTCGCTCTCGCTCCTCGCCTCACTCGTCGTCGCCGTCGTGGGCCTCATCGCCGCGGCGTTCGGCGGTTCGCTCCTGGTGCCTGCCGCCGGTGGCCTCGGAATGGTGCTCGGTTTCTCGGGCATCGTGCGACTCGCGAAGCGTCAGGTGGCCCGTGCCGTCGCCCCTGTCGCCGTCGAGCGCGAGACCGTGTCGTTCGAGCCGATCGAGCTGGCCAAAGAGCCCGCGCCGGCCGAAGGGTGGACGCCGCAACCGCTGCCGCGTCCCCTGCACCTCTCCCGCGGCACGATCGCCGCGACGGCGATGGCATCGATCGAAGCCGCCGCCGAGCTGAAGCGGTCGGCGACCGAGGCCGAGCTCACCCGCCGTTCGGCCGAGCTCGAGCCCGAGGTGCCCGACATCACGCCGGCGGCCGCGCCTGCGCCGGCAGCGGCATCCGGCGCTGAGCGCACTGAAAGCAGGTCAGGGCAGTCAGTGCGCCGTGCACCCGAGCCCGCGAATCCGTACGCCGGCATGGGCATCGTCGGCGACGCGAAGCCCGCCTTCGAAGACCTCGACGCGGTGCTCCGCCGTCGTCGGCAGGCCGGGTGACGCAGCGGGTCGTCACGACGGGCGCTGTCCGAACCAGCCGCCGGGAAATGATAGGCTCTTTCTCGCTCGGGCCCATGGCGCAGTTGGTAGCGCGTCTCGTTCGCAATGAGAAGGTCGGGGGTTCGAATCCCCCTGGGTCCACCGAGTGAAACGCCCGAGATCGTGAAGATCTCGGGCGTTTCGTCGTCTCAGGCACCCGCTGTTCGCGAGTCGAGTGCGTCGACGGGCGTGCCCTCCGGCAGCGGCGCCTCGCCGATGCCGGTGATCGACGTGAGGGTCGGATGGCCCCGATCGAGCAGTGCCGCATCGCTGCCGGGCTCGTGCTCGGCGTCGGTATCCGCGACGGTCATCCGCACCTCGCCCTCGCCGTGCTCGGTCGCGGTCGTCTGCACGATACCGAACGTGGCCAGGGTCGCAGCCAGTACCGGCCGGTCGGCCGCGTCTGGATCGTTCGGCACGTTGAGGTTCAGCACCGTGCCCCGGGGGCTTGCAAGCAGTGCAGGCAGCACCGAGCGGGCGAGTCGCGCGGCGACGTCCCAGTGACACGTCAGCGGGTGCATGCCGACGTCGAGCGACACCGCGAGTCCGCGGGCTCCGTTCGCGCCGCCCGTGAGCGCAGCCCCGACGGTGCCGGAGTGGAGCACCGCGCGCCCGACATTGGCACCCCGGTTCACTCCCGAGAGCACGGCGTCGGGCGGTGCTCCGAATGCGCCGTGCGCGGCGATCAGCGCGATGAGCGCCGGCGCGGCACGCACCGCGAAGCACGGCACGCTGAGTCCCTCGATCTCGCGCGGCTCCATGTGGATGCGGCCGTCGGACTCGGCTCCGAGGATCGACGCGCTGCTGCCGCTCGATTGGTGAGCCGGCCCTGCCACCACGACATCGAGTCCCTCGGCGATCGCGCTCGCGGCGAGTGCGTGGAGTCCGGGCGAGTCGATCCCGTCGTCGTTCGTGATGAGCACCCTCATGTGCGATCGACCTCCACTCGAGCGGCGAGGTCGTCGGGCGAGAGCCGGCCGCCGTTGTCGATGCCGAGCTCCCGCACCTCGACGTCCTTGCTGAGACGGCGGATCGCCTGACCGTCGCCCGTTCCGAGGCCATGGCGGGTCACGTTGAGCGCGCCTGCCGCGGCACCGAGCGCCACCGCATCGCGCAGGGACTGCCCCTGGGCGAGTGCGGCGGCCACTGCCGCGGTGAACGAATCGCCCGCTCCGCTGGAATCCACCTCTTCCATCACGGGGACGTGCACCGAGACCGCGGTGTCGCCCTCGACGAGCAGCGTGGGGTGGCCGGCGCGCGTGACGACGACGCTGTGCGCGCCCTTCGTCTTGAGGTGCAGTGCTGCCGCGATGAGCGAATCCGTCGAGGTGTCGGTCACCGCGCCCGATTCGAGCAGTTCGCTGTCGCTCACCTTCGCGAGCCGTACCATGCCGGCGAGCGCTGCGGCGAGCCTCGACCCTGCGAGGTCGACGATGACGAGACGGCCGGCGGCATGGAGGTCGGAAGCGAGGCGACGGTAGACATCGTCGGGCAGCACCTCCTCTTCGCCGGATGGGCCGCTCAGCAGCACGAGGTCCGCGTCCATCGCCTCTCGGAGGGTGATCGCGTAGAGCTCGTCGAGATCATGGCGCGACAGTGGGTCGCCGGGGAGCTCGGCTACGGCGGTGCGTTCACCGCTTCGGCGGTCGTGCACGTAGGCGGCTCCGCGTCCCTCTCTTCGGACCGCCTGCACGGTGATGCCCTCGTCCTCGAGCAGATGCTGGACGACGCGACCTGATTCACCGGTGAGTGCGGCGCACAGCGTGACCGTGCAATCGAGTGTGCGCAGCATCCGTGCTTGCCATACGCCTTGGCCACCGGCATGGAGGTGCAGGTCGGTGCCGCTCGCGTCTCCTTCGAGCGTGACCGTCAAGAGCGGTGACGGGGCGAAGATCATGACATTGGGCATGAGAATCCTCTCCTCGTGTTCGACGCTACGACGACCTGCGGCGCCTCCGCTACGGGTATCGGTTCGAACCGCTGGGGGAATATGATTCGGCCGGTCCGAGCACTCCCGCGTCGTTCAGGCCCGTCTTCGTGCGGGCGTAGGGTGGAGACGATGACCGAGTCGCCGCTCACGCAGGAGATCCCGCTCACCCCCCAGAAGCGCTGGCGCGCGTACTGGGTCTGCGTCGCCGTGGCGGCACTCACCATCCTCGACCTCTCGAAGGTCAACGTCGCGCTGCCCTCGATCGAAGAGGCATTCGGGTCGACCTCGACCGAGCTGCAGCTCATCGTGTCGGGCTATGTGCTCACCTTCGGGCTCACCCTCGTGCCCGCCGGTCGCGTCGGCGACCAGCGTTCGCGCCGCAACCTGTTCGTGATCGGCCTCACGCTCTTCACGATCACGAGCCTCGCGTGCGCAGTCGCCCCGAACTCCGCGGTGCTGCTCGTCGCCCGGCTGCTGCAGGGCGTCGCGGCCGGCATCCAGATGCCGCAAGTGATCGGGCTCATCCAGCAGCTCTTCCAGGGCCCTGAGCGAGGCAAGGCCTTCGGGCTCTTCGGTGCGACCATCGGCATCGCGACCGCGTTCGGCCCGACCCTCGGCGGACTCGCGATCGCCATCGGCGGTCCCGAAGACGGATGGCGCGGCATCTTCTGGATGAACGTGCCCCTCTCGATCGTGGCCATCGTGTTCGCACTCCGGCTGATCCCCGAGACCCGAACGAGGTCCTCGCGACCGCTCTCGCTCGACCCGATCGGCGTGCTGCTCTTCGGGGTCACCGTGGTGGCGCTCATGTGGCCATTCCTCTTCACGACGGGTTCGCCCTCCGACAACCCCGACCGATGGTGGCTGCTCGTGGTGTTCGTGCTCGGGGTCACGGGCTTCATCGCGTGGGAGCGGCACTACGCGGCATCCGGAAGGCATCCGCTCGTTCCCCTCTCGCTGTTCAGCGTGAGTTCGTTCCGCAACGGCACCGTGCTCGCGAGCGTGTTCTTCGCGGCGATGCCGTCATCGTTCCTGCTCACGACGCTCTACCTGCAGCACGGCCTCGGCATCGCGCCGGTGTTCGCCGGCATGGTGAGCATCGGCTACGCGCTCATGAGCGCCGTCTCATCGTGGATGGGCGGCAACCTCGTGAACCGGCTGGGCCGTCCGCTCGTGGTGTGGGGCCTTGCGATCCTCCTGGCGGGCACGGGCCTGCTCGTGCTCGCGGCACTCGTCACGCCGCCGGCCATGACGCCGTGGGCGATGGCTGCGGCGATGGTCATCGGCGGCTTCGGCACCGGGCTCGTGATCTCGCCGAACCAGACCCTCACGCTCACCGACATCCCGGTCAAGCAGGGCGGGCTCGCCGGCTCGGTCGGCCAGCTCGGCCAGCGCATCGGCACGGCGGTCGGCACCGCAGTGACGCTCTCGCTCTTCTACTCGACGATCTACCGCGAGAACGGTAGTGAAGAGGGCGCGGATCTCGGGGTCTACCACGACGCTTACGGGGTCGGCATGCTCGCGGTCGCGATCTTCGTGGCGGTCGCGCTCGCGGTGGGCATCGCCGACCTCGGCGCGCGCCGCCGGCAGCGTCGCTCGCTCGCCTGATCGTTCGATCGAGCGGATGCCGCGGCAGCACGCCGCCTCAGCGGATCGCCAGGATTCGCCCCCGCTCGTCTTTGGCGAAGTGCTCGATCGCCGCACGAAGGGCGACGCGCGGCATCGTCGGTGCGTGACGTTCGACATACGAGGTGAGTCGCGCCGCGTCGAGGTCGCCGGCGGCGCGGAGCACCCACCCCAGCGCGTTCTGCACGAACGGCTCGGGATCCTCGGCGAGCAGCTCGGCGAGCGCATACGCATCGTCGAGCTCGCCTCGTTTAGGAACGCGAAGGTCGCCACGAGCGCAGTGCGTCGCTCGGGCCAGAAGCCGGATGCCGCGAGGCGGTAGAGGGGCGATCGGCCGCGGTCGACCAGGCGGCGGCCCACGACGTCGCGCGCCGCGAGATCTACGAGGTCCCACTGGTCGATACGGTCGTGCCTGCGCAGATAGAGGTCGTAGAGCTCGGCGCGCCGGTCCTCGGGAGTCTTCGCGCGGGCCGCCGCCTTGCCCATGATGCTGCACGCGAGTGCGCGCACCTCGTGGGCGGGTTGCTCGAGCAACGCCTCGAGCTCGGAGCCGGGCAGTTCGAGCGCCGTCTTGGCGACTTCGAACACCGCACCCATCCGGACGCCGAGGAACGGGGCATCGGGATCGGGTGCGAAGTAGCGAGTGTATTTCTGTCGCTCTTCGTCGTTCGCCATCGCCTCGAGCGTCGCGATGAGCATTGCGGCATCCGTCACCGGCCCAGCGTACGACCGCGGCACCATCGCGGGGAAGCGTGCTGCCCGATCGGCCTCGCCGCCGTCAGGCCGCGAGATGCGCTGCGGGGGCCAGCAAGCCGATGAGCTCGGTCGCCGAGAGCTCCCGACCGAAGGCGGGGTGACCGGGCTCGAGCGCCCGGCCGTTGGCGAGGGGCCCGCCGTCGACGGCGTCGAAGCCGATGGCGTCGATGAGGCGGGCGATCACCGCGCGCGCCTCCTCGTCGTCGCCGACGACCGCGAGCGCACGGCGGAGCGGCGCGCCCGGGGGCAGGCTGTCGTCCTCCATCTCGTGGTAGCCGAGGTGATTGAACGACTTCACGACGCGAGCGCGGGGGTTGCGGGCGGCGTTCAGCTCGCTCGTGGAACGCGGGTCGTCGTCGACCTCGGCGATGTTGCCGTCGACGGGCGGCCAGTAGTTCATGGCGTCGACGACGATGCGGTCGTCGAATTCGTGCCACGGCACGGAGGCGGCCTTGCCGAACGGCACGGAGACGATGATGACGTCGGCGCGCGCGGCGAGCTCATGCGGCGTCGCGACGACGGCGCCGGGAGCGACGACGCCGACGAGCAGGTCGAGCGCGGTCTGGCGGGGTGAACCGGCGATGAGCACCTGGTGCCCGGATGCCACGAACAATCGTGCGAGCGCGGTTCCCACCTTGCCCGCACCGATGATGCCGATGACCGGCCGGTCCGTCACGTCGAGCACTCCATTCCCTTCGAGTCTGCTCCGATCGATGCCGTTCTGCTCGGATCGATGCGTTGACATCAAGAACGCACCGCGCGGTGACCGCATTCCCGCGCGGGTGCGCCGCGGCATCCGTCGCACCTCACCGGCGCGCGGAGGGTGGTCGGCGCGCCCTGCGGGGAATAGTCTCTGCCTTGCAGGGGTTCCGCTTGAACATGCGTACGTATGGAGACGCGGAGATGGAGCAGGGGATGCCGCAGCACTACGAATTCGGTCTCGACACGTTCGGCGACGTAACGTCGGGCCCCACCGGGGAGCACCTGCCACACGCGCAGGTGCTCCGCAACGTCGTCGAGGAGGCCGTGCTCGCCGACCGGCTCGGTCTCGACTTCTTCGGCATCGGCGAGCATCACCGTGAGGATTTCGCGGTCTCGGCGCCCGAGGTCGTGCTCGGCGCGATCGCCGGCCGAACGGAGCGCATCCACCTCGGCTCCGCCGTCACGGTGCTGAGCTCCGATGATCCGGTGCGTGTCTTCCAGCGGTTCGCGACGCTCGACGCACTCTCAAGAGGCCGCGCCGAGGTGATCCTCGGGCGCGGTTCGTTCACCGAGTCGTTCCCGCTCTTCGGCTTCGCGCTCAACCAGTACCAGGAGCTGTTCGAGGAGAAGCTCAACCTCTTCTCCGAGCTGCTGAGCCAGCAGCCCGTCACGTGGACCGGCGAGCTGCGTCCGCCGCTCACCGGGCAGCGCGTGTACCCGCCGGTGGAGCACGGCACGCTGCGCACGTGGATCGGCGTCGGCGGCAGCCCCGAGTCGGTCGTGCGCGCGGCGCACTACGGATTGCCCCTCGTGCTCGCGATCATCGGGGGCAGCCCCGCCCGGTTCGCTCCGCTCGCCGACCTCTACCGCCGCGCCCTCGAGCAGTTCGGTCATCCGCTCCAGCCGGTCGCCGTGCACTCGCCGGGCTTCATCGCCGACACCGATCGTGAGGCGCTCGACACGCTGTGGCCGCACTACAAGGTCATCATCGATCGCATCGGCCGCGAGCGCGGCTGGGGTGCCGTGACACGCGAGCACTTCGAGGCCGAGGCGGGGCCGAACGGTGCCCTCTACGCCGGTTCGCCTGAGACCGTGGCCCAGAAGATCGCTGCAGCGATGCGCGCGATCGGTGCGAGCCGCTTCGACCTCAAGTACTCGAACGGCACGCTGCCGCACGAGGCGATGATGGGCAGCATCGAGCGCTATGCGAGCGAGGTCGTGCCGCGGGTGCGCGAGCTCCTCGCGGTGGCCGACGACGCCGACGACGAGCTCGAGGCGGTCGCTCGAGGCGATCGAGCGGATGCCGCGGCCGCAGCGGAGCATCCCGCCGAGTAGCCCTCGGCCCACGGCGCTCCGGCGTCGGGGTCGGCGGGGTCGCGCCGCGATCAGGCCGTCGCGCGCGCCCGGCGTCGCAGGACCGCGGCACGGAACCACGCCGCATCCGGCATGCGGGCCAGAAACGTGCCCGCGATGATCGTGATGAGCACGTAGCCCGCGGCGAGCGGGGCGAGTGCGGGCGCGACGCCGGCGCCGACCGCGAGTCCGGCGATCACGATCGAGAACTCTCCGCGCGGGGTGAGGGAGAAGCCGGCGCGCCATTGGCCGAGCGTGCCGACGCCCGCTCGGCGGGCGGCGTAGGCACCAGTGATGAGCTTGGTCACGATCGTGACGGCCGCGAGGGCGAGGGCGGGCAGGAGCATGGAGATGAGATCGGCCCAGTCGGTCGTGAGCCCGAAGAAGACGAAGAAGATCGCGGCGAAGAGGTCGCGCAAGGGGGTCAGCACCTGGCTCGCGTTCGTCGCCACCCGCCCCGACAGGGCGATGCCGACGAGGAACGCCCCGACCGCCGCCGAGACGTTCACCTCGGCGGCGATGCCGGCGACGAGCATGGTGAGGCCGAGTACGCCCAGCAGGAGCGGCTCGTGTTCATCGGCCGGGAAGGCGCGCGACACGATGTGCCCGTGCCGGAGGGCGATGTAGAGGATGAGCGTCACGACGCCGACGGCGATGGCAACCGTGATCGCTCCCTCGAGGAGAGCGGCCCCCACGACGATCGCCGAGAGCACCGGCAGGTAGAAGGCCATCGCGAGGTCTTCGATCACCAGTATCGCGAGGATCGCCGGCGTCTCACGGTTGGAGAGGCGACCGAGATCGCGGAGGAGCTTCGCGACGACCCCCGACGACGACACCCACGTCACGCCCGCCAGGGCGACCGCGGCAATGGGCCCCCAGCCGAGCAGGAGTGCGAACGCCGCTCCGGGAAGCGCGTTCAGGGCGAAATCGACGAGCCCGGCGCTGCGGACCGAACGAAGGCTCCCGACGAGCTCGGGAGCCGTGTATTCGAGGCCGAGCAGCACGAGCAGCAGGATGACGCCGATCTCGGCACCCGTTTGGAAGAACTCCTCGCTCGCGGCGAGCGGCACGAAGCCGCCGTTGCCGAACGCGAGGCCGAGCACCAGGTAGAACGGGATCGGCGAGATGCCCGTGAACACGGCGACTCGTCCGAGAATGCTCATGCCGAGGAGCAGCGCGCCGACTTCGATGAGGAGCAGCGTGGTCTCGTGCATGCCCGCCGCCTCAGCCTGGGCCGTTGGAGAGCAGTCGTGCTACTCCGTCGAGTCCTTCACGGGTCCCGACGCCAACGATGACGTCGCCCGCGCGCAGCGGCTCTGCCGGCGTGGGGGAGGGGATGATGGCGCCGTCGCGCACGATGGCGACGATCGATGCGTGCGTTCGCGTGCGCGCCTTCGTCGCGCCGAGGGTGCGATTCAGGTACGGCGAGTCGGTCGGCAGCGCGATCTGCTCGGTGTAGAGCCCCGCGGTCTCATCGCTCAGGCTCGTGAGGCGGCTCAGCATGACGGACGCGCCGAGCACGTCGGCGAGGGCCGCGGCCTCATCGTCGCTCAGGGGGATGGAGTCGCGGCAGGCGTCGGGGTCGTCGACGTCGAAGATCCCGAGGTCGCGCTCGCCATCGCGATGCGAGACCACGCTGATGCGACGACCGCGTTCGGTGACGAGATCGTGGCGAACACCGATCCCGGGCAGATCGACCTTCTCGATGTGAATACCCACGGATCCAAACTACCAGCGTTGGGAGGGTGCGACGCCGAGCGCGTTCAGCGATCCGCCACAGCGCTCGTGCGCATCTGGAGCACCGGAGTGCCACCGTCGTCGGAGAATTCGAACGAGACCCGCACCTCGCCGAGTTCGGCGAGGGAACCGGCGTGCGTGCCCCCACACGGGATGCGCGCCGTGCCGCCGGGAAGCTCGCACACCCACGAGCGGCGGTCGGTGAGGCCGTCGCCTGACCCGTCGCGTTCGACCCATACGGCTGCGCCGGATTCTGCCCACTCGGCGAGCGTCGCCTCGACGGATGCCGCGAGCTCGTCGAGCGCCCCGTCGAGACCCGCCGCATCGAATCCGGCGCGGCGCAGGGACTTGTTCAGGCGGTAGCGGTCGACGGATCCGTCGGGCCGGATGCGGCTCGTGTCGATCGCGATGCCGTCGAAGTCGGGATCGCCGAGCGCGTCGGTGCGGGCGGGCTTCGACCAGCGCCCGGCGAGGGCGTGGTTGAGGGCGAGCGAGGCGACGTGGCACGCCGTGTGCCCGATCGAGAGCGAGCGACGCACCGCGGCATCCGCTTCGATGTCGACCTCATCGCCTTCGGCGATGGCGGCGCCCTCGTCGAGGAGGTGGGCGACGACGAACGCCCAGCCCTCGGTGCCCTTGCGCACCGGGACGTCGGCGCCGAGGAACAACTCGGCGCCGTCGCTCGCGGCGACCACGGCATCGAGCACGGGGAAGGCCGTGCCGCCGGCGCGGATCACGCCGGTGTCGGCAGGCTGGTCGGGCCACGCGGCATCGACCGGGTGGAAGCTCGTGACGTCGGTGATCACGGCGAGACGCCCCTCGCCCGCGGCGGCAACGTGCAGTACCCGGGCTCGCGCCTCGACGGCGCCATCGGGATAGGTGACGCGCGTGTCGCGCGTGGGCAACGTCATCGAGCGGTCAGACGCCGTCGCCGCGCCCGAGGATGGTCGCCGGAATCGCCACCGCGAGGGTGACGCACATGATGCCCGCGAAGAACGCGATCGCCTGGATGCCGGTCAGTTCGGGCGCCGTTCCCATCAGCCACATGCCGATGACGAAGAGCCCCATGGCGATGAAGAATGCGACGACGTTCACAACGACCTCCAAGTGCTGGTGCGACGCTCGCCGCGCCCGCCAGTCTAGCGGCCGGCCTCGGAGCCCGGCAGGGTCAGCCGTCGAGCGGCCCGAGCCACGCGTTCGCCACGGTGGAGTGCGCCGACTCGTCGTCGGAGGGGTGGAAGACGCCGGCGAGCACGTCGCGGTAGAGCCGGCCGAGTTCGGAGCCGGCGAAGTACGTCGACCCTCCTGACGCGCGAACCGCCTGGTCGACGACGTGCTTCGCCGTCTCGGTCGCGCGCACCTTCACGCCGACGAGCTTGGCGAACCACATGGGGCCGTGGTCGACGAGCTCGTCGAGGTCGCGGGCGAGCTGGAGGAGCTGCGGCTCGATCGCATCCTGGGCGATCGCGGCATCCGCGATGCGCCAGCGGATGTCGGGATCCTGCGAGAGCGGCCTGCCGTCGTGTTTCATCGACGTGCGCCGGTGAGCCGAGGCGACCGCGAGGTCGAGCGCCCTCGCGCCGATGCCCGCGTAGACCGCGGCGAGCAGCAGCTCGAAGCTCGCGAAGATGCCGAACACGAGCGGGTCGGCGTTCGGACCGGGGTCGAGTCGGCGCACGATGCGATCGGATGCCGCGAACGCGCCGTCGAGCACGGTCGTGCGGCTCTGGCTCGCGCGCATGCCCATCGTGTCCCAGTCGTCGAGGACGCGTACACCGGGTTCGTCGCGCTCGATGAACCCGTAGACGATCTTCGGCGCGTCTGCTGAGGTGGAGTCGAGGCCCATCGTGCCGAGCCGGGTCCATGCGGGCGAGAGGGAGGTGAAGATCTTCCGCCCCGAGTACCGATAGCCGCCTTCGGCTTGCGGCTCGGCCGTCGTGCGAGATCCGAAGAGCATGAGGTCGTTGCCGGCCTCGCTGATGCCGAAGCCGAAGATCTCGCCCCGTCCGGCCTCGCGCAACAGGAAGTCGAGGGTGTCGTCGCCGCGATCGCCGAGCACCTTCGCGACCCCCGTCCACACGAGGTGCATGTTCACCGCGAGCGCGGTGGCGGGCGCCGCGCCGGCGAGCCGCATCTGCGCGCGCACCGCGTCGGCGAGGCTCCACCCGAGGCCGCCGTGCTCGACCGGCACGAGGGCGGTGAGATAGCCCGCCGCTCGGAGTTCGGCGAGGTCTTCGGTGAAGAAGGCGTTGTCACGGTCGTAGCCTGCCGCGCGCTCGCGGATGCCCTCGAGCAGGTCGTCGTGCAGCAGGGTCTCGGGCGTCGCGCTCACGTCGCCAGACTACGCCCCGACGGTGTCGCCGGCCGAGGGAGGCACGGGCGCCTCCGGGCGGCCGCGGGAACCTCGTCGACGGCGAGTCGAGAGGAGCACCACGCCGATGACGATCGCCGCCAGGATGGCCAGTACGAGCAGCCACGGCAGCATCACGCCGATCGCGATGCCGAGCGTGGAGACGAAGGCGACCAGGGCGGTCCACCCCGCGACGAGCCCGCTCCAGAAGTCGTCGGGCGCGGGATCGGGTGCGACCTCCTCGGTCACGAGTTCGAGCGAGATCGTCGAGTAGTCCACCTGGTCGACGAGCCAGTCGCGCTGCTGCGTCAGGCTGTCGAGCTCGGACTGGCGCGTCGTGAGCTCCGACTCGATTGCGATGAGGTCGGCGATCGACGTGGCCTCCGCCAGGAGCTGGCGCAGTCGCGCGGTCGACGCCGAGAGCGCGTCGATGCGTGCGTCGAGGTCTTTGCGCTGCTGCTCGACATTCGACGATTCTTGCGAAACCGAGTTCACGGTGCCGAGCCCGCGCAGCTCGTCGAGCACGGCTTCGAGCTTGTCTGATGGCACACGGAGCACGAGCGAGGCGTGCGGCGGCTGGGTGTCGGTGCCCGGCGTTTCGGTGCGACTGTCGACCCGGCCACCGGCCTGCTCCACGAGGTCGGCCGCCTCCTCGGCGGACTCGACCGGATCGTCGACCGTGATCGACACGTTGCCGGTCGTGATCATGCTGTCGCGACCCGCCTCGGCGTCGAACTCGGACGTGGCGACGCCGTCGTTCGACTCGGGCGCAGCAGGAGCCACCTCGCCTGACGGTGCCTCGACGGCTGGTTCACCTCCAGCACCGCTCGTGTCCGCTCCCGACGAGCAGCCGGCGAGGAGCACAGCGAGAATCGCGGCCGTTGCCGCCACAGGTGCGAGTCGTCTCATGCGCTCACTGTATTCCCGGGCGGGAATCGGATGTCTGGACCCGCGCTGGGAGTCCGGTCACGATCGGATTGCGCTTCGCTGTGAGTCGTCGAACGGCCCCAACGTTCCACTTGAGCCGTGCGTTCAGCGTGGTCGTTCGCGGCCGCCCTGCGGTGTGCCGATCAGTCGTCGTCGGGGTCTCGACCCGTGCGCTCACCGGTCTCGAGCGTCGCGATCGCAGCGAGATCGCGGGCGTCGAGCGCGAAGCCGAACACGTCGAGGTTCTCGCGGATGCGCGTGGCCGACGACGCCTTCGGAATCACCGCGTTGCCCAGCTGCACGTGCCACCGCAGCACGATCTGCGCCGGGGTTCGGCCGTGCTTCGCGGCGAGCTCGTCGAGCAGCGGCGTTCCGAGCACACGCCCGCGGGCGAGCGGCGACCAGGCCTCGGTGCAGATGCCGTGCGCCGCGTCGAACGCGCGCAGCTGCGATTGCGGCAGCCACGGATGCAGCTCCACCTGGTTCACGACCGGCGCGGCGCCCGTCTCGCCGACGATCCGCTCGAGGTGGTGAGGATGGAAGTTCGCGACCCCGATCGACCGCACGCGCCCCTCCTGCTGCAAGCTGACGAGCGCACGCCACGTCTCGACGTAGCGGTCGGTCGAGGGCACCGGCCAGTGGATCAGGTAGAGGTCGAGCGACTCGAGCCCGAGCCGGGCCATCGAGTCGTCGAACGCCCGCAGCGTCTCGTCGTAGCCGTTGTCGTCCTTCCACACCTTGCTCGTCACGAAGAGCTCCTCGCGCGGCACGGGCGCGGCGCGCACCGCCTCGCCGACCTCGCGCTCATTGCCGTAGAACGCCGCGGTGTCGAGGTGGCGATATCCGAGTGCGATCGCGTCGAGGCTGAGGCGCGCGGCATCCGTCGGCGGCACCTTGTAGAGGCCGTATCCGAGCTGAGGGATGCTGTTGCCGTCGGCGAGCGGCAGCAACGGCGCGACGGGAAGGGAAGGCTGCGACATCCGTGCTCCTGGGTCAGCTGGGGGTGACGGGCACCGGTTCGGTGTCGGGGATGGGGCTCGCGTCACGGCCGCGGAGGTCGGGATGCCAGCGTCGGGCGAGCACGGGCACGAGCACGCCGACGAACGCGAGCACGCCCGCGGCCCAGAAGGCGCCGACCGGGCCGTAGCCGTCGATGAGGAAGCCCGCGAGGGCCGAGCCGAGCGCCGCGCCGATGAGCTGGCCGGTGCCGACCCATCCGTAGGCCTCGGCGGTGTCGGAGAACTTCACGCTCGCCGAGACGATCGCGAAGAGCACGGCGAGCGCCGGGGCGATGCCGATGCCGGCGATGAAGAGGGTGACGGCGAGCCACCAGAAGTCCATCGAGAACGCGGCGAGCGCGGTGCCGGCGAACACGATGAACATGCGCCGGGCGGTCGACCACGGGCCCGATCGGCACGTGACCGAGGAAGAGCCCGCCGGCCAGGCTGCCGATCGAGAAGATTCCGAGCACGATGCCCGCGTTCGCGCCGTCGTGCCCGAAGACGGCCACGACGCCGGCCTCGATTGCCGCGGCCGCGCCGATGAGGAGGAAGCCGACGACCGTCGCGAGCAGGACCGGCGGTCGCGTGAGCACGACGCCGAGGCGGCGCTTCGAGCGCGGGATGCGCACCCGCCCGAGTTCGGGCGAGGCGATGAACCAGGTGCCGCCCCCGATCATGATCGCCGCGGCGAGGAGGATTCCCCACTCGGTGCCGATCTGCGTCGAGACGAACGTGGTCACGACCGGCCCGACGACCCAGATGATCTCCTGCGCCGAGGCGTCGAGTGAGAACAGCGGCGTGAGTTGCCGGGAGTTCACCATCTTCGGGTAGATCGTGCGCACGGCCGGCTGCACCGGAGGGGTCGAGAGCCCTGCCGCGAATCCGATCGCCATGTAGAGGGGCACCGTGAGCGGCAGCACCGCGATGGCGACCACGGCCGCGACGCACACGAGCAGCGTGGTGACGAGTACCGGTCGCATGCCGAGTTGGCCCATGAGGCGGCTCGTGAGCGGGCCGGCGATGGCCTGGCCGATCGAGGTCGCCGCGAGCACGAGGCCGGCAGCCCCGTAGGAGCCGGTCTGCTGCTCGACATGCAGGAGGAATGCAAGTGAGAGCATGCCCGAGGGGAACCGTGCCGCGAGCTGGGCGGCGATGATGCGTGCAACGCCCGAGGTCTTGAGCAGTTCGGAGTAGCTTCCCACAGTCCGACCACTCTATCGACGCGGATGCCGCGCAGTACGCGGGTTTCACCCGAGGTGGGCCGCCCGTGCTGCGCCCCGACGGCCGCGCGGCGCCCGAGCGGCGAGCAGTCAGCTCGCGAGCACCTTGGCGATGCGCTGCGGCGACACCGTCTCGGCCGTGCGGAGCTCTTGAGCGAAGAGTCCCACCCGCAGCTCCTCGATCATCCAGCGCGCGCGCACGAGATGCTCGGGCGCCTCAGGGTCGATCGGCATCGTGCCGCCGGCGGCTTCGAAGGTCGCGAGCGGCCCATCGAGTTGGTTCATCGCCTGGCGGTCGCGACCGGGGTTCTCGACGAGCTTGCGCACGCGCACGGCGATCGCCTCGAGGTAGCGTGGCAGATGCCGCAGACGCTCGAGGCCCGTGGCCGAGACGAAGCCGGGCGTGATGAGCCCGCCGAGCTGCTGTCGGGCATCGCCGAGTGCCGACATCAGCTGGATGCTCGCCGCTCGCGAGATCGCGCGGTCGGCGTCGCGCGACGCTGTGAGGATGCGCGCCACGAGCGCCACCGTCTCGAACATCCGCTCCATGATGGTCGCGGCGACGGCATCGCGCACGGCGTCGAACTCGGCTCGCGTGCGCAGCAGCCCGTCGGCGTGACGGCTGCGCAGTTCGGCTTCGACGCACGCCGCGAGGCAGTCGTCGAGCAGTGCGCGGGTGCTGGCATACGGGCTTGCGGCGAGCGACAGCTTCTCCTCGTTCGAAAGATGCTCCTGTACATAGGCGACGGGCGACGGCGTGGCCAGCACGAGCAGGCGACGGATGCCGCGGCGCGACGCCCGATCGCGTTCCTCGACGGTCGCGACGAGGCGCAGCGCCACCGATGAGCCCGCGTCGACGAGCGCCGGGTAGGCGCGGATGACGTTGCCGGCCTGCCGGGTGTCGAGGTGCGCCGGAAGCTCGTCCCACTCCCACGACGTGATGCCCGCGCGCTCGAAGCCCGCGGCTGCACGCCCGTCGTCGGCACCGGAGCCGGCATCGCCGGCGCCGACCGCACGTGCCCCGGGCGCTCGCCCGGCCGCGGCGACGGGCTCGCCCTTGGGCGCCGGCGCCGCGGCGCCGACCGCCTTCGCGACGGCGGCGCGCGTCTGCCCGGCGAGTCGCTCCTGCAGCTCCCGCAGGTCTTTCGAGCTGCCGAGAGCACGACCGCGCTCGTCGACGGCGCGGAACGAGATGCGCAGGTGCGTCGGCACCCGATCGAGGTCGAAGTCCGATGGATCGACCGGGGCGAAGGTGAGCCGGCGGATCGCCTGCGCGATCACGGCGGCGAACGGCTCGCGGGCGGTGCCCGATTCGGGGCCGTCGGGCAGCTCGGCCGAGATCCTGTTCGCCCACTCCGCCGCGGGCACGACCTGACGGCGCAGCACCTTCGGCAACGTGCGCAGCATCGCCGTGATGAGCTCGTCGCGCAGGCCCGGCACCTGCCAGTCGAACCCGATCGGCTCGAGGCGCGCGAGCAGCACGAGGGGCACGAGCACGGTGACGCCGTCGTCCTCGGCACCGGGTTCGAAGCGGTAGCGCAGCGAGAGCGTCTGGTCGCCCTGCCGCCAGCGGTCGGGGAATCCGGCGCGGTCGTCGGTGGGCGCGTCCTCGCCGAGCACGTCGGCCGCCGACATCGTGAGCAGGTCGGGCCGGTCGCGATGCTCGCCGCGCCACCAGCGTTCGAACGACCGCGTGTCGGCGACATCCGCCGGCACCCTCGACTCGTAGAACGAGACGACGGCTTCGTCGCCGGCGAGGATGTCGCGCCGCCGGGTGCGCTCCTCGACCTCGCCGAGCTCTCGGCGGAGCTCGCGGTTCGTGCGCAGGAACGCGAAGAGCCGCTTGTCGAGGCTGTTCGTGTCCCAGTCCTCCTCGACGAGCGCGTGACGGATGAAGAGCTCGCGGGCGAGCTCGGGGTCGACGCGGGAGAGCTGCAGGCGCCGCTTCGCGACGATCGGCACACCGAAGAGCGTGACCTTCTCATCGGCGACCGCTGCGCCCTGCCGTCGCTCCCAGCGCGGCTCGCTGAAGCTGCGCTTGGCGAGGGGCCCGGCGAGCTGCTCCGCCCAGGCAGGGTCGATCGCCGCGTTCGTACGGGCGAAGAGCCGGCTCGTCTCGACGAGCTCGGCGCTCATCACGGCGGCCGGCGGCTTCTTCGCGAGGGCGGACCCGGGGAACAGCATGAAGCGCGCGTTCCGGGCGCCGAGGAACTCGGCAGCCGGGCGCCGGCCGCGCTGCTGCTGTTCTCGGGTCGAGCCTGCGCCGCCGCGGCCGCTGCCCGTTCGGGAGTCGTCGCGAAGCCCGATGTGCGAGAGCAGGCCGGCGAGGAGCGCGCGATGGATGCCGTCGGGATTCACCTTCGGATCGCCGAGGTGCAACCCGAGCGGCTTCGCGAGCCGCACGAGCTGGCGGTAGAGGTCCTGCCACTCGCGCACGCGCAGGTAGTTCAGGAACTCGGACTTGCACATGCGACGGAACGCACTGCCAGAGAGCTCGCGCTGCTGCTCCTCGAGGTGATTCCAGAGATTCAGCAGCGTGAGGAAGTCGCTCGTAGGGTCGACGAACCGGGCGTGGAAGCCGTCGGCCTGCTCACGCTTGTCGAGCGGCCGCTCCCGGGGGTCCTGGATCGTGAGCCCAGCGACGATCGCGAGCACCTCGCGGCTGACCCCCTGCGCCTTCGACTCGAGCACCATGCGCGCGAACCGCGGCTCGATCGGCAGGCGAGCGAGCTGCCGGCCGATGCGGGTGAGCTGCGGCCCGTCGCCCGTCGCCGTCTCGTCGAGTGCGCCGAGCTCCTTCAGGAGGTCGAGGCCGTCGCGGATGCCGCGCGAGTCGGGTGGCGTGAGGAACGGGAAGTCCTCGATCGCGCCGAGCCCGAGCGAGGCCATCTGCAGGATGACCGCGGCGAGGTTCGTGCGCAGCACCTCGGGATCGGTGAACTCGGGCCGCCGCTCGAAATCCTCTTCGGAGTAGAGGCGGATCGCGATGCCGTCGCTCGTGCGACCCGACCGGCCCGAGCGCTGGCTCCCCGAGGCCTGCGAGATCGCCTCGATCGGCAGTCGCTGCACCTTCGAGCGCACCGAGTACCGGCTGATGCGAGCCGTTCCGGCATCGACGACGTAGCGGATGCCGGGCACGGTCAGGCTCGTCTCGGCCACGTTCGTCGCCAGCACCACGCGCCGCCGCAGCCCGGCGATCTTCGACGGCTCGAACACCCGGTGCTGGTCGGCGGAGGAGAGTCGCCCGTAGAGCGGCAGCACCTCGGTCTCGCCCGATCGGCCGCCCGCGCGGTTGTAGTGTGCCCGCACTGCGGCCTCGGCGTCGCGGATCTCGCTCTCACCCGAGAGGAAGACGAGCACGTCGCCGGATGACTCGCGCTCGAGCTCGTCGAGAGCCTCGAGGATGCCGCGCTGCACGTCCTTGTCCTCGGCCGCGGCGCCCTCGTCGTCGTCGGCATCGCCGGCACCCGTCTCGGCGACGAGCGGACGGTAGCGGATCTCGACCGGATAGGTGCGACCCGACACCTTGATGACGGGAGCCGGGTTGCCCGCAGCATCCGCGAAGTGCTTCGCGAAGCTCTCGGGGTCGATCGTCGCGCTCGTGACGATGACCTTGAGGTCGGGCCGCCGGGGCAGCAGGCGCTTCAGGTAGCCGAGGAGGAAGTCGATGTTGAGGCTGCGCTCGTGGGCCTCGTCGATGATGATCGTGTCGTAGCGGCGGAGCTCGCGGTCGCGGTGGATCTCGTTGAGCAGGATCCCGTCGGTCATCACCTTGATGCGCGTCGACTCGCTCACCCGATCGGTGAACCGCACCTGGTAGCCGACGAGGCCGCCGAGCTCGGTGCCGAGCTCGTCGGTGATGCGCTCGGCGATCGTGCGAGCAGCGATGCGGCGCGGCTGCGTGTGCGCGATCGACTCGCGGCCGAGCTCGAGGCAGATCTTCGGCAGCTGCGTCGTCTTTCCCGACCCCGTCGCTCCGGCCACGATCACGACCTGGTGGTCGCGCAGGGCGCGCGCGATCTCCTCTCGCTGGCCGGAGACCGGCAGCTCTGGGGGATAGGTGATCGTGGGAAGCACAGCCCTCCATCGTATGCGGTGAGCGCGGCGATGCGACCCGGCGTGGTAGAACTCGTTCATGTCGACGGATGTCGCAGCACCCGCCGAGGCGACGACGCCTCGCGCTCCGGCGGTCACGGTCCTCCTCGGCCTGCCGCTCCTCCGTGTCGCACTCGTCGCGCTCGCGGCCGTCATCACGTCGCTGCTGCTCCTCGCAGCGGGGGAGCGCTCGTCCTTCCCGCCGTCGCTGCTCTTCGGTGCGGCGATCATGCTGCCGGTCAACGTGGTCTCGCTCGTGCTCGTCCGGCGCGCGCTGCACCGGGCTGGGCTCCGGGCGCGCGACCTCATCGATTTCTCGTGGCGCCGGCTCGGCGTCGACGTCGCGTGGGGGCTGCTGTGGCTCTCGGCGCTCTCGCTCCCGTTCGCGCTCACGATCATGGGCATGATGTTCGCCCTTCACGGCGGCGCGGCCTTCGAGCGGTTCGACACGGTCTTCTACGACGAGGCGGCGACGCCGACGCTCCCCCGAGCGCTGATCGCGGCGCTCGCGATCGTCTCCGTCCTCACGTTCGCCCCCCTCAATGCGCCCGCCGAGGAACTCGTCTATCGGGGGTACTCGCAAGGCGGACTGGTGCGTCGCTGGCCGGCCGCGGTGGCGGTGCTCGTACCGGCGATCGTCTTCGCCGTGCAGCACGTCTTCTACGCCGCGACTCCCGGCGCGGTGCCCGTGTACCTCGTCGCCTATCTCGTCTGGGGCGTCGGCTCCGGACTCATCGTGTTGTGGCAGCGCCGCCTGATGCCGATCATCGTCGCCCATTTCCTCGTGAACCTCATGACGAGCGCACCCGCCCTCGTCCTCACGTTCCTGCCCGAGGAGGCGTTCGTCCGCTGAGATCGGCGGGCACGCATCGGTGTCGAACGGGCGCAGCGTCACGATTCGCGAGGAGCGAACCGACCTGTCGGTGGCGCAGGCTCCCGTGATGGGATGACTCCATGACCCATGCCTCGGTACCTCGCATCCAGCTCAACGACGGCCACTCGATCCCGCAGCTCGGTTTCGGGGTATTCAAGGTCGATCCCGACGAGACCGAGCGCATCGTGACCGATGCGCTCGAGATCGGCTACCGCCACATCGACACCGCACGCATCTACGGCAACGAAGCGGGGGTCGGCAAGGCGATCGCCGAATCGGGGATCCCGCGCGAGCAGCTCTTCATCACGACGAAGCTGTGGAACGACGATCAGGGCACGCAATCGGTGTTCGATGCGTTCGACGCGAGCCTCGAGCGACTCGGCCTCGAGTACGTCGACCTCTACCTGATCCACTGGCCGACGCCGGCGCGCGACCGCTATGTCGAGACGTGGCGCGCGTTCGAGGAGCTCAGGGCATCGGGCCGGGTGCGCTCGATCGGCGTCTCGAACTTCCTCGTTCCACACCTCGAACGACTGCTCGCCGAGACCGGCACGGTGCCTGCGGTCGACCAGATCGAGCTGCATCCGGCGCACCAGCAGCCCGCCACCGTCGAGTTCGCCGAGGAGAATGGCATCGCGATCGAGGCCTGGGGACCGCTCGGCCAGGGCAAGTACCCGTTGCTCGAGCACCAGGAGGTGACGGATGCCGCTGCGGCCCATGGGCGATCGCCTGCCCAGGTCGTGATCCGGTGGCACCTCCAGCGCGGCTTCATCGTCTTCCCGAAGTCGAACCGGCGTGAGCGCATGGCGGAGAACTTCGACGTGTTCGACTTCACGCTCGACGACGCCGAGATGGAGGCCATCACGGCCCTCGAGCGCGAGGGCCGGGTGAGCTCGCATCCTGAACACGTGAACTGAGCGCGTGCCAGCGGAAAGGCCGTCTGGTTGCGTGGTTCCCAGGAGGCCTCTCGCGGCCATCCTCGGGTGGTCGTTCGCGCAGGATCGGCGGGATTCCGGGCGACACGCCCGGACTGCAAGCCCGTTTTGCCAGAGGGCCGGGGGCGTGCGTAAAGTAATCACTCGTCACCCCAAAGGTGCGGCAGAGCGGAAGAGCTCGCCGGCCTCACGTGGGACCATCCAATCGCTCAGATCAGAACCTTGTAGGACGCTGTCTGAGCGCCTAGGATGACTACTTACTTCCACTGTGAATGCAGGCTTTCCTGCCCGTATTCCAGCTGTGAACACAGCCTGAAGCTCCGGCCGATCGGTTTGGGAACAGGTTGCGGAAGTGATACAGTAGAGAGGTTGCCCGGAGGGCAGGTCGAAAGACTGAAACTCGGGTGCGTCCGTTTCTTGAGAACTCAACAGCGTGCACTATGTTCAATGCCAAATAACCTCGGGCATTCTCTTTTTGGGAGTGTTTGGGATTTCTTTGAGATTGATGGATTGTCAGTGATTGACAGTTCTTTGGTCAGGTCAAACAGTTTTCTTTGGAGAGTTTGATCCTGGCTCAGGACGAACGCTGGCGGCGTGCTTAACACATGCAAGTCGAACGATGAAGGGGAGCTTGCTCCTTGGATTAGTGGCGAACGGGTGAGTAACACGTGAGTAACCTGCCCTGGACTCTGGGATAACCCCGAGAAATCGGAGCTAATACCGGATAGGACCTGGAACCGCATGGTTTTGGGTGGAAAGTTTTTCGGTCTGGGATGGACTCGCGGCCTATCAGCTTGTTGGTGAGGTAATGGCTCACCAAGGCGTCGACGGGTAGCCGGCCTGAGAGGGTGACCGGCCACACTGGGACTGAGACACGGCCCAGACTCCTACGGGAGGCAGCAGTGGGGAATATTGCACAATGGGCGCAAGCCTGATGCAGCAACGCCGCGTGAGGGATGACGGCCTTCGGGTTGTAAACCTCTTTTAGTAGGGAAGAAGGGCTTCGGCTTGACGGTACCTGCAGAAAAAGCACCGGCTAACTACGTGCCAGCAGCCGCGGTAATACGTAGGGTGCGAGCGTTGTCCGGAATTATTGGGCGTAAAGAGCTCGTAGGCGGTTTGTCACGTCTGCTGTGAAATCCCGAGGCTCAACCTCGGGCCTGCAGTGGGTACGGGCAGACTGGAGTGCGGTAGGGGAGATTGGAATTCCTGGTGTAGCGGTGGAATGCGCAGATATCAGGAGGAACACCGATGGCGAAGGCAGATCTCTGGGCCGTAACTGACGCTGAGGAGCGAAAGCGTGGGGAGCGAACAGGATTAGATACCCTGGTAGTCCACGCCGTAAACGTTGGGCGCTAGATGTGGGGACCTTTCCACGGTTTCCGTGTCGTAGCTAACGCATTAAGCGCCCCGCCTGGGGAGTACGGCCGCAAGGCTAAAACTCAAAGGAATTGACGGGGGCCCGCACAAGCGGCGGAGCATGCGGATTAATTCGATGCAACGCGAAGAACCTTACCAAGGCTTGACATAACCGAGAACGCCGCAGAAATGTGGAACTCTTTGGACACTCGGTTACAGGTGGTGCATGGTTGTCGTCAGCTCGTGTCGTGAGATGTTGGGTTAAGTCCCGCAACGAGCGCAACCCTCGTCGTATGTTGCCAGCACGTAATGGTGGGAACTCATATGAGACTGCCGGGGTCAACTCGGAGGAAGGTGGGGATGACGTCAAATCATCATGCCCCTTATGTCTTGGGCTTCACGCATGCTACAATGGCCGGTACAAAGGGTTGCGATGTCGTAAGGCGGAGCGAATCCCAAAAAGCCGGTCTCAGTTCGGATTGAGGTCTGCAACTCGACCTCATGAAGTCGGAGTCGCTAGTAATCGCAGATCAGCAACGCTGCGGTGAATACGTTCCCGGGCCTTGTACACACCGCCCGTCAAGTCATGAAAGTCGGTAACACCCGAAGCCGGTGGCCTAACCCCTTGTGGGAGGGAGCTGTCGAAGGTGGGATCGGTGATTAGGACTAAGTCGTAACAAGGTAGCCGTACCGGAAGGTGCGGCTGGATCACCTCCTTTCTAAGGAGCATCTGGCAACTTTGGTTGTCCAGGCATGCCAGATCAGGGGCGTTCGTTCCCTGCTGGTGGCTCATGGGTGGAACATTGACATAGGTGCCGGTTGATTCCGGCTGGAGCTAGTACGCCTCTTCGGGGGTTGGAAGGTTCTGGTCGGTGGAGGCCGGCACGTGCACGCTGTTGGGTCCTGAGGGACCGGACGACTTCTTGCCTTTCGGGGTGGGGGGTGATGGTTTCTTACAGGCCTTCATCGAGACCGGCTTTTTGGCCGTGTGGGTGTGGGGGTTCTGGCCGTCTGTTGAGAACTACATAGTGGACGCGAGCATCTTAGAAACGGGACTTTGGTCCTGTTTCACAAAAGGTGAATCGCCAATCGGGTGCCTTTCGGGGTGCTCTGTTTGGTGTTTCACTGGTCAATTTCGCAGCATCGCCTTTCGGGGTGGTGTTGCACGATTCGATCTCATGTGATTTCAAGTTTTTAAGAGCAAACGGTGGATGCCTTGGCATCTGGAGCCGAAGAAGGACGTCGTAATCTGCGATAAGCCTCGGGGAGCTGATAAACGAGCTGTGATCCGAGGATTTCCGAATGGGGAAACCCCGCCAGGCCCTTTGGGTGACCTGGTGACTCCCGCCTGAATATATAGGGCGGGTAGAGGGAACGTGGGGAAGTGAAACATCTCAGTACCCACAGGAAGAGAAAACAACCGTGATTCCGTAAGTAGTGGCGAGCGAACGCGGATGAGGCTAAACCGAGCCATGTGTGATACCCGGCAGGGGTTGCATGGTCGGGGTTGTGGGACCTTTCGGAATGTGCTGCCGCGCATTCACGGTGACGCGTCAGGTATAGACGAATGGCATTGAAAGGCCAACCGGAGTGGGTGTGAGTCCCGTAGTCGAAATGCCTGGCCGGCCGGAGAGGTATCCCAAGTAGCACGGGGCCCGAGAAATCCCGTGTGAATCTGTCAGGACCACCTGATAAGCCTAAATACTCCCAGATGACCGATAGCGGACAAGTACCGTGAGGGAAAGGTGAAAAGTACCCCGGGAGGGGAGTGAAATAGTACCTGAAACCGTTTGCTTACAAACCGTTGGAGCCTCCTTGTTGGGGTGACAGCGTGCCTTTTGAAGAATGAGCCTGCGAGTTAGTGATATGTGGCGAGGTTAACCCGTGTGGGGCAGCCGTAGCGAAAGCGAGTCTGAATAGGGCGATTCAGTCGCATGTCCTAGACCCGAAGCGAAGTGATCTATCCATGGCCAGGTTGAAGCGACGGTAAGACGTCGTGGAGGACCGAACCCACTTCAGTTGAAAATGGAGGGGATGAGCTGTGGATAGGGGTGAAAGGCCAATCAAACTTCGTGATAGCTGGTTCTCTCCGAAATGCATTTAGGTGCAGCGTTGCGTGTTTCTTGCTGGAGGTAGAGCTACTGGATGGCCGATGGGCCCTAAAAGGTTACTGACGTCAGCCAAACTCCGAATGCCGGTAAGTGAGAGCGCAGCAGTGAGACGGTGGGGGATAAGCTTCATCGTCGAGAGGGAAACAACCCAGACCACCAACTAAGGTCCCTAAGCGCGTGCTAAGTGGGAAAGGATGTGGAGTTGCACAGACAACCAGGAGGTTGGCTTAGAAGCAGCCACCCTTGAAAGAGTGCGTAATAGCTCACTGGTCAAGTGATTCCGCGCCGACAATGTAACGGGGCTCAAGCACGCCACCGAAGTTGTGGCATTGACATTTGTGGTAGGCCTTCGTGGTCCAGCCGTGTTGATGGGTAGGAGAGCGTCGTGTGGCCAGCGAAGCGGCGGTGTGAACCAGCCGTGGAGGCCACACGAGTGAGAATGCAGGCATGAGTAGCGAAAGACGGGTGAGAAACCCGTCCTCCGGAAGACCAAGGGTTCCAGGGTCAAGCTAATCTGCCCTGGGTAAGTCGGGACCTAAGGCGAGGCCGACAGGCGTAGTCGATGGACAACGGGTTGATATTCCCGTACCGGCGAAGAACCGCCCACATGAAATCAGGAGTGCTAAGCATCCCAAGCCGCGTGGATCCCTTCGGGGACGATCGCGGGGCGGCATGCGACCCCATCTGGTGGAGTGAGCGTATTAACAGGTGTGACGCAGGAAGGTAGCCGATCCCGGGCGATGGTAGTCCCGGGGCAAGTGCGTAGGCCGAACCGTAGGCAAATCCGCGGTTCATCAAGGCTGAGACACGATGCGGATAAAAAGTTGGTGATCCTATGCTGCCGAGAAAAGCATCGACGCGAGGTTCTAGCCGCCCGTACCCCAAACCGACTCAGGTGGTCAGGTAGAGAATACCAAGGAGATCGAGAGAATCGTGGTTAAGGAACTCGGCAAAATGCCCCCGTAACTTCGGGAGAAGGGGGGCCTAAGGCGTGATCGGACTTGCTCCGGGAGCGCTGTAGGGCCGCAGAGACCAGTGGGAAGCGACTGTTTACTAAAAACACAGGTCCGTGCTAAGTCGCAAGACGATGTATACGGACTGACGCCTGCCCGGTGCTGGAAGGTTAAGAGGACCGGTTAGCCGCAAGGCGAAGCTGAGAATTTAAGCCCCAGTAAACGGCGGTGGTAACTATAACCATCCTAAGGTAGCGAAATTCCTTGTCGGGTAAGTTCCGACCTGCACGAATGGCGTAACGACTTCCCAGCTGTCTCAACCGCGAACTCGGCGAAATTGCATTACGAGTAAAGATGCTCGTTACGCGCAGCAGGACGGAAAGACCCCGTGACCTTTACTACAGCTTGGTATTGGTGTTCGGTGTGGCTTGTGTAGGATAGGTGGGAGACTGTGAAGCTGGCACGCTAGTGTCGGTGGAGTCATTGTTGAAATACCACTCTGGTCACTCTGGATATCTAACTTCGAACCGTGATCCGGTTCAGGGACAGTGCCTGGTGGGTAGTTTAACTGGGGCGGTTGCCTCCCAAAGAGTAACGGAGGCGCCCAAAGGTTCCCTCAACCTGGTTGGCAATCAGGTGGCGAGTGTAAGTGCACAAGGGAGCTTGACTGTGAGACTGACAGGTCGAGCAGGGACGAAAGTCGGGACTAGTGATCCGGCAGTGGCTTGTGGAAGCGCTGTCGCTCAACGGATAAAAGGTACCTCGGGGATAACAGGCTGATCTTGCCCAAGAGTCCATATCGACGGCATGGTTTGGCACCTCGATGTCGGCTCGTCGCATCCTGGGGCTGGAGTAGGTCCCAAGGGTTGGGCTGTTCGCCCATTAAAGCGGTACGCGAGCTGGGTTTAGAACGTCGTGAGACAGTTCGGTCCCTATCCGCTGCGCGCGTAGGAAATTTGAGAGGATCTGACCCTAGTACGAGAGGACCGGGTTGGACGAACCTCTGGTGTGCCAGTTGTTCCGCCAGGAGCACCGCTGGTTAGCTACGTTCGGGATGGATAACCGCTGAAAGCATCTAAGCGGGAAGCCGGCCTCGAGATGAGATTTCCATCCCTTCGGGGGAGAGGCTCCCAGCCAGACGACTGGGTTGATAGGCCGGATGTGGAAGACAGGACTAAAGACTGTCGGAGCTGACCGGTACTAATAAGCCGATAACTTGACAATCACTACACTCACAACGTTTGAACACATTTCATGTAAAGGCCGTGTGAGTGGCCCTCTAGATTGCTCGCGTCCACTCTGTGGTTCCCTTCAGACGGAAACAGACCACAACATAATTCAACACAGCACCACCCTGCCCACACCAGGCAACGACCCCGGTCGTTCCCGGTGTCGGGCGGGTCACCGAGACCACACACCCCACCACCACGTGGCAGCGGGTGTGGCTAGAGTTTCGGCGGCCATAGCGCGAGGGAAACGCCCGGACACATTCCGAACCCGGAAGCTAAGACTCGCAGCGCCGATGGTACTGCAGGGGCGACCCTGTGGGAGAGTAGGACACCGCCGGACATTATTTCGAAGAGGGCCGCCCAAGGTTGGGCGGCCCTCTTTGGTTTTAAGCGTTCCTTCCCCTGCTGCCGCGTACCCCACGTACGCTGAACAGATGGGGAACCGTCTCGCCGATGCCATGAGTCCGTACCTGCGGGCCCACGCCTCGAATCCTGTGGACTGGTATCCGTGGGGTGAAGCCGCATTCGCTGCCGCCCGCGAACGCGACGTTCCCATGCTCGTGTCCATCGGCTACGCGACGTGCCATTGGTGCCATGTCATGGCGCGCGAGAGCTTCAGCGACGACGTCGTCGCCCGAATGCTGAACGACCGGTTCGTCGCGATCAAGGTCGACCGCGAGGAGCATCCCGAGGTGGACTCGAGCTACCTCGCCGCCGCCTCCGCGTTCACTCGGGAGCTCGGCTGGCCGCTCACCATCTTCGCCACCCCAGAGGGACGCACGTTCTATGCCGGCACGTACTTTCCGCCGCAGCCGATCCGCGGCATCCCGTCGTTCTCCCAGGTGCTCGCCGCCGTCGACGAAGCCTGGCGCGAGCGCCGCGAGCAGCTCGACGAGACGGCTGCCGCCGTCGCCGATGCGCTGGCCGCGGCATCCGGAGCCGAAACCGAAGGAGAGCTCCCCTCGACCGAGCAACTTCAGGATGCGGTCGAGTCCCTGGGAGCCGATGAGGACCGGGTCCATGGCGGATTCGGGAGCGCGCCGAAGTTCCCGGTCGCGCCGGTTCTCGGTTTCCTCGTCGACGCCGGAACCCGAGCGCGCGAGCTCGCCGCACGCACGCTGAAGCTCATGGGAGCGTCGCCACTGCGCGACGCCGTCGAAGGCGGGTTCTTCCGTTACGCAACCCGCGCGGACTGGAGCGAGCCGCACTACGAGCGGATGCTCACCGACAATGCCCAGTTGCTCGGCGTCGCCGCACGGATCGCGCAGCGGGATCCCGAGGCGCAGTGGGCTGCCTCGCTCGCGCGAGGGCTCGTCGCCTTCCTGACGGGGCGCATGCAGCTCCCCGGCGGGGCATTCGCGAGCGCGCAGGACTCGGAGAGCACGATCGACGGCGTGCGAAGCGAGGGCGGGTACTACCAGCGGGACGCCGCGGGGCGCGTAGGACTCGATCCGCCGGCGCTCGACGAGAAGGTGCTCACGGGCTGGAACGGCCTCGCGATCGAATCTCTCGCGCGGACCGCGTTCGTGTTCGACGACGCCGTGGCCCTCGACGCGGCACGGCGCGCGGCCGACTTCCTGCTCGAGCATCACGTGCAGACCGGGGGTCGTCTCGTGCGAGCGTCGCTCGGCGGGGTCGCCTCGGCCGCGGCGGCGACCCTCGAAGACACCGGGATGCTCGTGAACGGCCTGCTGGAGCTCGCGGTGGCGACCGGCGAGGTCGCCTTCGCCGTCAGGGGCCGGGAGCTGCTCGACGACGCCATCGCGGCAGCCGATCATGCGCCGAATCCCGGGAGCGTTCCATTCGCCGCCCCTGGAGGCGCCGATCCCGTGCTCGCCGCGCGCGGCCTCACGATGCCCGCCGACCCGGCGGAAGGCGTCACTCCATCGGGAGTCACCGCGTGCGCGGACGCCGCGTGGAAGCTCTACCTGCTCGGTGCCGGCGATCGCTATCGCGACGTCGCTGAAGCGGCGATGCGGGCTGTAGCCGGAATCGCGCTCTCGCGGCCCATCGCCTTCGGCGGAGCGCTCGGGCTCATGGCCCGACTCGCGGTTCCGATCGTGCAACTCGTCACCGTCGTGCCCGACCCGTCGGACGAGGATGGCGAGCCAGGGGCGGCGCTCGTCGCGGCGACGCGGCGGCACGAGGCATCCGTCTCGACCATCGTCACCGAGTCGCAGGCGCGCGCCTTCGGCGATGCCGGCTTCGAGCTGTTCGAGGGCCGCACCACGCAGGGCGGTGCGCCGGCCGCCTATCGCTGTCACGCCTTCGTCTGCGCGATGCCGGTGAGTGACCCTGACGCGCTCGAATCGCTGGCGTCGACACCGTGAGCTTCGCCGGGCGGCGTGTCTCCCCTCGTGCTCCCTACGATGGGAGCATGAGTGAACGAGAGCGACCCCGTGCGGGCACGATCGTGATGGCGGCGCTCCTCGACCTCGTGCTCGTGCACGTCTTCGTGAGGATCGGGCGCACGAGCCACCACGAGACGTTGGACTTGGCGGGCATCGGCAGCACGGCGTGGCCGTTCATGGCGGGCCTCGCCGCCGGTTGGCTGGTCAGCGTCGCGTGGCGGCATCCGCTCACCGTCTGGCCGACGGGCGCCGTGATCTGGGCCGTCACCCTCGGCGGTGGGCTCTTGCTCCGGGTCGTGTCGGGGCAGGGAGTGCCGTTCGCGTTCGTGCTCGTCGCCGCGATCACCCTGGCCGTGTTCCTCCTCGGTTGGCGACTCGTGAGAGTGCTCGTGATGCGACGCGCGCGACGTCGAGTCGAAACCACGGCCGCCCGATGAACCCGATCGAGTGGCTCTTCGACGCGCAGCTCGTCATCGGCGACCAGGTCATCCTGTGGCGTGAGATCGTCGGCAACCTGTTCGGCCTCGCGAGCGCGCTCGGCGGATTGCGCCGCAAGGTCTGGGCCTGGCCTGTGGGGATCGTGGGCAACGCCCTGCTCTTCACGGTGTTTCTCGGCGCCGTCTTCGACACCCCGAATCCCGTGAACCTGCTGGGACAGGCCGGTCGGCAGCTCATGTTCATCGCGGTGTCCATCTTCGGCTGGGTGCGCTGGTCGCAGCACCGCCACGTGAGCGCCAACGCCGTCGACCCGCGCTGGGCGAGCGGCCGCACCCGGATCCTGCTCGCGGCGGCACTCGTCGGGGGCACCCTCGTGCTGACGCCCGTGTTCAGTGCGCTCGGCTCGTTCGAGCCGGTCTGGGCCGACGCATGGATCTTCATGGGCTCGCTGCTCGCGACGTGGGGGATGGCGAAAGGATGGACGGAGTTCTGGCTCATCTGGGTCGCCGTCGACATCGTCGGGGTGCCGCTGCTCGTGAGCGCCGGCTACTACGCCTCAGCCCTGCTCTACCTGTTCTACGGGGCGTTCACGATCTTCGGCTTCATCACGTGGATGCGCGTGCAACGGCGACAGCTCGTGCCGGTGGTCGGGGCCTGAGCCGGTCGGGCCTGGGTTGGTCTGGCCTGAGCCGGCTCGGCCTGAGTGCGCTACCAGGCGGGCACGCGGTCGAGCACCGACCAGACCGCCGAGCTCAACTCGGGGTGCTCGAGCGCGATCTCGCGCAAGAGCTCGTACTCGAAGCGGGCGGCCTCGCCCTCGCGCGCGGCAGGGTGATAGGCGCGTGCGCGGGCCGGACTCCATCGCTCGGAGTGCAGTCGCTCCTCGCGGAGTGTCGCGACGACCTGCTCGTCGACCGACGGCAACTCGGGCAGGAACACCCACGGATCTTCGCCGAGACGGCAGCGCAGTTCGATGAGCGCTGAGAGCTCATCTCGCGCATGCTGCCGCAGCAGCTCGAGCGTCGATGCCTCAGCCATCCGCGACCTCCCCTCCGCTCTTCGATCGTAACCAACGCTACGTGGACCGTGTGACGAAGGGGTTACACGCGGTCGCCCGACGTGTACGGCAGGTGACGGCCACGTGACGATGTCTCGTGCGCTTGAATTGACGGATGAGCACCGAACGCGGCATCCGGCCGAGCGGAGAACGCACGACCGACCTGTTGCGGCGGCTCCGCTCCGACCTCGCTCGCGCGAACTACACGGTCGCCTCGCTCGAAGAGCTGTGGGGAGCGGATGCCGCGGCGGCGCTGCATCGCGGCGAGCGAGTACCGGTACGACGCGTGCTCGATGCCCGCCGCGCCGAGCACGGGGATTCCGCCGACCTCGCGACGCTCGCCGAGCTGTTCGTGCTCGGATTCGACGTGCCGCGCTCCGAGGCCGAGCACGCGCTGCCGACGCTCGGCGTGGATGGTGCCACGGAGCTCGGGCTGCTCGCGCCCGCCGGTGCTGCCGACCCCGTCGACGATCCCGCGACTGCGCTCGACGCGGCATCCGTGCGAGCTGCACTCGACCTCAGGCCGTACACGTTCACCGATGCGCTCGGCACCGTCGAGTGGTGGATCCTCTCGGATCTCGGAGAGCTCGCGCTCGGGCACGCGCTCGGCGAGGAGCACGTGCTCGGGGTCGGCGGGGCGTCGATGACGCTCAGTGGCCTGATGCTGCCCACTCCCGCGGCGCGAGTGCTCGACCTCGGCACCGGGTGCGGGATCCAGGCGATGCACGCCACGCGGTTCTCCGCCCACGTCGTGGCGACCGACATCTCGGAACGGGCCCTCCGCCTCGCAGGCCTCAACGTCGAGCTCAACGGCATCGACGGCGTCGAGTTCCGCCGCGGCAGCCTCTTCGAGCCCGTTGCGGGCGAACGGTTCGACCGGATCGTGTCGAACCCGCCGTTCGTGATCACGCCGCGGGCCGCGGGCGTTCCCGAATACGACTACCGCGACGGCGGAATGGTGGGTGACGCACTCGTCGAAGAGGTCGTCCGTGGGGCGGCAGCACATCTCGAGCCGGGCGGCGTGGCGCAACTGCTCGGCAATTGGGAGTATCGGGCGACGGATGACGGACTCGAGCGCGTGCGCGGGTGGGCCGGCGGGCTCGACCACTGGATCGTCGAACGCGAGCGGCAACGCATCACCGAATACGCCGAGACCTGGATCCGCGACGGTGGCACGCGGCCGGGCACCCCCGACTTCGACCGGCTCTACGAGGCATGGCTCGACGACTTCGATGCGCGCTGGGTGCACGAGATCGGGTTCGGCTACGTGCTGCTGCGACGCCCGGCGGCCGACCCCGACCGCCCCGCCGCCCACTCCGTCGCCCCGCTGGCACGCCTCGAGCGTCGGCACGGCGCGCTGGGGAACGACGACGCTCCGCTCGGCGTGCACTTCGCCGCGTGCCTCGACGCGCACGACCGCCAGGCGGCGCTCGGCGACGAGGAGGTCGCCGCGCTGCGACTCACCGTGGCCGGCGACGTCACCGAGGAACGCCACTACTGGCCCGGCGACGAGCATCCGACGGCGATGCTGCTGCGCCAGGGCGGCGGCTTCGGACGAACGATCGGGCTCGACACCGGCCTCGCCGCGCTCGTGGGCGCGTGCGACGGCGAGCTCCCCGTCGGCGCGATCATCGGCGCGGTCGCCCAACTGCTCGACGTCGACGAGTCGGAGCTCGCGGCCGAGTTGCTGCCCGCCGTTCGCGGACTCATCGACGACGGGATCCTGCTGCTGCCGGCGACGTGACGAGCCGCGAGTCACTAGCTCTCAGGCTCTGTCACCTTCGGGGACGCCGTGGCTCGGCGATCACCGAGCTGAGCGGGGTATTCTCGTGGACGCACATTCGAAAGCGAGCCCATGCCCGACAGTCCGCTCTCCGACTCCCCGTACGAGGTGCTCGGCGTGCCATCCGACGCGGATGCCGCTGCACTCCGCCTCGCCTACCGGCGAGCGCTCCGCACCGCGCACCCCGACACGGGCGGCGACACCGCACGCTTCCACGCGGTGCAGCGCGCGTGGGAGCTCATCGGCACGCCCGAGGCGCGGGCCGCGTTCGACCGGGGATCCCGCGGCGGCGCACCGACGCCGACTCGAGAGGCGTGGGCGCCGGCCGCACCGAAGGTCCGCCGCGACTCTCGCCCGCTCGCGCGCTCCTACGGTCACCCCGGCGGGCTCTCGCGCGAGCGATACCTCGGGCTCATTCGCGAGTGGGCTGGCCGGGGCGTGCAGCTCGAGGACCCGTACGACCCGGCGCTCGTGCGTGGCGCGCCTCGCGACATCCGTCACGTGCTCGCCGACGCGCTCGCCGAGGAGGCGACCGCTCGCTCGCTCGCGACGCTCGGCATCGCCTACACGGTGTGGCATGACGTGGCGACGGATGCTGCGGGGCCCGGGCAGCCGCCGAAGCTCGATCACCTCGTGCTCGGGCCGACGGGCCTCTTCGCGATCCAGTCCGAGGACTGGGGCGGCCGAGTGACACTTCGCCGCAACGAGCTCGTCGGGGAGGCGCTCGACGGCGAGCGGCCGATCCGTGCGCTCGCGGCCCGCGCGAAAGCCATCGGCCGTGCGGCCCGCGTAAAGCCCACCGCGCTCATCGTGGTCGTGCCCGACGACCATGCCGAAGAACCGCTCGAGGTCGGCGGCAGCATCCGCGGCACCGTCGTCGCCCTCGTGCAGCGGTCTCGTCTCGCGAGCGCTGTGCGCGAGGGATTGCCCGGCTCGGCGCACCTCGGCGGCACCGAGGTCATGGAGGTTCGCTCGCGTCTGCAGGCCGTCGTGCGCTTCGCCTGACCGGCCGGCGGGGCGCGCTGACTCGCCCTCGACCGTCGCGGGGTGTTGGATGGGAGGATGCCCGTAGTCGACACCGAAACCGAGACCGAGATCGAAACCAGCACCGACGCCTACGTCACCGACTTCGCCCGGTTCCTCAGCGCCGCCCCATCGTCGTATCACGCGGCAGAAGAGGTGGCCCGTCGGCTCGAGGAGGCCGGATTCGAGCGGCTCGACGAGCGCGACGAGTGGCCGGCTGGGGCCGGGCGGCGAGTCATCGTGCGCGACGGCAGCGTGATCGCGTGGGTGCAGCCCGAGGGGGCCACCGCCACGACGCCATTCCGGGTTCTCGGCGCCCACACCGACTCGCCCTCGTTCAAGCTCAAACCGAACCCCTCGTCGAGCGCCGAGGGCCTGCTGCAGGTCGGAGTCGAGATCTACGGCGGCCCGCTGCTGAACTCCTGGCTCGACCGCGAGCTCGAACTCGCCGGCCGGCTCGTCACCGACGACGGTGTGCAGCACCTCGTGCGTACCGGCCCGATGCTGCGCATCCCGCAGCTCGCGATCCACCTCGACCGTGAGATCAGCTCCGGCGGCCTCAAGCTCGACAAGCAACGCCACATGCAGCCGATCTGGGGTGTCGGTGCGAGCGGCGACCTGCTCGCCGAGCTCGCCGGAATGGCGGGAGTTCCCGCCGATGGGGTCGCCGGTCACGACGTACTCGTCGCCGACACGGCGGCGCCCGTCAGGTTCGGACTCAACGAGGCGTTCTTCGCCGCGGGACGCATGGACAACCTGAGTTCGGTGTACGCCGGCCTCGTCGCACTGCTCGAGGCGCCCGCCGATGCCGGGCACGTGAGCGTGCTCGCTGCGTTCGATCATGAGGAGCTCGGCTCCGAGTCGCGCTCGGGCGCGAGCGGTCCCGTGCTCGAGGACGTGCTCGTCCGGGTCGCCACGGGACTCGGCGCGGGCGAGATCGAGCGCCGGCGTGCGTTCGCTGCGTCATGGCTCGTGTCATCGGATGCCGGGCACGCGGTGCACCCGAACTATCCCGACCGGCACGACCCCGCGAACCGTCCCGTGCTCGGCGGCGGACCGCTCCTGAAGCTCAACGCGAACCAGCGGTACGCGACCGACGCCGCCGGCTCGGCGCTGTGGACGGGAGTCTGCCGACAGGCGGGCGTCAGTATGCAGCGGTTCGTCTCCAACAACGCGATCCCGTGCGGCTCCACGATCGGACCGCTCAGCGCGACGCGGCTCGGCATCCGCACCGTCGACGTGGGCGTGCCCCTGCTCTCGATGCACTCCGCGCGCGAGCTCGCCCACGTCGACGACCTCGCCGCGCTCGGCGCCGCGCTCACCGCGTTCTTCGCGCCGGCCTGAGGCGGGGGGCGTGCGCCGGCGCGGTGCGCGCCCTGATGCAACGCTGGCGGAATTTCGCGGCACGGCGGCGCGATTTCACGGGTCGCCGTGGCAGTCGCACTGCAATGGTGGAGCCATGACCCAGACCACCACCCTCGCCGCATCCGCCCTCTTCGAGCACGTCGCCTCACAGAGCGACGCCGTCGCGCACTTCCGCGGCCGGCTCGGCTTCGAGTCCGACGTCTCCGACGTCGCCGCCGGGCTCTCCGAGACCGAGCCGGGCTTCGTGCTCGTCGACGCCCGAAGCGATGCGTCGTGGGCCCAGGGTCATGTGCCGGGAGCGATCCACCTGCCCTGGCGCCGCATCGCCGCCGAGGCATCCGAGCGGATCCCGTCGGGCACGCCCGTCGTCGTGTACTGCTGGGGCCCTGCATGCAACGGCGGCACGCGTGCCGCCCTCGAGTTCGCCCTTCTCGGCCACCCTGTGAAGGAGATGCTCGGCGGGTTCGAGTACTGGGTGCGCGAGGGCTTCGCCTACGACACAGCCGAGGGCCCCGCGCAACTCGCGCCCGATGCGCTCACGAACGTGACTGCGGCGGGCCTCGCGGGCGGAGCCGTCACCGACGGCTCCATCACCTGCGCCTGCTGAGCCGGCGCGCTGAACTCGGGCGGGCGGTCATCGGGCGGGACACCGATGACTGCCCGTCCGTCTGTGCACTCCCGAGCGAGGCGCCGGCCTTCAGCCCGCGAGCGTGACGAGGGGAGCGTCGTCGTCGGCCGCCCACTCCTCGAGGGAGCCGTCGTAGATCGCGACATCCTCGTGGCCGGCCAGGTGCAGTGCGAGTGCTGCGCCGGCGGCGGCGATGCCGGCGCCGCAGTACACGATCGTTCGAGCGCGATCGGATGCCGCGGTCTCGACGCCCTGCAGCCGCTCGCCGAGCGCGTCACCCCGCAGGAACGCGCGCGACTCGCGGTCGACGAGCGTCGACACGGGAACGTTGACGCTCCGCGGGATGTGACCGCGGCGCGCCCGTCGGCCCGTCTCGCCACGGAACTCGCTCGCGGGCAGGGCACAGATGAGCGCGGCATCCGATTCGCCCGCGACGACCTGCTCGACCTCGGCCTTGTCGGCCCAGCGTTCGGGGCGCTCGTCGAGCGTCAAGCGGCCGGCGGTGCGAGGCTGCTGGTACCCGTCGTCGACGGGGCGGCCCTCGGCCCGCCACCTGGCGAGGCCACCGTCGAGCACAGCGACCCGTTCGATACCGGCTGAGCGGAGCAGCCACCAGAGCCGAGCGGCCCATTGCCCGATCGCGGAATCGTAGACGACGACGGTGACGTCATCGTCGATGCCCGCCCCTCGAGCCGCGGCCTCGAGCTGGGCTGCATTCGGCCTCGCGAACGTCAGGCCGGCCGCCGGGTCGGAGAACTCCTCGAGCAGGTCGGCGAACACCGCGCCCGGCAGATGGCCTCCGATGAGGTATTCGTCGAGGCCGCTCAGCCAGCGGAAGCCAGCGTCGGTCTCGACTCCGAGCACGGTCGCGTCGACGACGACGAGTGCGGGATGTCCGAGGTGGTCGGCGAGCCAGTGCGGCGAGACGAGCGCGGAGTCGAGTTCGAGAGCGGTCATGGCGCCACGCTAGCCGGGAGCCGTGGATCGTGCGCCCCACGGCGCAACAGGCCGTAACCCGCCGAGACGGTGTGAACCCCGTCGGCGTGAACGCGTTCGGCGTGTCAGCGTATCTGCCCGCGGCGGCTCTCGAGCCACATGGTGTGCTCGCGGAGTCCGTTGCGAACCGCGGCTTTCATGATCAGGTAGCCGATCCAGAGCGAGAGTGCGAGGACGCCGAGGTAGACGACGATGCCGATGATGAGTCCGACGAGGCCGGCACCGAGGAGGGAGTCGAGGTTGGGGGCGGGCGCGGTGTTCATCTGCACACCATGGCAGATGACGACGGGTCAGCGCGAGGGCCTCGGGAGTCCCCGACCGGGGGACACCTTCGTCGATTCATCGCTCAGCACTCGATGACGTTCACCGCGAGCCCGCCCTCGCTCGTCTCCTTGTACTTCGTCATCATGTCGAGTCCGGTCTGGCGCATCGTCTCGATGACGGTGTCGAGCGAGACGAGGTGCGTGCCGTCGCCGTGCAGCGCGAGCCGAGCCGCCGAGACCGCGGTGGACGCGGCGATCGCGTTGCGCTCGATGCACGGCACCTGCACGAGGCCGCCGACGGGGTCGCACGTGAGGCCGAGATGGTGCTCCATCGCGATCTCGGCGGCGTTCTCGATCTGCCGCGGAGTGCCACCGAGCACGGCGCACAACGCCCCGGCCGCCATCGCGCACGCCGAGCCGACCTCGGCCTGGCATCCGCCCTCCGCGCCCGAGATCGAGGCGTTCTTCTTCACGAGCGAGGCGATCGCCGCCGCCGTGAGGAGGAAGCGGCGGATGCCGGCGGCATCCGCTCCCGGTACGAATCGCAGGTAGTAGTGCCCGACGGCCGGAATGATGCCGGCCGCGCCGTTCGTCGGCGCCGTGACGACCCGGCCGCCCGAGGCGTTCTCCTCGTTGACGGCGAGGGCGAAGGCGTGCAGCCACTCGGTCGACGTGTCGCGAACGTGCTCGTCGCGGTCGTAGTCCTCGAGCCGGCGTCGCACCTCGGGCGCACGCCGCTTCACGCGGAGGCCGCCGGGCAGCGTGCCGTCGGTCGCGAGCCCGCGCGAGACGCACAGGGCCATCGCGGCCCAGATCGCGTCGAGACCGTCGTCGATACCGGTTTCGCCGTGCACCGCGACCTCGTTCGAGCGGGCGATGTCGCAGAACGAGACGCCGTGCTCGGCGCAGAGCTCGAGCAGTTCGGCTGCGTTCGAGTAGGGCAGCGGATGCCGCAGCGCCTCCGATTCGTGCGGCGCATCGCCCTCGCGGCGGATGAAGCCGCCACCGACGGAGTAGTACGTCTCCTCGGCGAGGGGGAGCGCATCGCCCGTGCTCCACGCCTGCAGGGTCATCGCGTTCGGATGCCCGGGCAGGCGAGTGCGCGGTTCGAGGCTGAGATCGGGCCGGGCCATGGTGATGGGATGCCGGCCGGCGAGGCGCACTTCGGCACCGTCGTCGCCGAGTCGCGACCACGCGCCGCGGACCTCGTCGGGATCGCACTCGTCGGGCCGGAGCCCCGCGAGGCCCGCGACCACCGCATCGGGCGTGCCATGGCCGAGGCCCGTGGCGCCGAGCGAGCCGTAGAGCGAGCACGTGACGCGGCTCACGCGGTCGAGGAGGCCTGCGTCGTCGAGGTGCTCGGCGAAGGCCCGCGCCGCCCGCATCGGGCCCACGGTGTGCGAACTCGAGGGGCCGATCCCGATCGAGAAGAGATCGAGGGCTGAGACGAACGCTGTCACGCTCCCAAGGCTACGACCCAGCAGGCGCACGCATCCGGCGTCCCATCGCAGAATCGTGCGCCGAGACCGTCGAGACGGTCGGACGCGAGCGCCATCTAGGCTGGAAGCGATCCCCATGAACGCATCATCACCTCGCCGCTTGCCCGAAATCCGCCACATCCTGCCGCAGGAGTCGACCGTCGAAGCCGAGCTCATCGAGCGCGCCTTCGCCGCCGGGCCCTACGGCCACCTGCCGAAGAGCGCCGAGCGGCGCGACTTCGAACGCGACACCGCCGGCAGGGCGGCATCCGGAGCGGTGCTCGTCAGTGTCGACAACGCCGGCCAGGTGACGGGATCGGCGAGCGTGCTCCGTGCTGCGACGCCGTATTCGAGAGTCGCGGTGCCCGGCGAGGCCGAGATCCGCTTGCTTGCCGTCGATCCTGCCACCCAGGGCGCCGGCCTCGGCAAGGCCCTCATGCGGGCGAGCCTCGAGGCGGCGCTCGAGTGGGGAGCCGACGCGCTCGTGCTCGACACCGGCGCGGCGAACACGCGCGCCCAGGCGCTGTACGAGCGGTTGGGGTTCGACCGCGTGCCCGCGCGTGAGGCCGCGGTATCGTCGGTCGAGGTCGAGGCGCTCGTCTACCGGTATGCGCTCCAGCAGCGCGACGATGTTCAGGTGCGGCTCATGCGCGACGACGAGGCCGTGTTCGTCTCCGAGCTCGTCGAATCCGCGTATGCCGTCGACTTCACGTTGACCGACGACTATCGCGCATCGATCGCCGCGGTCGGCGAGCGAGCCCGCGACCACCAGGTCTGGGTGGCGACGGATGCTGCGAGCGGCGCGCTCCTCGGCACCGTCTCGACTCCCCGCCCCGGTAAGGCGATCTCCCCGCTCGCGCGCGAGGGCGAGCTCGACTTCCGGTTCCTCGGCGTCGCAGCCGAGGCGCGGCGGAGCGGCATCGGCGCGCTGCTCGTCGAGCACGTGCTGCTGCTCGGCCGCCTGCGCGGCGTGCACCGCATCGTGCTGAACACCGGCCCCGAGATGGTCTCCGCGCAGCGGCTCTACGAGCGGCTGGGGTTCGAGCGACTCCACGAGCGCGAGTTTCACTTCACCCGCTCCGACGGCTCGAGCTTCCTCATGCTCGCGTATGGGCGCGAATCGGCTGACGCGACGGACGCGGCGGCGGAGTCCAGCGCTGCCTGACCCGTTGCCGTGTACCATCAGCGGGTCGCAGCGCCCATGCGGGCCATCCACTGTTCGGGCTGGTCGAGTGACCTGAAGCCGAATCTCTCGTAGAGGCCGTGGGCGTCGGCGGTCGTGAGCGCGATGCGTTTCAGGTCGAGCGGGGCGAGCTCGT
Organism: Agromyces albus; assembly: GCF_030815405.1. Lineage (NCBI taxonomy): Bacteria > Bacillati > Actinomycetota > Actinomycetes > Micrococcales > Microbacteriaceae > Agromyces > Agromyces albus. The sequence continues at coordinate 2,476,424 of NZ_JAUSWX010000001.1, read as the reverse complement.
CGACGACGCCTTCGATGAGGGCGATGCCGATGCCGCGTCCGCGTGCCTCGTTCGCGACGAACACGTCGCAGAGCCATGCGAACGTCACACCGTCGGTGATGACGCGTGCGTAGGCGAGCTGTTCGCCTGTGACCGTGTCGTAGACGCCGTAGTTCCGGGAGCCGTCGATCGCGGCATCGTGCGTTTCGCGCGTGCGGCCGGTCGCCCAGTACGACTCCTCGGCGAGCCAGGCGTGCACGCGGTCGCGGTCGAGGCGGGACGGATCGGTGGAGAACTCGAGGGTGGACGGCATCCCTCGATCACATCTCGGACGAGCGCGGCGGTCAAGATGCCGATTCCCCATCCGTGGCCTGCACGGCCTGACGGCCCGCCGCAGCCGTCAGCGCAGCATCCGTCAGCGCAGCGTCTTGCGCGCCGTGATCTGCCCGGTGTCGAAGCCGAGCAGGTGCAGGCCACCGTGGAAGCGGGCGTGCTCGACCTTGATGCAGCGGTCCATGACGACCGTGAGTCCCTTGGCCTCGCCGTCGTAGGCGGCCTGCTCGTTCCAGATGCCGAGCTGCACCCAGATGGTCTTCGCGCCGATCGAGACGACGTCGTCGACGACGCTCGGGATGTCGCTGCCGCGCCGGAACACCACGACGATGTCGGGCACCTCGGGCAGACTCGCGAGATCGGGGTAGGCGGGCTGGCCGAGGATCTCGGTCGCGTTCGGGTTCACGAAGTACAAGCGGTAGTCGCTCGACTGCTGCAGGTAGGTGCCGACGAAGAAGCTCGAGCGCGACGGATTCGGCGAGGCGCCGACGATCGCGACCGACTTCGCCGCGCGGAGGATCGCGAGGCGGGCCTTCGCGTCGGGGCCGGTCCACGTGCGCTGCGAGTGCAGGAGCTTCGCGAGCGGCGAGTTCGCGGGCAGCTCGCACGAGAGGCCGTTGACGAGACGTACGGTCTCGAGATCTTCGGATGCCGCAGCATCCGTCAGCTCGGTCGTTGCGATGGCAGTGTCCGTCATCGTGCTGCTCCCTTCGTCGCGGTGGTCAGTGCCTGGTCGAGGTCGTCGATGATGTCCTCAACATCTTCGATGCCGACCGACAGGCGCACAACCCCGGGCAGCACGCCGGCGTCGATGAGCTGCTGCTCGGTGAGCTGTGCGTGGGTCGTCGAGGCGGGGTGGATGATGAGCGTCTTCGCGTCGCCGATGTTCGCGAGGTGGCTCGCGAGGTTCACCGACTCGATGAGGGCCTGGCCGGCAGCACGGCCGCCCTTGACCTCGAAGCTGAACACCGAGCCCGGGCCCTTCGGCAGGTACTTCTGCGCACGATCGAAGTGCTGGTGCCCCGGCAGGCCCGCCCAGAACACTCGCTCGATGCGCGGGTCGGCCTCCAGCCACTCGGCGACGGCACGCGCATTGTCGAGGTGCGCCTGGATGCGGTACGGCAGCGTCTCGACGCCCTGGGCGAGGAGGAATGCCGAGTGCGGTGCGAGCGCCGGGCCGATGTCGCGCAACTGCTCGGCGCGGAGCCGGGTGAGGAACGCGTACTCGCCGAAGTTGCCGGACCACTGCAGTCCGCCGTAGCTCGGCACGGGCTCGCCGAAGAGCGGGAACTTCTCGGAGTGCCAGTGGAAGCGGCCCGACTCGACGACGACGCCGCCGAGGGTCGTGCCGTGCCCGCCGAGGAACTTCGTGGCGGAGTGCGTGACGATGTCGGCGCCCCACTCGATGGGCCGGCTGAGGTAGGGCGTGGGGATCGTCGAGTCGACGATGAACGGGATGCCGTGGGCGTGCGCGACGTCGGCGAGCGCCTCGAGGTCGGCGATCTCGCCCGACGGGTTCGCGATCGTCTCGACGAAGAGTGCTTTCGTCTTGTCAGTGATCGCGGCGGCGTAGTCCTCGGCGTTCGCGCTCTGCACGAACGTCGTCTCGATGCCGAAGCGGCGGAGCGTGACGTCGAGCTGGGTGATCGAGCCGCCGTAGAGGTTCGCGCTCGCCACGATGTGGTCGCCGCTGCCGGCGAGGCTCGCGAAGGTGATGTACTGCGCCGACAGGCCGCTCGCGGTGGCGACGGCGCCGAGCCCGCCCTCGAGGCTCGCGACGCGCTCCTCGAAGCTCGCCACGGTGGGGTTGGCGAGTCGCGAGTAGATGTTGCCGTACTTCTGCAGGGCGAACCGCGCCGCGGCATCCGCGGTGTCGTCGAAGACGAACGCGCTCGACTGGTAGATGGGGAGGGCGCGCGCGCCCGTCACCTGGTCGGGGATGTTGCCCGCGTGGATGGCGCGGGTCTTGAAGCCGTATTCGCGGTCTGCCATGGCCCTCACGCTACTGCGGCCCGCCTGGGCATCCGCTTCGGGGCGTAACGCAGGGCAACGGATGCTGCGTCCGGGTGTCGCGCCTGGAAGCCGCAGTCGGCTCAGCCATGTGCCGCGCCGAGGACCTCGTCGGTCGTGACCATGCGCGCGAATTCGCCGCCCGAGAGGTTCACGGCGGTCGCCCGGGCGAGTTCAGCGGCGGTGAGCCGGATGCCGCCGGGCCCCTCGAGGTCGAACGTGTGGGTCGCGTCGAGCGGCACAGTGACGTCGTAGCCGAGGTTGCCGGCCATCCGGGCCGTGGTCTCGACGCACATGTTCGTCTGGATGCCGGTGATCACGAGCTGACGGATGCCGCGGGCCTCGAGCCATCCGTGCAGGTCGGGCTCGCCGTAGAACGCGGAGTTGGTCTGCTTCGTGACGAGGAGCTCGTGCGGGGCATCCGCGACGACGTCTTTGAATGCGTTGCCGGGGGAGCCCGCGTCGAGCGGCGAGCCCTCGGCGATCGAGTCGTGGCGCACGAGCACGATCGGGCGCGAGGCACCCGACCACGCGGTGATGAGGCGACCGATGTTCGCCTCGGCGTCGGGATTGTCGCGCGCGCCCCACGAGGGGTCGTCGAATCCCTGCTGCACGTCGATCACGAGAAGGGTGGCGTTGTCGTCGAAGTGAATGCGATCGTCGAAGTCCATTCCTTCATGATGCCGCGGCGAGCGCCGGACCTGCCGCTCAGCCCTGCCATTCCCCGGTGATGGCCCGCCAAGCGGCCGGGCGGCGCACTGGAGGCACCGTGTTCCGGCGGAGTGCGCGGAGGCGCTGTCTCTGGCGGAAGAATGCCCTCCCATGCGAAGAGGTGGGAGGTGAGGAGGGCGAGCGGGTGGGAGGTCAGGAGGGCGAGCCCGTGGGCGTGCCGCGGTATCGTGGGCCGGTGATCCTCGAACATGCGATCCTGCCCGTGAAGACCGGTCGCGAAGCCGACTTCGAAGCCGCGCTCGCCGAAGCCGTCCCGATCATCTCGTCGATGCCCGGCTTCGTCGACCTGCGCGTCTCGCGGTCGATGGAGACGCCGAACGAGTATCTGCTGCTCGTGCACTGGGAGAGCCTCGAGGCGCACACGGTGGGCTTCCGCGGCTCCGTCGAGTACGAGCGGTGGCGCGAATTGCTGCATCACTTCTACGAGCCGTTCCCCGTCGTCGAGCACTTCACGGAGGTGTTCGCCGTCGACGCCTAGGCTGGACGCCATGGTGACCCGGGTCGAGACGATCGTGATGGGCGGCGGCGCCATGGGCGCCGCCACAGCGTGGCAGCTCGCCCGGCGCGGTCGTGAGGTCGCCGTGCTCGAGCGGTACGAGCCCGGCCATCGCGTGGGCGCGTCGCACGGTGCGTCGCGCAACTTCAACGTCGCCTACTCCGATCCGACGTACGTGCAGCTGCTCGTCGAAGCGCTGCCGCTCTGGCGCGAGCTCGAGGCTGAGAGCGGCGCTTCGCTGCTCGAGCTCGTCGGTGTGGCGAACCACGGCCCGAGCGGCGGCTTCGAGGCCGTGCGCGACGCGCTCACCGCGGCCGGCATCGCCGCAGAATTCCTGGGTGTCGAGGAGGCGGGCGAGCGCTGGGAGGGCATTCGCTTCGACACGCGAGTGCTCTTCAACGAGCAAGCGGGCCGGGTGAACGCGGATGCCACGGTGCGGGCGCTGCACGCCACGGCAGCGGCCGCCGGAGCAGACGTGCGGCATCGCACGCAGGCCACGAGCATCGAGGTGGTCGACGACGGGCGCGTGCGCGTGACATCCGTCACCGATTCCGGCGTCGCGGAGGTCTTCGAGGCCCGCACCGCCGTCGTCACCGTGGGCGCGTGGACCTCGAAACTCCTCGGCGGCGTGAGCCTGCCCCCGCTCGTGGTCACGCAGGAGCAGCCGGCGCATTTCGCCGTGCGCGACGAGACGGTCGCGTGGCCGAGCTTCAATCACTTCCCCGGCTCGGCCGAGGCGGGCTACGACTACTGGCGATCGCCCGTCTACGGCATGCTCACCCCCGGCGAGGGAGTGAAGGCCGGCTGGCACGGCGTCGGGCCGGTCGTCGATCCCGACGAGCGCGACTTCGCGGCCGAGCCCGAGCAGCTCGCGGCACTGCAGCGCTACGCCCGCGACTGGCTGCCCGGCGTCGACGCCGATGCGGTCGCCCCCATCAGTTGCACCTACACGACGACGCCCGACGAGAACTTCGTGCTCGATCGCGTCGGGCCGATCGTCGTGGGTGCCGGGTTCTCGGGCCACGGGTTCAAGTTCACGCCCGTCGTCGGGCGGATCCTCGCCGACCTCGCCGACGGCACCGGACCTGCGCCAGCGCTCTTCGCCGCCGACCGGGCGATCGCAGAACATCCTGCGTCGCCGACCGGCCTCGGCGGCTGACGCGAGCAGCCTTCGCGTCCGGCACGGCGCTTCGCACACGTGGTCATGTAAAAAATACTTGACGCGATGTGCAGATTCCTTTACATTGATCGATGTCAAGAGTTTTTTACATCGAAGTGGCCTGCTGAGGGGCTGGAGGACGAATGTCATATGAAGAGAAGGGCACGTGGGTCTTGCTCACGATCGCCGTCACCGGGTACGTCGTGTACCTGTTCCTCGTGCTGCCGCAGCTGCTGGCAGGCACGGCGGTCGGCGAGATCGACTGGGTGACGCCGATGCTCTGGACCATCGGCGGCGCGATCGTCGCCGGGATCGTCCTCCGCATCCTCGTCGAGATCGTCTCGCCGAGCGACAGCACGAAGGGCGACATCCGCGACAAGGAGATCGACCGCCTCGGTGAGCGAGTGGGGAACTCGTTCGTCGTGATCGGCGGCGTGGGCGCGCTCGTGCTCGCGATGTTCGACGTCGACACCTTCTGGATCGCGAACACCCTGTACCTCGGGTTCGTGATGGCGGGAGTGCTGTCGGGCGTCACGAAGCTCATCGCCTACCGGAAGGGCGTGCCGACATGGTGAAGCCCACGCAGGTGACGAACGACATCCGCTCCTTGCGGTTCCGCCACGGCGAGATGACCCAGGCCGAGCTCGCAGAGCGGATCGGCGTGACCCGCCAGACCGTCATCGCGATCGAACAGGGGCGGTACTCGCCCTCGCTCGAGATGGCCTTCCAGATCGCCCGGGTGTTCGGGGTCCCGCTCGATGCAGTGTTCCAGTACCCCGAGACCGAGGAGACGGCGTCATGAGAACAGCAGTGTATGAGCAGTATGGCGGGCCCGACGTGGTGCGCATCGTCGAAGCCGACGAGCCCGAGATCGGCGACACCGACGTGCTCGTGCGCGTCGATGCCACGGTCGTCGGCGCATCCGACAGCGCGGGCCGGTGGGGCACGCCCCGATTCGCGCGACTCTTCTTCGGGCTCGCGCGGCCGAAGCATCCGGTGCTCGGCACCGACTTCGCCGGGGTGGTCGAACGGGTCGGCGGCAGCGTGACCCGCTTCGCCGCCGGCGACCGCGTGTTCGGTACGGTCGCGCCGCTCCTCGGAGCCCACGCCGAGTTCGTGAAGGTTCCCGCTGACGGCGCCATCGTGCTCGTGCCCGAGCAGGTCGACCAGGCTGAGGCCGTCGCGCTCATCGACGGATTCCTCACCGCGCTGCCCTTCCTCCGCGACGGCGCGCACGTGCGGCCCGGGCAGACCGTGCTCGTGAACGGGGCATCCGGAACCGTGGGCGCTGCGGCGGTGCAGCTCGCGAAGCACTTCGGGGCCACCGTCGTCGGCGTCTGCAGCGGGTCGAACGAGTCGCTCGTGCGCTCGCTCGGCGCCGATCGGGTGATCGACTACACCCGTGACGACTTCACCGACGCGCGCGACGCGTACGACGTCGTGTTCGACGCGGTCGGCAAGCGCTCGTTCGGGCAGGCGCGTCGGTCGCTCACGTCGACGGGTGTGTACCTCACGACCGTGCCGTCGCTCGGGATCCTGTTGCAGGCGCCGTTCATGCGGTGGTTCAGTCGGGGTCGCCGGGCGGGCATCCTCTTCACGGGCCTGCGCGGGGCGCAGGCGAAGGCCGCCGACCTCGCGCTCCTCGTCGAGCTCGTGGAGGCGGGCGCCCTCACGCCGGTGATCGACCAGGTGGTGCCGTTCGACGACATTGTCGAGGCCCACCGGCGCGTCGACACAGGTCACAAGGCCGGCAGCGTCGTCGTCGCGGTGACCACCGCGGGTCGGCGGATGCCGCAGCCGATCCGACCGGCGGCAGCGTCATGAGGGCCGTCGTCCGGAGTCAGTACGGCGGCCCAGAGCTGCTCTCGCTCGCCGAGGTCGCCGCGCCCGTGGCGGCCGCCGACGAGGTGCTCATCCGCGTGCAGGCGGTCGCCGTGAGCGTCGGCGACGTGTTCCTCCTTCACGGCGAGCCGCGCATCGTTCGTACTGTGTCGGGCCTCCGTCGTCCGAAACAGCAGATCCTCGGCAGGGATGTCGCGGGCCTCGTCGAAGCCGTCGGCGAGAAGGTCACGCATTTCCGTGTCGGCGACGCCGTCTATGGCGAATCCGACCAGGGCGGCTGGGCGGAGCTCGTCGCGGTGCCCGAGCGCTTCGTCGCACTCCGCCCCGCGAACGTCGACGCCGTGCATGCCGCGGCCGTGCCGGTCTCGGGCACCACCGCCCTGCAGGGCTTGCGCCTCGCCGCCGCGGGCGCCGGGCAGCACGTGCTCGTGAACGGCGCCTCGGGCGGCGTCGGCGGATTCGTCGTGCAGCTCGCGAAGGTGATGGGCGCCGAGGTGACGGGCGTCTGCAGCGCCGCGAAGGCCGAGCACGTCCGCGCGATCGGCGCCGACCACGTGATCGACTACGCCACCGAGGACTTCACGGCAGCAGGACGGTACGACGTGATCTTCGACCTCGTCGCGAACCATCCCCTCTCGAACCTCCGCCGCGCGCTCACCCCGCGGGGCACGCTCGTGCTCTCAGCTGGGAGCGGCGGCAGGGTGCTCGGGCCGCTCGGGCGCATCGCCGCGGCATCCGTCGTCTCGCCGTTCGTCTCGCAGCGGCTCCGCCCGCTCGCAGCCATCAGGAACGGCGACGACCTCGCCGAGCTGGCGCGCCACATCGAATCGGGCGCGGTGCGGCCGGTGGTCGACGAGGTGTTCCCGCTCGAGCGCACGGCCGATGCCGTCGAACGACTCGAGTCGGGCGCGGTTCGCGGCAAGGTCATCGTCGAGGTCTGAGGGGCGCGGCGGCGCTCGGCCGGACAGCACCCCCGCCGCTCAGCCGAGCAGCACCGCCCCGTAGGCGAGCCCGGCGACGAGCGCCCACGACGTGAGGCCCACAACGAGGGCGCGCCACCCCGTGCGAGCGAGCTCGGCGAACCGGATCGAGGCACCGAGCGCGAAGAGCGCCATCGAGAGGAGGGCGGTCTGCGCCCAGTCGGCTCCCGTGAGCAGCCAGTCGGGCAGCGGCACGAACGTGTTGAGCAGCACCGCAGCGAGGAAGCCGGCCACGAAGAGCGGCACGAGCGCGGTGCGGACGGCAGTGGCATCCGTCGGCCGCCGTCGCTCGATCGCGACCGTGATCGCGACCAGCGGGGCGAGCATGAGCACCCGGGTGAGCTTCACGACGACGGCCACCGCGAGCGCCGTGGTGCCCGCGACCTGCGCGGTCGCGACGACCTGCCCGACATCGTGCACTCCCGCACCGACCCAGTGCCCGAATCCGGTCTGCGAGAGGCCGAGCGGATGCCACAGCGCGGGCAGCACCGCGATTGCGAGCGTGCCGCACAGCGTGACGAGGGCCACGGGCACCGCCTGCTCCTCGTCGCGAGCGCGCAGGGCTGCAGCCATGGCGCCGATCGCGGAGGCGCCGCAGATCGAGAATCCGCTCGCGACGAGCACGGGCTGGTGACCGGATAGACCGAGCGCACGGCCGAGGCCGATCGTGCCGACAAACGTGAGCACCACGACGGCGATCGTCGTGAGGATCGACACCCACCCGAGCGCGGCGATGTCGACGAGGCTGAGCTTCAGTCCGAGGAGCACGATGCCGAGGCGCAGCAGGTGCCGGCTCGCGACCTCCAGGCCGGGGGCGAGCACGCCGAGGAGCGCCGGTCGCACGGCGGGAACCTGCGCGACCAGGATGCCGAGCACCACGGCCGCCGTGAGCAGCGGCACGAACGGCAGTGCCAGGTGAACGAGCCAGGCGATGAGCGCCGCGGATGCTGCCACGAGCAGCCCCGGCATCCGTTCGCGCATGCGTTACCCCCACGTCGGCAGCCAAAAGTGCAGCTGCCGGAACTCGGGCGTGATCGGCATTCCGGTCCAGAGCGGCAGGAAGAACGCCGAGACGAGCACGACGAAGCCAAGGAAGATGCCGACGATCGCGAGGCCGCGTTGCCGCCGCCACCGCGGATCGTCGGGCCGGCCGAGCACGAGGCCGATCACGAACACGAGCGCGAGCACCGTGTACGGCTCGAACACGATCGAGTAGAACTGGAAGACCGTGCGGTTCAGGTACATCAGCCACGGCAGGTACCCGGCCGCGAGCCCCAGCAGGATGGCGCCGGCCTGCCATTCGCGGTAGCGCGCGAGCCGGTAGACGAGGTAGACGGATGCCGCGGCCGCCGCCCACCAGATGAGCGGGTTGCCGATGCCCATGACCGATTCCCAGCACGTGTCGGCGCCGCATCCGCCCGACCCGTCGTCGGTGGAGGCGAAGTACATGTTCGTCGGGCGGACCATGAGCAGCCACGTGAGCGGATTGGCCTGCCACGGATGCGACTGCTGCACGCCGACGTGGTAGGTGTACGCCGCCTCGTGGTAGTGCCAGAGGCTCTGCAATGCGAGCGGCACCCATGAGAACAGGCCCGTCGCGGCATGGCCGGCCTCCTCGGCCCAGTGCCGGTAGTAGCCGCCGTCGGTGACGAGCCAGCCGGTCCACGACGCGAGGTACGCCGCCGCGGCCACGGGCACGAGCATCACGAAGGTGATCGGCGCTTGCTTGAGCAGGGCGGCCGTGAGCCAGAACGGCACGCCGGCGCGGCGGCGGGCGAGCGCGTCGACGACCACGAGGTAGAGGCCGAAGGCGGCGACGAAGTAGAGGCCCGACCACTTGACGGCGCATGCCGCGCCGAGCGCGAGGGCCGCGGCCAGCAGCCATGGCCGCGCCCAGAGCGCCGGCCCGTAGGCCGGGTCGTGGCCGCGCTCGCGCGCCGTGTCGAGCCGCGACTCGAGGAGCCGGCGAGCCTGCTCGCGGTCGAGCAGCACGAACCAGAACCCGAGCAGCGTGAAGAGCATGAGCCAGTTGTCGAGGAGCGCCACCCGTGACATCACGATCGCATTGCCGTCGACGGCGAAGAGGAGTCCGGCGATCACGGCGAGCACCGTCGAGGAGAACAGGCGGCGCGCGACGATCGCGACGAGGAACACCGCGATCGTGCCGGCGAGTGCGGTCGTCGCCCGCCACCAGAACGCGTCGCCCGCGCCGAAGGCGGCCATGCCGAGCGAGATCATCCACTTGCCGAGCGGCGGATGCACCACGTAGGTGGGATCGTCCGAGAAGATGCCCGTGTCGCCGTTCGCGAAGTCGGCGTCGGCGCCCTCGGGCCAGCTCGACTCGTAGCCGTTCTGCAGGAGGGTCCAGGCGTCTTTCACGTAGTAGGTCTCGTCGAAGACGATCGCCTGCGGATGCCCGAGGTTCCAGAACCGCAGCACCGCGGCGATGAGCGTGACGAGAAGGGGCCCGCCCCAGTACCAGAGGGCGCGCCTGCCGGGCGTCGAGAGGGTCCGCGCCCACCAGGCGTCGAGCCTCGTCCCGAGCGGCTCGCGATACAGGCGAATGTCGGCGTCGTCATCGAGCTGGTCGTCGTCGACGGATGCCGCGCCCGCGCGCTCATCGCGCGCCGCTGCGGCGCCCGGCTCCACACCCATGCGCCCAACCCTATCCGCGTCGGTGCGGCACGCGGCCGGGACCCACGCGTGAGCCTGCCGCCACGAGCGGGTGCCTCGTGCGACACACTGGGAGCATGATCATTCTCGCCGCGACGCCCATCGGCAACCTCGGCGACGCGTCGGCGCGATTGCGGGAGGCGCTCGAGACGGCCACCCTCGTCGCCTCCGAGGACACGAGGGTCACGCACCGCCTCCTCATGGGGCTGGGCATCACGAACCGACCGCGTCTCATCGCGTTGCACGAGCACAACGAGCGGCAGAAGGCCGGCGAGCTCGTCGAGCTCGCCCGCGAGCGCGACCTGCTCGTGCTCAGCGACGCGGGCATGCCGACGGTCTCCGACCCGGGCTTCCCGCTCGTCGCCGCGGCCGCCGCGGCGGGCGTCGAGGTCACCGTCATCCCGGGTCCGTCGGCGGTCGTCACCGCGCTCGCCGTGTCGGGCCTGCCGACCGATCGCTTCGCCTTCGAGGGGTTCCTGCCGCGCAAGGCCGGCGAGCGATCCCGTCGCCTCGCCGAGCTCGCCGGCGACCGGCGCACGCTCGTCTTCTTCGAGGGGCCGTCACGCCTCGCCGCGAGCCTCGGCGCGCTCGCCGAGGCGTTCGGCTCCGACCGCCAGGCGGCCGTGTGCCGTGAGCTCACGAAGCTGCACGAAGAGGTGAAGCGCGGGCCGCTCGGCGAGCTCGCCGAATGGGCGTCCGCCGGAGTGCGCGGCGAGATCTGCATCGTCGTCGGCGGCGCAGGAGAGCGGCGCGTCGATGCCGCAGATGCACTCGAGCGAGTGCTCCAGCTCGCGGCATCCGGAACCCGCTTGAAGGATGCCGCCACGCTCGTCGCCGCCGAGAGCGGGCTGGGCAAGCGCGAGCTCTACGATGCCGCGATCGACGCGCGAAAGGCTCGCTGACCGCAGAGAGTATGCGGCCTCCTGTCGTTCTCCGCTCGGCAGGGGGAGAATGGCAGTACCGCACAACCGTGGAGGTGCGATGTGGCGCACGCAGTGAGGTTCTCCCGCTTCGGCGGACCAGAGGTGCTCGAGATCGTGGAAGTTCCGGTGCCCGAGCCGGGCGAGGGCGAAGTGGTCGTCGAGGTGTTCGCGACCGGGTTGAACCCCGTCGAGAGCGCGATCAGGCGTGGTGATCACCCGCATCGATGGCCGGTCGAGTTCCCCGCGCCGCAAGGGCACGACCTCGCGGGCGTCGTCATCGACGTGGGCCCGGGCGACGGGCGGTTCTCGCGCGGCGACGAGGTGATGGGATACGTCGAACGCGGCGCCCACGCGACCCACGTGTCGGTGCCCGAGTCACAGCTCATGCTGAAGCCGCCGGGGCTCTCGTGGGAGGTCGCCGGCTCGCTCCACACGGCGGGCACGATGGCGTGGGCGGCTGTCGAGGGCCTCGGCCTCGATTCGACCGACACGATCGTCGTGACGGCAGCAGCCGGAGGAGTCGGATGCCTCGCGGCGCAGTTCGCTCGCTTGCGGGGCGCCACGGTGATCGGCACCTCGGCCGAGATGCGCTTCGACTTCCTGCGCCAGTTCGGCGTCATCCCGGCCGCCTACGGCCCCCACCTCGCCGAGCGGGTGCGAGCTCTCACGCCCGGACCGGTGACGGCGTTCCTCGACTTCCTCGGCGGTGAGTCGCACGAGGCGATCGCGCTCGGCGTGGCGCGCTCGCGCATCCTGACGGTGCTCGACTGGAACGCCGTCGAGGGGCAGCAGGCCGTGAAGCTCTCATCGGGCGATGTCGTCGCGCTCGGCCGCGTCGCCACGCTCGTGGCAGAGCGCCGGGTGCGCCTGCCGATCGCCGACGTCTTCCCGCTCGACGAGGTGGCCGAGGCGTATCGGGCGCTCGACCGGCGTGAGGCACCGGGCAAGATCGTGCTCGGGCTGCGGGTCGTCGAGTACGCCGGGCAGCGCGTGCGGGAACCCGCGATCAAGGAGCAGGACGTGACGCTCGGCGTGGCGACGCCGCACGAGCATATGAACGTCGAGGAGGCCGTGCCACCCGCCATCGGCGACGGCAGCGTGCGTCGCCGGCACCGTGAGGAACGCGAGGAACGCGAGGAACGCGAGGAACGCGAGCGGGCCGAGACCGAGGAGTCCGAGGCGCCCGTGACCGAGTGACCCGGGGCGGGTCTGCGCGGCGCGTAACGCGGCGGCACCGGCATCCGCTCGCCCATAGGATTGAGCGCATGGCCGACGGCTCCTCGCTCTATATCACCACGCCCAATTTTTTACGTGAATGACGTGCCGCACATCGGGCACGCCTACACCGAGGTGGCCGCCGACGTGCTCGCACGCTGGCACCGCCAGGCGGGCGACGACACGTGGATGCTCACGGGCACCGACGAGCACGGCCAGAAGATCCTGCGCACCGCCACGGCGAACGGCGTCACCCCGAAGGAGTGGGCCGACAAGCTCGTCGCCGAGGCGTGGAAGCCGCTGCTCCAGACCGTCGACATCGCCAACGACGACTTCATCCGCACGACCGACGACCGGCACGAGCAGAACGTGCAGAAGTTCCTGCAGAAGCTCTACGACGACGGCCACATCTACACCGGCGAGTACGAGGGCTACTACTGCGTCGGCTGTGAGGAGTACAAGCAGCAGTCCGAGCTCGTTCCGGGCGCGGGGGAGTACGAGGGGCAGCTCGTCTGCGCCATCCACTCGAAGCCCGTCGAGCTCCTGCACGAGAAGAACTACTTCTTCCGCATGTCGGCGTTCGCCGATGACCTCCTCGCCCTCTATGAGGACCGCCCCGACTTCGTGCAGCCCGAGAGCGCACGCAACGAGGCCGTCGCGTTCGTGAAGCAGGGCCTCGCCGACCTCTCGATCTCGCGCTCCACGTTCGACTGGGGCGTCAAGGTGCCGTGGGACGAGTCGCACGTCGTCTACGTGTGGTTCGACGCGCTGCTCAACTACATCACCGCCGTCGGCTACGGGCAGGACGACGAGGAGTTCGCACGCCGCTGGCCCGCCCAGCACGTGATCGGCAAAGACATCCTGCGCTTCCACGCCGTGATCTGGCCGGCGATGCTGCTCGCCGCTGGACTCGACGTGCCCAAGGGCGTCTTCGGCCACGGCTGGCTGCTCGTCGGCGGCGAGAAGATGTCGAAGTCGAAGCTCACGGGCATCGCGCCCGAGCAGATCACCGAGACCTTCGGCTCCGACGCGTTCCGCTACTACTTCCTCCGGGCCATCGCGTTCGGCCAAGACGGCTCCTTCTCGTGGGAAGACCTGGCGGCGCGCTACCAGGCCGAGCTCGCCAACGGCTTCGGCAACCTCGCCTCGCGCGTCGTCGCGATGATCACGCGCTACCGCGACGGGGTCGTGCCGGCGGCCGGCTCGCTCACCGAGGCCGACCTCGAGATCGCGGCAGTCGAGCGCCGGGCGACGGATGCCTCGTGGGCGGCCGTCGATCGCCTCGCGATCCACGAGGCGATCGGCAGCGCGTGGGAGCTCGTCGACGCGCTCAACGGCTACCTGACGATCGAGGAGCCGTGGACCCTCGCGAAGGACCCGGCGAAGGCCGATCGCCTCGAGACCGTGCTCGCCACGGCCTACCACGGGCTCGGAACGCTCGCGGTGCTGCTCTCGCCCGTGCTGCCGAAGGCCACCGAGAAGCTGTGGACCGCGCTCGGCGGCCCCGGCACCGTGCAGGAGCAGCGCATCGACCGCGCCCACGAGTGGACGGTCGGCGAGCGCGTCGCCCCGCTCGAGGCGCTGTTCCCACGCGTGGAAGTCGTGGAGTGACGGGTCCCGACCACCTTCGCACCCGGTCCGACGGCTCTCGCGCCGCGGCATATCCGCCCGCGCCCCAGCCGCTCCCGGTCGCCGTGTACGACAACCACACGCACCTCGAGATCGCCGACGGCGCACTGCCGCTCGACGTGCACGAGCACCTCGAGCGCGCAGCATCCGTCGGCATCGCCGGTGCTGTGCAGGTCGGCACGGGCGTCGCGACCTCGCGCTGGTCGGCCGACGTCGCCGCGCGCGAGCCGCGGCTCCTCGCCGCGGTCGCCCTGCATCCGAACGAGGTGCCCGAGCTCGAGGCATCCCGAACCCTCGACGACGCCCTCGCGGTCATCGACGAGCTCGCGGCGCGGCCGCGCGTTCGTGCGATCGGCGAGACCGGCCTCGACTTCTACCGCACGGGCGACGATGGGCGAGGCGCGCAGTTCCGTTCGTTCGAGGCGCACATCGACATCGCGAAGCGGCACGGGCTCGCCCTGCAGATCCACGACCGCGACGCGCACGACGAGGTCGTCGCGACCCTCCGCCGGGTCGGGGCGCCCGAGCGCACCGTCTTCCACTGCTTCTCGGGCGGCGAGGAGCTCGCGCGGATCGCTGCCGATGCCGGCTGGTACCTCTCCTTCGCCGGCAATGTCACGTTCAAGAACGCCGAGAACCTGCGCGAGGCGCTGCGGGTCGCACCGCGAGACCGGATCCTCGTCGAGACGGATGCTCCGTACCTCACCCCCGTGCCGCTCCGCGGCCGGCCGAATGCGCCCTACCTCGTGCCGCACACGGTGCGATTCATGGCCGAGGTGCTCGACGCCGAGCTCGACGGATTCTGCGAACGGCTGGCGGCGAACACCGTGACCGTGTACGGCTCGTGGCAAGATGAGCCCCGTGCAAGTTGAGCCCGTGCAAGCCGAGCCCGCGGCTGGGACGACGGCGTGAACGCGCATCGGCATGAGGCCGAGGGCGTCGAGGCGTCGCCGCGCCTCCTGGGCCCAGCCGAGATCCGCGATCTCGCCGAGCTTCTCGAGGTCACGCCCACCAAGAAGCTCGGACAGAACTTCGTGCACGACGCCAACACGGTGCGCCGCATCGTGCAGACGGCGGGCGTGCGCGCCGGCGAGACCGTGCTCGAGATCGGGCCGGGGTTCGGGTCGCTGACGCTCGGGTTGCTCGAGGTCGGGGCATCCGTCATCGCCATCGAGATCGACAAGCGCCTCGCCGCCCAGCTGCCGCACACCGCCGGAATCATGCAGCCGGGCAAGCCGCTCACCGTCGTCACCCAAGATGCGCTCCGGGTCACCGAACTGCCCGGCGAGCCCGTGCGGCTCGTCGCGAACCTGCCGTACAACATCTCGGTGCCCGTGCTGCTGCACCTGCTCGAGCACTTCGACTCGCTGCAGTCGGGCATCGTGATGGTGCAGTCCGAGGTCGGGCACCGGCTCGCGGCCGGGCCCGGTTCGAAGGTCTACGGCGCCCCGAGCGTGAAGGCCGCCTGGTACGGGCACTGGCGCACGGCCGGCCAGGTCTCGCGAATGGTGTTCTGGCCGGTGCCGAACGTCGATTCCGTGCTCGTCGGCTTCGAGCGAGCGGATGTCCCGGGCACCGAGTCCGAACGCGTCGCCACCTTCGCGCTCGTCGACGCGGCCTTCCAGCAGCGGCGCAAGATGCTCCGGCAGTCGCTCTCCTCGGTGCTCGGCGGAACCTCGGCGACCGCGACGGCGGTGCTCGAGGCCGCCGGCGTCGACCCGCAGGAACGCGGTGAGCAGCTGACCGTCGCCGACTTCCTCCGCATCGCGCGCGCTGCCGCCGCCCAGAGCTGAGCCGCCTTCCGCGACGCGGCGAGTCCTGCTCGCCGCATGCGCGGCTGGTTGCAAGCGGTCGGATGACCCGGGTTGCGCGGTGGCCGTGGGCTAGCGTGGAGCCATGACGATCGCGGCGACGGACGAGGCAGTCCACGTTCGTGCGCCCGGCAAGATCAACCTGTTCATGCGCGTCGGCGCGCTGCAGGCCGACGGCTACCACGACGTCGCCACCGCCTACCAGGCGGTGTCGCTCTACGAAGACGTTCGCGCGTGGCCCGACGACGAGTTCAGCGCCTCGTTCGGCGGCAGCATCGACACGTCGGGACTCCCGGCCGACAGCTCCAACCTCGCGATCAAGGCCGCGAAGCTCCTCGCGCGCACGGCGGGCGTGCCGGGCGGCGTGCACCTCGAGATCGACAAGCACGTGCCCATCGCGGGCGGCATGGGCGGAGGCTCCGCGGATGCCGCGGCCACCCTCGTCGCGTGCGACGCGCTCTGGGGCACCGCCCTCTCGAAAGAGGAGCTGCACGCCCTCGCGGCGAAGCTCGGCGCCGACGTGCCGTTCGCCCTCACGGGCGGCACCGCCGTCGGCACCGGACGCGGCGACCGGTTGAGCCCTGCGCTCGCGACCGGCTCGTTCCACTGGGTGCTCGCGCTCGCCGAGTTCGGGCTCTCGACGCCCGGCGTGTACCGCGAGCTCGACCGGCGTCGCGAGGAGCGGCCCGAGTCGGCCCCTCGCGGCACCTCGCCGGTCGTCGACGTCGCCGTGCTGCAGGCGCTGCGTGCGGGCGACGCGCGCCGCCTCGCCGACGCCCTGCACAACGACCTGCAGGCCGCCGCGCTCGACGTCGCGCCGGGCCTCGGCGGAATCCTCGAACTCGGAGAGTCGAACGGGGCGCTCGCGGGCATCGTCTCGGGGTCTGGGCCCACGGTCGCGTTCCTCGCCGACAGCACCGACGCGGCGCTCGAACTCCAGGTCGCGCTCTCGGCGGCCCGGCTGAACGCGGTGCACGTGCACGGTCCGGTGCACGGCGCGCGCATCATGCGCTCTTGAACTTGGCTCGGGCTCGAGTTCAGCGCAGGCGTCCGACGCGTCGTCGGCGGCGCGGGTCGGCGAGCCGAGGAACGTCGAACGCGGCGTTGGGCGCGTACACATCGGTGCCTGGAGGCACGATCTCGTCGATCCGGTCGAGCACGACATCGTCGAGCTCGAGCTCGAGGCTCTCGAGCAGCGATTCGAGTTGCGGCATGGTTCGCGGCCCCAGGATGACCGAGGTGACAGCACGGTGGGCGAGTGGGAACGCGGCAGCCAGCGCAGGCAGCGACGTGCCGAGCGCGTCGGCGACGGGGATCAGCCGCTCGACGGCGTCGAGCTTGCGCGTCGTCATGGGATCGGCGGGATCGAACCAGGCTGGCCGGAGCGCTGCGCGTCCCTCGCGTTCGGCTGGGATCGCGCCCCGTCGGTATCGTCCGGTGAGGAACCCGAATGCAAGCGGGCTCCAGGTCAGCACCCCCATTCCCCAGCGCTCCGCGACCGGGAGCACGTCGCGCTCCGCTCCTCGCGCCAGGATGTTGTACGGCGGCTGCTCGGTGCGGAACCGCATCAGGCCCCGCGCCTCGGCGACCCGCTGCGACTCGACGATCTCGTGGGCGGGGAACGTCGAGCACCCGAACGACCGAATCTTCCCCGCGTGCACGAGTTCGGTGAGCACCCCGAGGGTCTCCTCGAGGTCGGTGTCCGAGTCGGGTCGGTGCACCTGGTAGAGGTCGATCCATTCCGTGCCGAGGCGGGTCAGGCTGGCATCGACGGCGCGGAGCAGGTGGCGGCGGGAGTTGCCGCTCCGGTTGAGGCCCGGCTGGAGTGCGAAATGGCCCTTGGTGGCGAGGATCACGTCGTCGCGCCGACCGCGCAGCGCCTTCCCGACGATCACCTCGGACTCGCCGCCGGAGTACATGTCCGCGGTGTCGACGAAGTTGATGCCGCGGTCGAGTGCGGCGTGGATGATCCGCACGCAGTCGTCGTGGTCGGGATTGCCGGCAGCGCCGAACATCATGGTGCCCAGCGCGAACCGTGACACGGTCAGCCCCGTTCGCCCGAGGATCGTGTAGGCCATGTCAGTGGTGTTCATGTCGTGACGATATCTATGCAAGCCGATTTGCGCAAACACGCTTGCGAATATCGCTAGACTGGCGGCATGCAGGATGGCGAACCGGGAGATGTGCGGACCATCGACGAGGTGCGCGCGCTCGCGGCGCTCGCGCATCCCGACCGTGCCCGGCTCATGGACGCGCTGGCCGTCGACGGGCCGTCCACCACGGGAGCGATGGCATCCTCTCTCGGCATTGCCACCGGCAGTGTGTCGCACCACCTGCGGGTACTCACCGATGCCGGACTCGTCGAACGCGCGCCCCAGGATCCGACTGACCTTCGCGAGCGTCGATGGAAACTCGTCAGCCGAGGTATGCGCTGGTCCGCCGGGCAGTTCCGTGACCGGCCGGCAGTCGCGTCGGCGGCGGCGGCAGCGGAGGCGGTCATGCTCGGGCGCGAGTTCGAACGCGCACGCGCGTTCCTGGAGTCACCGGAACCTCCGTGGGACGACTCCGCCGTCTCGGTGCACGCCTGGCTGCGCCTGAGTGCCGATGAGCTCACCGAGCTCGGCCGCCAGCTCGAGGAGCTCCTGCTGGACTGGCGGCGGCGTGAGATCCCCGACGACGGCGCCGATCGTCGCCGCGTGCTCGCGTTCTCCCGCGCGTTTCCCTCGCGGCCCTGAGGTCCCGCCACAGGCGGGAACGCACAGGTCGCGGCGGCTAGGCTCGGGGGGACATGGCACACCTCCTCGGCGCCGAGCGCCTGCACCTCGAGTTCCCGACGCGGATCGTCTTCGACGAGGTCACCCTCGGCATCGACGAGGGCGACCGCATCGGCGTCGTCGGCCGCAACGGCGACGGCAAGTCCACGCTGCTGAAGCTCCTCGCAGACCGCCTCGAACCCGACGGCGGGCGCGTCACGCGCCGTCGCGGCATCCGCATCGGCATGCTCGACCAGGCCGACGTCGTCGACCCCGGCAAGACGGTCGCGGAGTCGGTCGTCGGCGGCATCGAGGAGCACGTGTGGGCGGGCGATGCGAAGGTGCGCGACGTCATCGCGGGCCTGCTCACGGATGTCCCGTGGCACGCGCAGGTCGGGAGCCTCTCGGGCGGTCAGCGACGCCGGGTCGGACTCGCCGCGCTCCTCGTCGGCGACTGGGACGTCGTGTTCCTCGACGAGCCCACGAACCACCTCGACGTCGAGGGCATCGCGTGGCTCGCGGGCCACCTGAAATCGCGCTGGTCGACGGATTCCGGCGCGCTCGTGGTCGTGACGCACGACCGGTGGTTCCTCGACGAAGTGTGCACGGGCACGTGGGAGGTGCACGACGGCATCGTCGAGCCGTTCGAGGGCGGCTACGCGGCGTACGTGCTGCAGCGCGTCGAACGCGACCGCATGGCCGCGGCATCCGAGTCCAAACGGCAGAACCTCATGCGCAAGGAGCTCGCCTGGCTGCGTCGCGGGGCGCCGGCGCGCACGTCGAAGCCGAAGTTCCGCATCGAGGCGGCGAACGAGCTCATCGAGAACGAGCCGCCCGCACGCAACCCGGTGGAGCTCAACCGACTGGCGGTGTCTCGACTCGGGAAAGACGTCGTCGACCTGCTCGACGTCTCGGTCGAGTACCCCGTGACGGATGCCGCACCCGGCGCACCGGCAACGCGCACCGTGCTGCACGAACTCGAGTGGCGCATCGCGCCCGGCGAGCGAACCGGCATCCTCGGCGTGAACGGCGCCGGCAAGTCGACGTTGCTCGGCCTCGTCACCGGCGCGGTCCAGCCGACGACGGGCCGAGTGAAGCGCGGCAAGACGGTGCGCATCGCGACGCTCAGCCAGGAGCTCGCCGAGCTCGCCGAGTACACCGACCATCGGGTCAGCGCCGTCGTCGCCGAGCAGCGCACCTCGTACCAGGTCGGCACAGGGTCTGGTTCAGGAACAGTGGAGATGACGCCCGGCCAGCTGCTCGAACGGCTCGGCTTCACGAACGCACAGCTCTCGACGCCCGTGAAGAACCTCTCGGGCGGCCAGAAGCGCCGGCTGCAGTTGCTGCTCATCCTGCTCTCCGAGCCCAACGTGCTGATCCTCGACGAGCCGACGAACGACCTCGACACCGACATGCTCGCCGCAATCGAGGACCTGCTCGACTCCTGGCCGGGCACGCTCCTCGTCGTGAGCCACGACCGGTACCTCATCGAGCGCGTGACCGATCGGCAGTTCGCGATCCTCGACGGACACCTCCACGACCTGCCGCGCGGGGTCGACCAGTACCTCGAGCTGCGGCGATCGACGAATGCCGCTCGGTCGGCGATCGCATCGGCCGGCCGGATCGAGTCGCCGACGACCGCGACGGCGACGGCCTCGGCCGCGGCCGGATCGGCCTCGTCCGCGACGGCGGTCGGCTTTCGCGTGCTCGCGGGCGCGGAGCGACGCGTCGCCGAGAAGGAACTCTCGTCGATCGACCGCAAGCTCGATCGCATGCAGGCCGAGATCGCCGCGGTGCACGAGCGGCTTGCGCGTCACGATCAGGGCGACTATGTCGGGCTCGGGGTGCTCGGCGACGAGCTGCGCGCGCTCGAGGCATCCGTCGCCGACCTCGAGACGCGGTGGCTCGAGGTCTCGGAGTCGCTCGAAGGCTGATCAGCTCGAAGCATCCGTCACTTCCGTCTCGCCCTGACGCAGGAACTGTGACAAGACATGACCGCGTGGTCACGAGTGCGAAGATCATTCGCCTATCGTGGAAGTGCGCCCGCGCTCGCGGCATCGAAGCCCCCACCGTTACCAACCGTGGCGGAGCCATGCCTGAATCACGCCATCAGCACTCGATCGCGGCCGCGCGCCGAACGCGAAGGGGAACCACATGTCACACCGCACCAAGCTCATCACCGCACTTGCCGCAGTGCCGCTCCTCGTCGGCCTCGCCGCGTGCGCGAGCCCGGCCTCGGGCGGCGGCGACGCCGCGAACGACGTCGTGAAGATCGGCGTCGTCGGAGCCGGCGACCCGCAATGGGCCGCGTTCGAGGAGGCGGCTGCCGACGAGGGCATCACGATCGAGGTCGTGGACTTTTCGGACTACGCCCAGCCGAACCCCGCGACGACCGAGGGTGAGCTCGACCTCAACCAGTTCCAGCACATCGTGTACCTCGCCGACTACAACGTGTCGAGCGGTGAGGACCTCACCCCCATCGGGTCGACCGCCATCTACCCGCTCGGCCTCTACTCGACGAAGTACGACTCGGTGAAGGACATCCCGAAGGGCGAGACGGTCGCCGTGCCGAACGACGCGTCGAACCAGGCCCGTGCGCTGCTCGTGCTGCAGTCGGCCGGGCTCATCGAGCTGAAGAGCGGCGGAACGATCTTCTCCGATCTCGCCGACATCGACGAGTCCGCGTCGAAGGTCAAGGTCACCGCGCTCGAGGCGTCGCTCACGCCGACGTCGCTGCCCGACGTCGCCGCGGCCGTCATCAACAACGACTTCGTCGAGGATTCCGGCCTCAAGTTCGAGGACGCGATCGCGCAAGACGACCCGAGCGACCCGAACGCGCTGCCCTACGTCAACATCTTCGCCGCCCGCGCAGAAGACAAGGACAACGAGACCTACCTGAAGCTCGTCGAGATCTTCCAGACCGACGCCGAGGTGCAGGCCGCGCTCGTCGAATCCTCGGGCGACACCGCCGTGCCGGTGCAGACGCCCGTGACCGATCTCGTCGACTCGCTCACCAAGGTGGAGGCCGACACGAAGGCCGCCAAGGGTTAGGGAGGACCCCATGGCGCTCGTCGCCCTGCGGAACGTCACGAAGACGTATCCGTCACCCGAGAGAGACGCTGAGCCGATCGTCGCCGTCGACGACGTGACCCTCGATATCGAAGCGGGTGACGTCTACGGCATCATCGGGTACTCGGGTGCCGGGAAGTCGACGCTCGTGCGGCTCGTGAACGCGCTCGAGCCTGCGACATCCGGCAGCATCATCGTCGACGGCACCGAGATCACGGCCATTCCCGAGCGTCAGCTCCGCGGCATCCGGCTCCGAATCGGCATGATTTTCCAGCAGTTCAACCTCTTCAACTCGAAGACGGTGTGGAAGAACGTCGCGTACCCGCTCACGGTCGCGGGCCGGCCGAAGGCGGAGATCGCAGCGCGGGTCGACGAGCTGCTGGAGTTCGTCGGCCTCACCGACAAGGCGAGAAGTTACCCCGACCAACTCTCGGGCGGCCAGAAGCAGCGCGTCGGCATCGCGCGGGCGCTCGCAACCTCGCCGCAGCTCCTGCTCGCCGACGAGGCGACGAGCGCCCTCGACCCCGAGACGACGCAAGAGGTGCTCGCACTCCTCAAGCGCGTCAATCGCGAGTTCGGCATCACGATGATCGTGATCACGCACGAGATGGACGTGATCCAGTCGATCGCAACGAAAGTCGCGGTCATGGACGGCGGTCGTGTCGTCGAGAACGGCGACGTGTTCGAGGTCTTCTCCAACCCGCAGAACCCGTCGTCGCAGCGATTCGTGTCGACGGTCGTCAAGGGCATCCCGTCGCCCGCTGAGCTCGCGGTGCTGCGCGAACGGCACGAGGGCCGCATCGTCACGATCTCGTTCCGCGACGGCGATGCCTCACAGGCCGCGGTCTTCGTCGAGCTGGCGGCGGCGGGCCTCGAGTTCGAGCTCGTGTTCGGCGGCATCAACGACATCCAGGGACGTGCCTTCGGGCACCTCACCCTCGCGATCAGGGGTGCGGATGCCTCGATCGACGCGGCGCTGACGCAGATCGCCGCCCGCGTCGACGTGACGGAGGTGGCGTGATGGATCGCCTGTTCGAACTCGGGAGCGAGTTCTGGGTCGCCACCGTCGAGACGCTCTACATGGTGTCGTTCACGCTGTTGATCGGCGGACTCGCTGGCCTCGCCCTCGGCCTCGCGCTGTACACGACCCGCGCCGGGAGCCTGCTCGAGAATCGTGCGGTGTTCAACACCCTGAACGTCGTCATCAACTTCTTCCGGCCGATCCCCTTCATCATCTTCATCGCCGCGGTGCAGCCGCTCTCGCGGTTCGTGATCGGCACCGGCATCGGCAACAACGCGCTCATCTTCGCGCTCTCGCTGGCGGCATCGTTCGCGATCGGGCGCATCGTCGAGCAGAACCTGCTCACCGTCTCACCCGGCGTGATCGAGGCGGCGAAGGCGATGGGTGCGGGGCCGTTCCGCATCCTGCGCACCGTCGTCATCCCCGAAGCGCTCGGTCCGCTCATCCTCGGCTACACGTTCGTGATGGTCGCGATCGTCGACATGACGGCCGTCGCCGGAGTCATCGGCGGCGGAGGCCTCGGAAACTTCGCGCTCGTCTACGGCTATCGCCAGTTCGAGCCCGTGGTCACGTGGGCCGCAGTACTGCTGATCGTCGTCTTCGTGCAGGGCGTGCAGTTCTTCGGCAACTGGCTCGCCCGAAAGGTGCTCCGCCGGTAACCCGCGTTGTCAGTGGATCCGGGTGCTGCGCCGGCTCAGTCGAACCCGAGGCTCAACTTCCGCAGCAAACCCGCGAGGCGCTTCTGCTCGGCCGCGGGCAGGCTCTCGAGCAGCTCGGCCTCGGCGTCGACGAGGCGCGTGATCGCGGCATCCACTCGCGTGAGACCCGCGGGGCTCATCTCGACGAGGATGCCGCGGCCGTCGTTCGGGTCGGTCTGCCGGGTGACGAGTCCGCGCTCGACGAGCCGGTCGATGCGGTTCGTCATGGTGCCGCTCGAGACGAGGGTCTGCTGCAGCAATTGCTTGGGGGAGAGCCGGTACGGCGTGCCTGCCCGGCGAAGCGCGGAGAGCACGTCGAATTCCGACGACTCGAGCTCGGATCGCGTGAACGCCTGGCGGCGTGCGCGGTCGAGGTGCTTCGCGAGCCTCGCGACCCGCGAGAGCACCTGCAGCGGAGCGAAGTCGAGATCGGGCCGCTCCCGTTCCCAGTCGCCGACGATTCGGTCGACCTCGTCTGCATCCGTCATCCGCCCATTATCCCGTGAGGCGCATCTCCCGAGCTGCATCCCGCGAGGGCCACGCTCGTGAGATGACGCAAATCGACCCTCGCCGCGATGCGAAGGTCGATTCGCGTCACTTCGCGGCATCCGGCGCATCTTCCGAGCCGCAACTCACGCCGTCAGGGGGCCGGATGCCGCTGAGCACACACTTGCTCATGGCAGACTGGTTGTCGCGCGATCGCCACGGCCCCGCGCGATCCGCCGTAGTGTAATGGCAGCACGACAGCCTTTGGAGCTGTTCGGTCCAGGTTCGAGTCCTGGCGGCGGAGCATGGATCACAATCTCGCCATCATCATCCTGGCGGCCGGGCAGGGCACGCGCATGAAGTCCGCGACACCGAAGTTGCTGCATACGCTCGCCGGCGCACCGATCGTCGCGCACGTACTCGCGACGGCGCGGGCGCTCGACGCCGCGCACGTCGTGGCCGTGGTGCGTCACGAGCGCGACCGGGTCGCTGAGGCCGTCGAGGCCGAGTTCCCGGGTGCCGCGATCGTCGATCAAGACGAGATTCCCGGAACGGGCCGGGCGGTCGAGCAGGCGATGGCGGCGCTGCCCGCCGACTTCGACGGCGAGGTGCTCGTGCTGAACGGCGACGTGCCGCTCCTCGATGCGGAGACGCTCACGCGATTCCTCGAGCGCCACCGCTCGCGGGCTGCCGCGGCATCCGTGCTCTCGGCCGTCTACGACGACCCGTCGGGCTACGGGCGAGTCGTGCGCGACACGGCGGGCGCCTTCGACCGCATCGTCGAGCAGAAGGACGCCACCGATGACGAGCGAGCGATCGACGAGATCAACGCAGGCATCTACGCCTTCGGCGCGAGCGCGCTGCGCGACCAGCTCGCGAACCTCACGACCGAGAACTCGCAAGGTGAGAAGTACCTCACCGACGTCATCGGCCTCTTGCGCTCCGAAGGGTCCGAGGTGGAGGCCGTGCCCGTCTCGCAGCCGTGGCTCGTCGCGGGAATCAACGACCGCGCCCAGCTCTCCGAGACGGCCGCCCGGCTGAACGCCCTCATCGTGCGCGGCTGGCAGTTGAACGGCGTCACGATCGACGACCCGGCGACCACGTGGATCGATCTCGCGGTGCGCATCGAACCCGACGTCACGATCCGCCCGGGCACCCAGCTGCAGGGCGCCACGGTCATCGCCTCCGGCGCCGTCATCGGGCCCGACACGACGCTCGTCGATTGCGAGATCGGCGAGAACGCCACGGTGAAGCGCACCGACGCCACGCTCTCGGTGATCGGCGCCGGGGCATCCGTCGGCCCCTTCGCGTATCTTCGTGCGGGCACCGTGCTCGGCGCCGACGGAAAGATCGGCACGTTCGTCGAGACGAAGAACGCCAAGATCGGCGAGGGCAGCAAGGTGCCGCACCTCTCGTACGTCGGCGACGCGACCATCGGCGAGGGTTCGAACATCGGCGCCGGCTCGATCTTCGCGAACTACGACGGCGTGAACAAGCACAGCTCCGAGATCGGCTCACAGGTGCGCACCGGGTCGCACGGCGTCTTCGTCGCGCCCGTTAGGATTGGCGACGGAGCCTACACGGGCGCCGGCACGGTTGTCCGCAAAGACGTCCCGGCCGGCGCACTCGCCGTGAACGTGGCTCCGCAGCGCAACATCGAGGGATGGGTCGAGAAGCACCGACCCGGCACCGCGTCCGCCCAGGCGGCAACGGCGGCCGGAGAGGCGTCCGGCCCCGCCGCCGACTGAACGCACCGGCCGAGGCGGGTGGAGAGGACAGACCATATGGCTGCAATCGAGACCACCGGATCGAAACGGCTCGTGCTCGTCTCGGGGCGGGCACACCCCGAACTAGCCGAGCAGATCGCGGAAGAACTCGGTGCAGACCTGGTCCCGACCGATGCGCGCACCTTCGCCAACGGTGAGATCTATGCCCGCTACGACGAGAGCGTGCGCGGCTCCGACGCATTCGTCATCCAGTCCCACACGGCACCGATCAACGAGTGGCTCATGGAGCAGCTCATCATGATCGATGCCCTGAAGCGCGCGTCCGCGAAGCGCATCACCGTCGTCGCCCCGTTCTATCCCTATGCCAGGCAAGACAAGAAGGGCCGCGGCCGCGAGCCGATCTCGGCACGCCTCGTCGCCGACCTCTTCAAGGCGGCCGGCGCCGACCGCATCATGTCGATCGACCTGCACGCCGCGCAGATCCAGGGCTTCTTCGACGGCCCGGTCGACCACCTCTTCGCGATGCCGGTGCTGCTCGAGTACTTCAGGGAGAAACTCGACCCCTCGACCCTCGCGGTCGTCTCGCCCGACATGGGCCGCGTTCGCGTCGCCGACATCTGGAGCGACAAGCTCGGCGCACCGCTCGCCATCATCCACAAGCGCCGCGATCCGCTCGTGCCGAACCAGGTCTCGGTGCACGAGATCGTCGGCGACGTCGACGGGCGCGTGTGCCTGCTCGTCGACGACCTCATCGACACGGGGCGCACGATCGTCAAGGCCGCCGAGGCGCTGAAGGCGAACGGCGCCACGGGCGTCATCGTCGCCGCAACGCACGCGGTGTTCTCCAACCCGGCGGTGGAGATCCTGCAGAGCGCGGCCATCGACCACGTCGTCGTGACCGACACGCTGCCGGTTCCCATGGAGAAGCGCTGGGATCGACTCACGGTCCTGCCGATCGCGCCGCTGCTCGCCCGCGCAATCCACGAGGTGTTCGAAGACGGGTCGGTGACGAGCATGTTCGACGGCGCGGCCTGATGCCCGTCGCAACGCGCCCCTGGCTCTCGAGCTACGCCGAGGGAGTGCCCACCGATATCGAGCCGCAGGAGGGGTCGCTCCACGACCTGCTTCGAGCCTCGGTCGAGCAGTACGGCGACCGCGTCGCGCTCGAGTTCTTCGGCCGCACCACGACGTACGCCGAGCTCGGCGAGCAGGTCGAGCGGGCCGCCGAGGGCCTCCGACGCCTCGGCGTGAAGCACGGCGACCCGGTCGCGCTCGTGCTGCCGAACTGTCCGCAGCACGTGGTGGCGTTCTATGCAGTGCTTCGCCTCGGCGCGATCGTCGTGGAGCACAACCCGCTCTACACGCCGCGCGAGCTGCGCCACCAGTTCGAAGACCACGGTGCGCGCGTTGTGATCGCCTGGAACAAGGTCGTCGAGACGATCCAGGACTTCCCGGCGGATGTCGCGGTCAGCTCGATCGTGTCGGTCGACGTGACCCGGGCGATGCCCCTCCTCACCCGTATCGCATTGCGTCTGCCCGTGGCGAAGGCGCGGGAGTCCCGTGCCGCCCTCACCACGAAGGTGCGCGGCACGACGCCGTGGCACGAGCTCGTCGCGTCCGCCCGCATCGACGCCCACGTCCCCGCGCCGGGCGTCGACGACGTCGCGCTCATCCAGTACACGAGCGGCACGACCGGACGCCCAAAGGGCGCCACCCTCACCCACCTGAACCTGTGCGCCAACGCCGCGCAGACCCGGGCCTGGGTGCCCGCCATCGAGCGCGGCACCTCCGTCGTCTACGGGGTGCTGCCGATGTTCCACGCCTACGGGCTCACCCTCTGCCTCGCGTTCGCGACGAGCATGGGCTCGCGACTCGTGCTCTTCCCGAGGTTCGATCCCGACCTCGTGCTGAAGGTCGTGAAGCGGCGACCGCCGACCTTCATGCCCGCGGTGCCGCCGATCTACGACCGGCTCACGAAGGCCGCCGCAGCCAAGGGCGTGTCGCTCGCCGGCATCCGCATCGCGATCTCGGGCGCGATGCCGCTCTCGGTCCAGGTCGTCGAGCCGTGGGAGACCGAGACCGGGGGAATCCTCGTCGAGGGCTACGGGCTCTCCGAGACCTCGCCGGTGCTCATCGCCAACCCCGTCGCCGCCAATCGCAAGGTGGGAACGGTGGGGCTGCCACTGCCGAGCACCGAGATCCGCGTCGTGGATCCCGACGACCCCACGGTCGATAGCGAGCCCGGTGCCGAGGGTGAGCTCATCGTGCGCGGGCCGCAGGTGTTCTCGGGGTACTGGTTGAAGCCCGAGGAGACCGAGGCGGTGTTCGTGCCGGCGACCGACGGCGGCGCCGCATGGTTCCGCACGGGCGATATCGTCGCGGTCGATGAAGAGGGCTTCGTGCGCATCATCGATCGCATCAAGGAGCTCATCATCACGGGCGGCTTCAACGTGGCCCCGAGCGAGGTCGAAGAGGCGGTCCGCCGCCATCCCGACGTCGACGACGTTGCGGTGGTCGGGCTCCCCGACGTCCATTCCGGCGAGCAGGTCGTGGCCGTCGTCGTGCTGCGCGACGGCGCGACGCTCGACGAAGCCTCCATCCGCGCTCTCGCGCGCGAGGAGCTCACCCCCTACAAGGTGCCCAAGCGCGTCGTGCAGGTCGACGACCTGCCGCGCTCACTCATCGGCAAGGTGCTGCGCCGCCAGGTGCGCAACGCCCTGCTCAACGCGTGAACGGGGCCGCGATGCCATTCCTGTCAGCCGAGTCGGCTCGGGCCCTCGCCGAGCTGGTCGCGCTCGACGCGCTGGGCGACGGCGGTGGCGACGAGGCGACGCGGGTCACGCCGCTCGAGCGGCTCCGCGGCATCCGCTCGCTCATCGCCGTTCTCGAGGCCGATCCGGCATCGCTCAACGCCGTGCGTGAGGCGCTCGACGCCGGCGAGGCCTGGGAGGAGATCGCGGATGCCGCGGGGCTCAGCCCCTCCGCCGCGAAGTACCGCTGGGCCGGCGACGACGACGCGATCGCGGCACGCCAGGAGGCGAGCCGTCGTCGCAAACGCGAACGTCCGTCGAGCGCGCCGACCGAGTTGCCCGGGCTCGGCGTCGCTGAAGCCGCGAAACGACTGGGGGTGACGCCGCAGGCGATCTACCAGCGGGTCTCGCGGGGGCTCATGCGTGCCGAGACCGTGGAACTTCCCGACGGGCGCAAATACAAGCGGGTCTTCCTGCCCGACGAGCCGGCGGCATCCGCCGACTGACCGGGGCGGGACTGGCCTCAGCTCTGGCGCTCGTCAGCTCTGGCGCTCGTCGATGATCTGGATACGCGGCGCGCTCGGCAGCAGGCCGAGGTTCGCGATGTGCGTGTCGTTGCCGTGTCCAGCGGTGGCGAAGCACTGCCAACCCGGCCCGCCGCGCGCGAACAGCTCGAAGGAGACGCGCGATCCGAGGGCATCGGCGTCGTAGGCGGCGACGTACTGGGCACAGGCCCGGTCGGCCGCCGCCCGTGCGACGCCGTAGATGGAGAGCACGATGGGCAGCACGAGTGCCCCGACCGCGATGAGCACCACCACGCGGAGCGCCCGCCGACGTCGTTCTCCGAACACCGGCCGGTCGTCGTCGAACGGATCGCCGTCGAGCTCGTGGTGCCGGTCGCTCATGACGCGCCTCCGAGGAACGCCGTGCCGCCGCCGCCGGCGGGCAAGGGGAGAGCGGCGCGGATCGTTGAGCGGGAGTCGGACTCCGCTCCCTCCCGTCGCCGCGCCTGTCCAGGCATCCGCTGTCCCCTTCGCCCGTCTACGTCAACGCGACCCTCGTCAGTGCGAGGAGGGCGACGTCTCAATCTCGGTGCGGTCGCCCGACCAGAGCGTGTGGAACACGCCCGGCTTGTCGACGCGCTTGTACGTGTGTGCGCCGAAGAAGTCGCGCTGGCCCTGCACGAGCGCCGCGGGAAGTCGCGGTGCACGCAGGCCGTCGTAGTACGCGAGCGACGACGAGAACGCGGGCGTCGGGATGCCGGCGTAGGCTGCCGCGGCGACGACGCGCCGCCAGCTGTCTTGCGTGCCGGCGACCGCGTCGCGGAAGTAGGGGGCCGACACGAGGACCACGAGCTCGGGGTCGTCGCTGTAGGCGTCGGCGATGCGGTTGAGGAACCGGGCCCGGATGATGCAGCCGGCGCGCCAGATCTTCGCGATGTCGCCCTTCTTGATCTCCCAGCCGAACTGCTCGGCGCCGGCGACGATCTCGTCGAAGCCCTGCGAGTAGGCGATGATCTTCGAGGCGTAGAGCGCACGGCGCACGTCTTCGACGAAGGCGTCTTCGTCGTCGGGGCGCCAGTCGCCCGAGGGGCCCGGGAGGTCGCGCGCGGCCGCGCGCTGGGCGGGGCGCGACGAGAGGCTGCGGGCGAAGACCGCTTCGGCGATGCCCGAGACCGGTACGCCGAGGTCGAGGGCGTTCTGCACGGTCCACGCGCCGGTGCCCTTGGCGCCGGCCTGGTCGAGGATGACGTCGACGAGGGGCTGGCCGGTCGCGGCATCCGTCTGCCGGAGCACTTCGGCCGTGATCTCGATGAGGTAGCTCTCGAGCTCGCCGGTGTTCCACTCGGCGAAGATGTCGGCGATCTCGGCGGGGGACTTGCCGGTGCCCTGGCGGATGAGGTCGTAAGCCTCGGCGATGAGCTGCATGTCGGCGTACTCGATGCCGTTGTGCACCATCTTCACGAAGTGGCCCGCGCCGTCGGTGCCGACGTGGGTGACGCACGGCTCGCCCTCGGCGATCGCCGCGATCGAGGAGAGGATCGGGCCGAGCGTCTCGTAGGACTCGGCGCTGCCGCCGGGCATGATGCTCGGGCCCTTCAGTGCGCCCTCTTCGCCGCCCGAGATGCCGGCGCCGACGAAGTGGATGCCGCTGGGGCTGATCTGCTGCTCGCGGCGGATCGTGTCGAGGAAGTTCGCGTTGCCGCCGTCGACGATGATGTCGCCCGGCTCGAATCGGGAGACGAGCTCGGAGATCACGGCGTCGGTGCCCTTGCCGGCCTGCACCATGATGACCGCCGTGCGCGGCTTGGCGAGCGAGGCGACGAACTCGTCGTAGCTCTCGGTGGCGACGAACCCGGCCTCGGGGTGCTCGCTCACGAGGGTGCGCGTGCGCTCGGGCGAGCGGTTGAACACGGCGACCGTGTTGCCCTCGCGACTCGCCAGATTGCGGGCGAGGTTGGACCCCATGACCGCCATTCCGACGACGCCGATGTTCGCTGCTGCCCGGCTGTCCGCCATCTTTCCTCCTCGCATCGCCCCGTGGGCGCGACGCTTCCATAGTTTTTGTCGGGATTCGGATCAAGCGTAACGACACTGCGCAGATCCCGGCGTCCGGATGACCTTTGGTGACCGTGAGGGTGAGGAGAGCGACCCGCTGAGCCGAAGCGCGACAGCTGGTAGACTCGGCCGTTGAACTTCGGCGAGGGATGCCGTGCGAATCGGGTTCGTCCTGATCGCGGCATCCGTGATCGACGCGGTGAAGCGGGCTTCAGGGCTTTCCTCACGCTACAGCGCACCTCGAGTGCGCGCGTTCGAGTCGAAACAACAGACACATGATCTGGGCCGAGAGCCCGCAAGGAGAATCACCATGGATGAAGACAACAAGGTCGTCGCCGACGCGCGCGAGTCCTTCGGCAAGGGCGCGGCCCGCAAGCTCCGCGCCTCCGGCAAGATCCCGGCCGTGCTCTACGGGCACGGCACCGATCCCCGCCACCTCGCCCTTCCGGCGCACCAGATCGGGCTCATCATCCGCAAGGCGAACGCCCTGCTCGACCTGCAGATCGAAGGCAAGAGCCAGCTCGCCCTCGTGAAGGACGTGCAGAAGGACCCGGTGCGCCAGATCATCGAGCACCTCGACCTCATCGTCGTGCGCAAGGGTGAGAAGGTTCAGGTCGAGGTCCCCGTGCACCTCTCGGGCGAGTCCTACCCCGGCACGATTGCCGACCTCGACGCGAAGACCCTGCTGCTCGAGGCCGAGGCCACGCACATCCCCGAGAACGTCGTCGTGAGCATCGAGGGCCTCGAAGACGGCGCGCAGATCCACGCGAAGGACGTCGAGCTCCCCAGCGGCTCGACGCTGCTCAGCGACCCCGAGACCCTCGTCGTGCTCGTGCACGAGCCGCAGAAGGTCGACCTCGGCGAGGAGGCCGCTGAGGCCGCCGCCGAAGCGGCAGCCGAAGAGGCCCCCGCAGAGGCGGCCCCGGCAGAGTCGGCCGAGTAGGCACCGAACGAAACGGGGCCTGCGGCCCCGCATCCGGGTACCCTCGGAATGCGGGCCGCGGGCCCCACCTCATTTCCAGGAGCAGGGAGGCGACATGGGCTTTCTCGACCTGCTGCGACCCCGCCGGAAGGACGACTCCGTGGCCGAGAACACGTGGCTCGTGGTCGGCCTCGGCAACCCCGGCGCGCACTACGCCGGCAATCGGCACAATGTGGGCGAGATGGTCGCCGATGAGCTCGCCGCTCGCCTCGGCGCCGCCTTCAAGAGCCACAAGACGCCCGCCCGCGTCGCCGAGGGATTCCTGCGCCCGGGCGGCCCGAAGCTCGTCATCGCGAAGCCCAACGGCTTCATGAACACCTCGGGCGGGCCGGTCTCGGCGCTCCTCAAGTTCTATTCGCTCGAGCCGAGCCGACTCATCGTCGTGCACGACGAGCTCGACATCCCCTTCGACACCGTGCGCCTGAAACAGGGCGGCGGCCACGGCGGGCACAACGGCCTGCGCGACATCGCGAAGGCCCTCGACTCCGGCGACTTCACGCGGGTGCGGGTCGGCATCGGCCGGCCTCCAGGCCGGCAGGACGCCGCCGACTTTGTGCTGAAGGACTTCTCCGGCACCGAGCGGGGCGCGCTGCCGAACCTGCTCTCGGATGCCGCCGACGCCGTTGAGGCGGTCGTGAGCGACGGCCTCGTCGCGGCACAGCAGCGCTTCCACTCCCCGGCCTGAGCCTGGCTCCGGCGTTGCCGGGGCGGCATCCGCTCAGATGAGGCCGCGCAGGAACTCCTCCGGCGGCACGCCGGAAGCGCGGGCACGTTCGACGAGGCGGGTGTGCTCCTCGGTCGTGAGCTCGAGGGTCATCGTCAGCCAGTCGGCCGACGGGTCGTCGAATTCGAAGAGCGCCGCGTCGCCGGGGGAGCGGTCGTCGTCGAGCGGCGGTACGACGTCGAGCGGCGGTGCGTCGTCGGTGTCGGGAAGCGGGGGCTCGACGTGCGGCGGGGGCGCAGCGGCATCCGTCGGAGCCGTACCGCCCCACCCCGGACCGGTCGGGATCTCGAGGCCGCGCTGGTAGGCCTCGGCGACCGCGCGAGCACGGAGGTCGGCCGCTTCGTTCAGCTCATGGCCGATGTGCCCCTTCACCCACTCGAAGCGGTACCGGCGACCGGCGATCGCCTCGTCGAGCTCGCGCAGGAGCTCGACGTTCATGACCGGCTTGCCGTCGGCCTTGCGCCATCCCTTGCGCTTCCAGCCGGGCATCCACTTCGTCACCGAGTTGATCACGTATTGGCTGTCGCACTGCACGAGGAGCTCGTCGTCGAGATGCGCGGTCGCACGGAAGAGCTCGAGTACGGCCTTCAGCTCGCCCTGGTTGTTGGTGGCGTGCTTCCAGCCACCGGCCGCCCAACGCGACTCGTCGACGAACCACGCCCAACCGGCCGGGCCCGGGTTGCCGAGGGCCGATCCATCGGCAGCGGCGATGATCATGTCGGTGGGCCTCCTGGTGTTCACGTGCGGCGCCCATCGTATCGGCACGCGCCGACGGTCATCTGCGCACGGTCATCTGCGCACCGGCCCGGCCGGAGCGTCGGATGCCGCGCGTAGACTCATGCGGTGACACTCGATGGCTTGCTCACGGCGCTCTCCCGCGCCTCCACGATCGACGGCGCACTCGCGCAGGCCACGAGGAACGCCGACTTCTCAGCTCCCGACGGACTCGATGCGCCGCTGCTGGCGGGCTTGCTCCGCCGGCGTGCCGAGGCGGGGCTGCCGCCGTCGCTGCTCGTGGTCACGGCGACGAGCCGAGAGGGCGAGTCTGTCCGCGCGTCGATCGCGCCGTACCTCGGCGACGCCGAGATCCTCGAGTTCCCCGCATGGGAGACGCTGCCGCACGAGCGGCTGAGCCCGAGCGCCGAGACGGTGGGCCGGCGACTCCATGCGCTGCGGCGCATGCATGAGTGGCAGCAGGCCGGGTCGCGGCATCCGCTCGTCATCGTCGCCTCGGTTCGGTCCGCGTTGCAGCCCCTCGCCGACAACCTGGCCGAGCTCGCTCCCGTCGAACTCGTCGCGGGCGGGCGCGGCTACGACCTCACCGAGATCTCGTCGAAGCTCGTCGACCTCGCATATTCCCGCGTCGACATGGTGGCCCGGCCGCGGCGAGTTCGCGGTGCGCGGCGGCATTCTCGACGTATTCCCGCCGACCGCCGACCACCCGGTGCGCGTCGAGTTCTTCGGCGACGAGGTCGAGGAGCTCCGCTCGTTCTCGGTAGCCGACCAGCGTTCGCTGCCTGAGCCGATCGAGCGGATCGAGCTCTCGCCGAGCCGCGAGCTCCTGCTCACGCCTGCAGTGCGCCAGCGCGCGCGTGAGATGGTGCACGAGTTCCCGAGCCTCTCCGGGTTGCTCGAGAAGGTCGCCGAGGGCATCCCCGTCGAGGGCATGGAGTCCCTTGCGCCGGCGCTGCTCGACCGGCTCGTGCCGCTCACGCGCTACCTGCCCGAGGGGGCCGCCGTCGCCGTGCTCGCCCCCGAGCGGGTGGCCGGCCGCGCGGTGAGCCTCGGCGAGACGAACCGTGAGTTCCTGGCCGCCGCGTGGAGCGCCGCGACCGCGGGCGCAGAGGCGCCGATCGATCTCGCCGCGGGCGACTTCCTCACGATGCGCGCCTTGCGCGAGGCGGCGCTCTTCAGCGCGCCGGGGGAGCCCGATCCGCGACGCGTGTGGTGGACGTTCAGCGGGTTCGACCTCGGCGACGCGGCCGAGGTCGTGACCGGCTCTAGCGCGGCGGGCGCGCCGGGCGCGCCGGGCGCGGCGGGCACGTCGAGCGCGTCGGGCGGCGGTGCCATCGCGGATGCCTCCTACATCCGCCTCGCCGCGAACGCCGTGCCGAGCTTCCAGGGCAACGTCGCCGGGGCCGTCGATCACGCTGCGGAGCGCCTCCGCGACGGGTGGAGCATCGTCGTGGCATCCGCCGGTCACGGACTGGTGGAGCGAGCCCGCGACGTGCTCGCCGAGCAGGGTCTCGCGGCACGCATCGTCGACGAGGTGCCGGCCGTGCTCGAACCCGGCGTCGCGTTCCTCGTGCAGGCCGACGCGGCGCGCGGCTTCGAGGTGCCCGAGGCCAAGCTCGGCCTGATCGCCGAGGCCGAGTTCTACGGTCGCGCAGCAGGGTACGACGCGCGGCAGGGCAAGAAGCTCGCGAGCCGGAGGCGCAACGTCGTCGACCCCCTGCAGCTGAAGGCCGGCGACTACGTCGTGCACCAGACGCACGGCATAGGCCGGTTCGTCGAGATGGTGCAGCGCGAGGTCGCCACCGGCAGTCGACCGACCGGCCCCAGCCGCACCGCCGGCATCCAGCAGGCCCCCACCGCGGTGCGCGAGTACCTCGTGATCGAGTACGCGCCGTCCAAGCGCGGACAGGCCGGCGACAAGCTCTACGTGCCCACCGACCAGCTCGACCTGCTCAGCCGCTACGTCGGCGGCGAGGCGCCGTCGCTCTCGAAGATGGGCGGCAGCGACTGGTCGCAGGCGAAGGGCCGGGCCCGCAAGGCGGTGCGCGAGATCGCCGTCGAGCTCGTGAAGCTCTATTCGGCGCGCATGGCCGCGAAGGGCCACGCGTTCGGCCCAGACACTCCCTGGCAGCACGAGCTGGAAGAGGCGTTCCCCTATACCGAGACGCCCGACCAGGTGCAGACGATCGACGAGGTGAAGGCCGATATGGAACGGCCCATCCCCATGGACCGCCTGCTTGCCGGCGATGTCGGATTCGGCAAGACCGAGGTCGCCGTGCGGGCCGCCTTCAAGGCGATCCAAGACGGCAAGCAAGTGGCGATGCTCGTGCCGACGACCCTGCTCGTGAAGCAGCACTTCGAGACGTTCACCGAGCGCTACGCCGGATTCCCCGTGCACGTGCGGGCACTCTCGCGCTTCCAGACCGACAAGGAGGCACGCGAGACGATCGCCGGGCTGGCCGACGGCACGATCGACCTCGTGATCGGCACGCATCGGCTCCTCACCGAGCAGATCAAGTTCAAAGACGTGGGCCTGCTCATCGTCGATGAAGAGCAGCGCTTCGGCGTCGAGCACAAAGACGCGCTGAAGAAGCTGAAGACCAACG
This sequence comes from Agromyces albus, assembly GCF_030815405.1. Classification (NCBI taxonomy): domain Bacteria; kingdom Bacillati; phylum Actinomycetota; class Actinomycetes; order Micrococcales; family Microbacteriaceae; genus Agromyces; species Agromyces albus. The sequence continues at coordinate 2,440,533 of NZ_JAUSWX010000001.1, read as the reverse complement.
TCGACATCCTGGCCATGAGCGCGACCCCGATTCCGCGCACGCTCGAGATGGCCGTCACCGGCATCCGCGAGATGTCGACCCTCGCGACACCGCCCGAAGACCGGCATCCGATCCTCACGTTCGTCGGTCCCTACTCCGAGCAGCAGGTCGCCGCGGCGATCCGCCGCGAGATGCTGCGCGAGGGCCAGATCTTCTTCGTGCACAACCGCGTGTCGTCGATCAACCGGGTCGCGGCGCAGCTCGCCGAGCTCGTGCCCGAAGCGCGCATCGCCGTGGCCCACGGCCAGCTCAACGAGCACGTGCTCGAGCAGATCGTCGTCGACTTCTGGGAGCGCAAGTTCGACGTGCTCGTGTCGACGACCATCATCGAGACCGGTCTCGACATCACGAACGCGAACACGATCATCATCGATCGCGCCGACAAGTACGGGCTCTCGCAGCTGCACCAGTTGCGTGGCCGCGTCGGCCGTGGCCGCGAGCGCGCGTACGCGTACTTCCTGTGGGACCCGCAGAAGCCCCTCTCCGAGACCGCGCACGACCGACTCTCGACCATCGCGGCGAACAACGAGCTCGGCAGCGGCATCCAGGTGGCGCTGAAAGACCTCGAGATCCGCGGCGCGGGCAACCTCCTCGGAGCCGAGCAGGCCGGGCACATCGCGGGCGTCGGGTTCGACCTCTACTTGCGCATGATCGGCGAGGCCGTGTCCGCGTTCCGCGGCGACGTCGCTGAAGGGCAGACCGAGCTGCGGCTCGAGCTTCCCGTCGACGCGCACATCCCCGAGGAATACGTCGACAGTGAGCGGCTCCGGCTCGAGGCGTACCAGAAGCTCTCGGCCGCGAGCGGTCCCGCGGCGAAGGAGGGCCAGATCGACGCGGTGCTCGACGAGCTCGTCGACCGCTACGGATCGCCGCCCGATGCCGTGAAGCACCTCATCGCGATCTCGCGGCTTCGCCGGCGGGCGCAGCTCGCGGGTCTCTCCGAGGTCATCGCCACGGGTTCGAAGCTCCGCATCGCGCCCGCGGCGATCCCCGACTCGCGACGGGTTCGCCTCGAGCGGCTCTATCCGGGTGCCCGGCACTTCGCGCAGAACGACGTCATCCTCGTGCCGTTCCCGATGCCGGGCGGCGAGCCGCTCGGCGACGGCGAGCTCATCGAGTGGGTCGCCAAGCTCATCACGGCGATCTTCCCGGTGCCGGAGGTCGCGGTCGACGCATCCGC